>JBAZOW010000038.1:0-17879 GCA_041648495.1 Patulibacter sp.
TTCGAGGACGCCCTGGCGCTGCCGAGCGAGCACGACTACGGCAACGGCGCGGCGATCTTCACCCGCGACGGCCACACCGCCCGCGAGTTCGCCCGCCGGATCGACACCGGCATGATCGGGATCAACGTGCCGATCCCGGTGCCGATCGCGTACCACACGTTCGGCGGCTGGAAGAAGTCCGGCTTCGGCGACCTGAACCAGCACGGCCCCGACTCGATCCGCTTCTACACGAAGACGAAGACGGTCACCGCCCGCTGGCCCTCGAGCGAGATCACCGATCAGGCCGGGAGTCACTTCGTGATCCCGACGATGGACTGAGCGGATGTCCGCGACGATGACCGCGCCGTTCCACCTCGACGAGGACCAGCGCGAGATCCAGGGGATGGCGCGGTCCTTCGCGGACGAGCGGCTGGCCCCCCACGCGGTCCAGTGGGACCACGACAAGCACCTGCCGATCGACGTGCTCCGCGAGGCCGCGGAGCTCGGCTTCGGCGGGATCTACTGCCGCGAGCAGTTCGGCGGGTCGGAGCTGACCCGGCTGGACGCCGCGCTGATCTTCGAGGCCCTCGCCACGGGCTGCCCGACGATCGCCGCGTACATCTCGATCCACAACATGGCGACCTGGATGGTCGACACGTTCGGCACCGACGAGCAGCGGGCGAAGTGGATCCCCGCGCTGACCACGATGGAGCAGCTCGGCGCCTACTGCCTGACCGAGGCGGGCGCCGGATCCGATGCCGCCGCGCTGTCGACCACGGCGGTGCTCGACGGGGACGAGTACGTGCTCAACGGCAGCAAGCAGTTCATCTCGGGCGCGGGCACGGCCGGGATCTACGTGATCATGGCCCGCACCGGCGGCCCGGGACCGAAGGGCATCACCGCGTTCGTCGTCGAGGACGGCACGCCGGGGCTGTCGTTCGGCAAGCAGGAGGACAAGATGGGGTGGCGCGCGCAGCCGACCGCCGCCGTCATGTTCGACAACTGCCGGATCCCCGCGGCCAACCGTCTCGGCGACGAGGGCGGCGGCTTCCGGATCGCGATGGCCGGTCTGGACGGCGGACGCCTGAACATCGGCGCCTGCTCGGTCGGCGGGGCGCAGGCCGCGCTCGAGAAGACGATCCGCTACGTCGGCGAGCGCGAGCAGTTCGGCGGCCCGATCCGCGGCTTCCAGAGCGTCCAGTTCACGGTCGCCGACATGGCCACCGAGCTGGAGATGGTCCGCACGTTCCTGTGGCGTGCGGCCGCGGCGCTCGACGCGGGCGACGCCGACAAGACCCGGCTCTGCGCGATGGCCAAGCGGGTCGCCACCGACGTCACGATCAAGGTCGCCGACCAGGGCCTGCAGCTGCACGGCGGCTACGGGTTCCTCAGCGAGTACGGGATGGAGAAGATCGTCCGCGACCTCCGCGCCCACCAGATCATCGAGGGCACCAATGAGGTCATGCGCGTGATCGTTTCTCGGGATGTGCTGGGGCGAGCGGCGTGACCTCGATGATGGAGACCATTCCCACCCACCCGAACGAGGTGATGCGCGTGATCGTCAGCCGCGACGTGCTGGGGCGCGCCGCATGAGCAACGCTCCGAAGACGGCTCCGGCGACCGAGCCCAACGCCACCGACACCGACGTCCTGGTCCGCACCGCCGGGGCGCTCGGGCGTCTGACGCTGAACCGGCCGAAGGCGATCAACGCGCTCTCGCTCGAGATGGTCCGGCAGCTGCAGGTCGGCCTGGACCGCTTCGAGCAGGACGACGCGATCACGGTCGTGCTGCTCGACGGCGCCGGGGACCGCGGGCTCTGCGCCGGCGGCGACATCATCGCCCTGCGCGACGCCGCCCAGAGCGGCGAGCACGAGCCGGCCCACACGTTCTGGATCGAGGAGTACGTGCTCAACGCGCGGATCGCCTCGTACCCCAAGCCGATCGTGGCGATCATGGACGGCGTGGTGATGGGCGGCGGGATCGGCCTGGCCGGCCACGCCTCGCACCGGCTGGCGACCGAGCGGCTGGTCAGCGCGATGCCCGAGGTCGGGATCGGCTTCGCCCCGGACGTCGGCGGCACCTGGCTGCTGTCGCGCGGCGACGGCGAGCTCGGCACGCACCTGGCGCTGACCGGCGACCGGCTCGGTGCGCACGACGCGATCGCGGCCGGCCTGGCCGACCGGATCGTCGCGTCCGAGGCGCTGGAGCAGCTGGCGGCGGACCTGGAGTCGGGCGACCTGGAGGCCGCGATCGAAGCGGCCGAGGCGATCGACGTCGAGATCCCCGCGGGCAAGCTCAGCGGGGCCCGCGGCTGGATCAACGCGGCCTACGCGTACGACACGGTCGAGCAGATCGTGGCGGCGCTCGAGGCCTCGGACGGCGAGGGGCCCGAGAAGGCCCTCAAGGCGATCCGGCGCGCGTCGCCGACGTCGCTCAAGGTCACGCTGCGCGCCCTGCGCAGCGCCCGCGAGCTGCCGTCGTTGGAAGCGGCGCTGACGCAGGAGCTGCGCGTGTCGTGCGGGTTCCTCAGCGGCGACGACTTCGTCGAGGGCGTGCGCGCGCAGGTGGTCGACAAGGACCGCAACCCGCAGTGGAAGCCGGCCACGCTGGAGGACGTCTCCGACAGCGAGCTGGACCGGTACTTCGCGCCCCTGGGCGCAGGCGATCTGGAGTTCAACGCATGAGCATCTCCGCAGGCAGCACCGTCGGATTCGTCGGGCTCGGCCACATGGGCGGGCCGATGGCGATCAACCTCGCCAAGGCCGGCTTCGTCGTCCAGGGCTTCGACGTGGCCCCGGCCGCGCTCGACGCCGCGGCCGCCGAGGGCGTGACCCCGGTGACGACGATTAAGCAGGCCGTCGCCGGCGCCGACGTGGTGATCACGTCGCTGCCCAACGGCGCGCTCGTCCACCAGTGCTACCACGGCGACGCGGGCATCCTCGCCAACGCCCAGCCGAACGCGCTGCTGATCGACACCTCGACGATCGACGTCGACGACGCCCGGGCGGCCGCGGACGAGGCACGGGCCGCGGGCCTGCGCGCGCTCGACGCCCCCGTCTCCGGTGGCGTGGTCGGCGCCAAGGCCGGCACGCTGGCCTTCATGGTCGGTGGTCCCGAGGACGTCGTCGATGCGGCGCGCCCGGTCTTCGACGTGATGGGCGCCAAGGCGGTCCGCTGCGGCGACTCCGGCGCCGGCCAGGCCGTGAAGCTCTGCAACAACATGCTGCTGGCGATCCACCAGATCGGCGTCGGCGAGGCGTTCGCGTTGGCCAAGAAGCTCGGCGTCGAGGACCAGGCGTTCTTCGACGTGGCGTCGGTCGCGACCGGCACCTGCTGGGCGCTCAACGTCAACTGCCCGGTGCCCGGTCCGGTCCCGGCGAGCCCGGCCAACCGCGACTACCAGCCCGGCTTCGCGGTCGGCCTGATGAACAAGGACCTCGGGTTGGCGCTCGGGGCGGTCGAGAAGCAGGGCGTCGACGCCAAGCTCGGCAAGCTGGCGGGCGAGGTCTACTCCGACCTCAACCAGACCGACGCGGCGACCAAGGACTTCTCGGTCGTCTACCGGTCGATCGCGTCGAACTCGGGCCTGGAGGGCTGAGCCGTGGCCGACTACGAGACGATCCTGATCGAGCGCCACGACCGCGTCGCGCTCGTCACCCTCAACCGGCCGAAGGCGCTCAACGCGCTCAGCTCGGTCGTGATGCGCGAGCTGACCACGGCGCTGAAGGACCTCGACGTCGACGCGTCGGTCGGCTGCATCGTGCTGACCGGGTCCGAGCGCGCGTTCGCCGCCGGCGCGGACATCAAGGAGATGGCCGAGCAGTCCTACATGGACATGTACGGCGCGGACTTCTTCGCCGGCTGGGACGCGATCGGGTCCGTGCGGACGCCGATCATCGCCGCGGTCGCGGGCTTCGCGCTGGGCGGCGGCTGCGAGCTGGCGATGATGTGCGACTTCATCCTCGCCGCCGACACGGCCAAGTTCGGCCAGCCCGAGATCAAGCTCGGCGTGATGCCGGGCATGGGCGGATCGCAGCGGCTGACCCGCGCGATCGGCAAGTCGAAGGCGATGGAGATGTGCCTGACCGGGCGCAACATGGGTGCGGAGGAAGCCGAGCGCGCCGGGTTGGTCGCCCGGATCGTGCCGGCCGACGAGCTGGTCGCCGACGCCCTGAAGACCGCCGCGACGATCGCCGGAATGTCGAAGCCGATCGCCCAGATGACCAAGGAAGCGGTCAACCGGGTCGACGAGGTCTCGCTGTCCGAGGGCATCCGCTTCGAGCGCCGGGTCTTCCACGCGATGTTCGCGACGGAGGACCAGAAGGAAGGCATGGCCGCCTTCGTCGAGAAGCGCGCCGCGGAGTTCCGGCACCGCTGAGCCGTTCGCCACGCGGTCGAGGTTGAGCACGCTCTGCGTGTCGAACCTCGACGGCGTGGCGCCGCGGGCCTCGATCCGCGCTACGCGGTCGCCGAACGCGGCCGCGGTTCGGCGTGCCGATCGCGAGTCGGAAACGCCCCCTAGCGCTTGGGGACGGCGGTCCGGTTCACGGGTGTACCCGAACGTGGTGGTAGCTGGCGTCCGTGACGATCGTGGATCGCGGCGCGCCGGCTCGACTCAGACTCGTTGGCGGGTCATCGCGCGGTCGCGCGGTCGCTCCGACCGCCCCATGTTTCTTACTGCGGATACGCCGTCAGCACTGGTAATTCCCCGGTCATGCTGGGGTATTCCGCCGCACACGCGCTGCGAAACGCCGTGGTTGCGGGCGCTGTCACGCCCTGTCTATGATGCTGCGGCTCGGCATGGGTACTGCCGCCGGAAATCGTTCGTCATACGGGGAGAGACGTCTTGCGGAATCTGCATCAGCGCGGGGGCGATGGTCCACCATCCCGCCGGGAAGCCCCGGTGGCTCGTGGGGTTCGCCGTCGACCGATGCCGGCCGGGCGGATGCTGCCCGTGCTGGTCGGCAGCCTGCTGGCGCTGGCGGTCCCGGCGTCCGCCGTCGCCGCGCCGGAGCGGGTCTTCGAGCTGGTGTCACCGGCCGCCAAGGGTGGGAGCGACGTCGCCTACGGCTACTTCGCGACCGCCGACGGTGACGCCGTCGCCTACGAGTCCTTCTCGGTGCTCGGCGACCCGGGTCACGCGCTGTACTCGATCCCCTACGTCGCGCGGCGGGGGGTCGACGGCTGGAGCTCGACGACGATGCAGCCGACCGTGCCGGAGCCCAATCCGACGCTGCTCGACGCGATGGTGACCGCGGGACTGAGCTCCGATCTGAGCGCGGTCTTCTCGGACGGGTGGGGGCCGATCGCCGTCGGCGACGAGAACGGCATGAAGGACGTCGCCCGCGTCCGCGACGGGGCGACGATCTGGGCGACGCCGTCCCTGTCGCTGCCCGACACGAACGCCGCGGACAGCGACGTGGTCGGCGCCAGCGCGGACGGCCGGTCGTTCGTGGTCAGCACGACCAAGCCGATGCTGGCCGACGTCCCCGGCGGCACGACACAGCTGTACTTGCACGGCCCCGACGGGGTCGAGCTGCTCTCCCGCCTGCCGAACGGCGCGGTGGCGACCGGCGCGCGGCTGGGCCAGGGGCGCGGCTTCCAGGGCGACGACCGGGCGATCTCCGCCGACGGCCGGACGCGGTTCTTCACGACGACGCCGGGCGTCTCGCAGCTCTACATGCGGCGCGACGGCGTGACGACCTTGATCTCGGCCGACGTCAACGGCGCGCCCGGCACGGCGCTGACGACCTACCGCGCAGCGACCGAGGACGGCTCGCGGGTGCTGTTCTCGACCCCCAGCCGGCTGACCTCCGACGCGCCGGTCGGCGGCGGGCTCTACCGCTACGACGTCGCCACCGACGAGCTGCGGCTGATGGTCGCCGGCACGATCACCGGCGTGCTGCAGACGTCCGACGATCTGTCGGTCGCCTACGTGGTCTCGAGCGCCCAACTCGACCCCGGGATGGGCACGACCAACCAGCCGAAGCTGTTCCGCGTCACCGACGACGGGGCGCACTACATCTCCGCGATCTCGGCGCAGGACAGTGCCGGCTGGATCCGGGGCCAGGGCGCGAACCTCGGCGGCGTGTCCGCCGACGGCTCGCGGCTGGTCTTCCAGACCCGCACGGTGCTCGCCGGCGCCAACCTGGCGCCGAACCGCGTCGCCGTCTACCGCTACGACGCCCCCAGCGACACGATCACCTGCCTCTCGTGCCCGCCCGACGGATCGATCGCCGCCGAAGGGGCGACCGTGTCCAACGCGGATCCGAGCGTCAGCGCCAACCCGGGGATGAACCCGTCGCGGGTGACCACCGCCGACGGCCGCCTGGCCGTCTTCGAGACCGCCGACGCGCTGCTGCCCGAGGATCGGAACGAGCTGTTCGACGTCTACGGCTACGACGACGACGGCCTGCACCTGATCTCCGGAGGCGCGCCCGAGGGCGAGTCGCACGGGATCGACGTCAGCGCCGACGGTCGCGACGTCTTCTTCGTCAGCAACGCGTCGCTGGCGCCCGAGGACGTCGACCACGGCTACCGCGACGTCTACACCGCGCGGATCGGCGGTGGCTTCCCGTCCGTCGAGCAGCCGTGCACGGTGAGCACCTGCGAGCGCCCGGACGTGCCGACGACGCCCGTCGTCCCGGAGGTCATCGGCTCGACCGGGGTCTTCTCGGTGCCGGTCGATCCGCCCGCTGCGCCGGCCCCGACCACGTTCGAGGTGTCCAAGCTCAGCGCCGCGGCGCGCCGGAGCTGGGCGCGCAGCGGCCGGACCCGGCTGCAGGTGCAGGTGAGCGCCGCCGCCCGGATCACCGTCAAGACGAAGCTCGCCGGACGGACGATCGCGACCGCTCGCGCGTCGCGGACGGCTGCCGGCCGGTCGACGCTGACGTTGAAGCTGCCGAAGTCCGCCCGCGCACGGTTGCAGCGGACCGGGCGTCTGAAGCTGACCGTGAGCGTGTCGGTCAGTGGCGTGCGCAAGGCGACGAGGACCACGGTCACGCTCGTCGCTCCCCAGACCACGAAGGCGGGACGATGAGCATGCCGCGCCCGCAGACCATCACGAGCAAGGACCTGTCCGTGTCCCGTTCGCGCCTCACGCGCGCCACCCGCGTCGCCCTGCGTTCCCTGGGGGCGGCCCTGGTCGTCGCCGGCGTCGCGGCCCCCGCGGCGTCCGCCGAGTTCGGCATCCGCGACGTCGTGGCCGCCGCGACGCCGACCCAGGCCGGCGCTCCGGCGGACTTCCGCGTCAACTTCGCCTTCAACACCCGGGCGGACAACCCGCTGATTCCCGACGGTGGCGGCATCCGTCACGTCCGCGTCTCGCTGCCGCCGGGGCTGGTCGGCGACCCGAACGCGGTCCCGACCTGCCGGCCGGAGGTCTTCGTCCAGGTCGCGGCACCGTGTCCGGCCGAGACCCAGGTCGGCAAGGTCCTGTTGCGCTACGACCTCGGATTCGGATACCAGGAGCGCTGGCAGCCGGTCTTCAACCTCGTGGCCGCCGACGGCGAGCCCGCGAGCTTCGGCTTCAACGTCAGCAACGCGCCGAACGTCCAGATGGTCGCGAGCGTGCGTCCCGACGACTTCGGCATCGACACCGACATCCGCAACATCAACCAGGCCGGCCGCGTGCTCGCCCAGGACATGACTCTGTGGGGCATCCCCGCGGACCCGGCGCACGACGGCGAGCGTTCGCCGTGCCTCTACAACGCCGAGACGAACTGCACGTCGTCGGCGACGCCGGCGACGTTCCTGCGCAACCCGACCCGCTGCGACGCCGACCTAACGACGACGATCAGCGTCGCCTCGTGGCAGGCCCCGGACGCCTTCCTCGACACCGACGTGGCGATGGCGCCGCGCACGGGCTGCGATCAGGTGCCGTTCGAGCCCCAGGTCACGGTCACGCCGCAGACGACCTCGGCCGACGCGCCGAGCGGGCTCGACGTCGAGCTGACGGCTCCCCAGAGCACCGACCCGGAGCAGATCCAGACCTCGGACCTGCGGGACGCGGTCGTGACCCTGCCGAAGGGCTGGACCGTCTCGCCGTCGATCGCCACCGAGCTCGAGGCCTGCGACGACGCCGGCGTCGGCATCGGCTCCGCCGGTCCGCCCGCCTGTCCGCCCGCATCGCGGCTGGGCAGCGCCGAGATCGACTCGCCGCTGCTGTCCGAGACGCTGACCGGTCCGATCATCGCGGGACCGTCGCCGAGCCCCGGCAAGTACGTGATCTACGTGGTGGTGCAGGGCTCCGGCGTGCGGATCAAGCTCGAGGGCGAGATCGACGCGGACCCGAAGACCGGCCGGCTGACGACGACGTTCAAGGACTCGCCGCAGCAGCCGTTCACGCGGTTCTCGCTGCGCTTCGACGGCGGTGACCGCGCGGCCCTGGCGTCGCCGGCGGCCTGCGGCACCGACACGACGACCGCGTCCCTGACCCCGTGGTCGGGGACCGCGCCGGTCGTGCGCAACGTGGCGACGACGTTCGGCGGCGGCGAGTGCGGCGAGCGGCCGTTCGCTCCGGCGTTCCAGGCCGGCGTGACGAACCCGACGGCGGGGGCGTCCAGCCCGTTCACGCTGCGGATCGCCCGCGCCGACCGGACCCAGGAGATCGGCGCGATCTCGTCGGTCAGCCTGCCCAAGGGCCTGGTCGCCGAGATCGGCTCGGTCCCGCTGTGCCCCGAGGCGAACGCGGCGGCCGGCACCTGCTCGGCCGCCTCGCAGGTCGGTCGGGTCGAGGTCAGCGCCGGTCCCGGCGCGCAGCCGCTCGGCATCGCCGGCCGGGCGTACCTGACCGGGGGCTACCGCGGCGCGCCGTACGGCCTGTCGCTGGTGGTCCCCGCGCTGGCCGGACCGTACGACCTCGGCACGGTCGTCGTCCGCTCCGCGATCCGCGTGTCGACGGATGCGCAGGTCACGGTCGAGACCGACCCGCTGCCGACGATCCTCGGTGGGGTCCCGCTGCGCCTGCGCTCGCTCGGCGTGGTGCTCGATCGCCCGGGCTTCATGCGCAACCCGACCAACTGCGCCGCGTCGACGATCGGGGCCACGCTGGGCTCGGTCGACGGCGCCAACGCGGACGTCTCCACCCGGTTCCAGGTCGGCGCCTGCGAGCAGCTGGCCTACCAGCCGACGCTGACCGCCGCGCTCACGGGCAAGACGTCCGAGCTGCGGGCGAAGGGCCATCCCGGCCTGGCCGTCCAGCTGCGTCCGCGCGCCGACGACGCCAACCAGCAGGCCGCCCAGGTCACGTTGCCGCTGTCGCTGGCGCTCGACCCGGGCAACGCCAAGGCGCTCTGCGAGCCGGCGGCCGCGGCGACCAACCGCTGCCCGGCGGCCTCGATCGTCGGGGTCGCCCGGGCGACGTCGATCCTTCACGACGAGCTGACCAGCCCGGTCTACTTCGTGCGGGGCGAGCGGACCGACCCGAAGTCGGGCCGGATCATCAAGACGCTGCCGTCGCTGTACGTGCCGTTGTCGGCGAACGGCGTGCGGGTCGACATGACGGCGACCTCCTCGGTGGTCGGCGGGCGGCTGCGGACCACGTTCGACGACCTGCCCGACGTGCCGCTGAAGACGTTCGCGCTGAGCATCGCGGGCGGCGAGAACGGGATCCTGACGGTCACCAACGGCGCCTACTGCGCGAACACGAAGACGCAGACGATCGACGCGCTGTTCACCGGTCAGAACCGTCGCCGGCAGTCGTCGCGAATGGTCCTCGGATCGCCGTGCCGGTTCGCCGTCGTCGGTCGCGGCCACGGCGCGACCTCGGCGCTGATCGGGGTGAGCGGGATCAGCGCGGGCCGGGTCACGGTCTCCGGCAAGGGCCTGAAGCGGACCGCGCGCACGATCACGGCCGCCACGGTGGCCAACGTCCGCACGCCGCTGACCGCGGCGACGCGCCGGGCGCTGCGCCGGGGCAAGCACGTGACGGTGCGGGTGACCGCGACGTTCCGTCCGGCCGGTGCGACGAAGACCACCAAGAAGACCGCCACGGTCGTGCTCCGCGCGCGGCGGTAGCGGTCAGGAATGGGGGCGGGCGGGCGGCGTGTGGCGCGCCCGCCCACTACATGGGAACAGTGTCTCCATCGGGGCGAAGCGCGCCCGGGGGTTGCGCAACACCGGTGATTGCTGAGGGTACTCGCATGCTTCGAAGGCGCACCGTGTATGTCACTTAGGCACCACTGCGGTACAGAGAGAAAACGGAAACATCCCTAGCGTATAGCGACACTCGCACATTCCAGCGTTTTAGGTTGCGTTCGCGCGCCGCGAGGTGTACGGTGGCCCCGTTCTATCCGGCCTTCGGGCCCTGAATCAGAGGAAAACCATGTCTCGCTTTCGACGGATTGGTCTCGCCGCAACCGCGGCGGCGGCCGTTCTGGCTCTCGCCATCGTTCCCAGTGCCTCCGCGATCAGCATCAACACCGGTCCCTCCGCCTATTACAACGTGACCAACTATGCCTCTGGCGTCGGCGCGACGTTTTTCTCGATGCCTCTGGCCAGCACCGGGGGATCCACGGCGGTGCAGTGTTACAACAGTAACGGTGGAATGCCCGTTTCTTCCAACCACGGATGGGGGATCGCTGATGGCCAAGCGCGGACGCTATTCGTCCCGGCCTTCCAACAGCCCCACCCGACGGTAGGGTGGGGTTGCTTCTTTAGGGACCATGATGGAAGTACCAGCCCTGTAACTTTCCATGTAACAGGAGCATTGGCTCTTGCCTTGACCGATCTCGCGCCCGGGCAGAATCCCTCGTCCCCACGGCGCAGGTACAACGGAAGGCTGTTCTTCTACCAGGCCTTCAGCCTGTCTTTCGCCCCGGAAAAATACCCCGGCTGCTATGTGCGCATCGCTGGACCCCAGTCGGTGGACATCCCCAACCAGATCGTGGTGGACGACAACAAGGACCAGATCGACACGGAAGTGATCAACGCCAGCTTCGCGGCAACCAAGACCGCAGCCTGCCCGAGCACGATCGGCGACAGCGTGTCGATCTTCCAGTCGTATGGCTCCGGTTGGAGGCTCAACAACGTGACCGTCACCCCCTAAGCCGTTGCGCTGTCGGTGCACGAGAGGGACGTGCACCGACAGCGAGCCGCCCCGCCTCGCAGGGCGAAAGCCAAGCACCTTGGGCGCAGAACGTCACGCGTTCATCTCGACGTTCTAGTCGCCTATGCGTCTTCCCCATCTGCGGTACCCACGTTCTATCCGGCCCCTTGGGCCCTGACTCAGAGGAAAACCATGTCTCGCTTTCGACGGATTGGTCTCGCCGCAACCGCGGCGGCGGCCGTTCTGGCTCTCGCAATCGTTCCCAGTGCCTCCGCGATCACCACCCACACCGGGCCCAGCGGCAGCGGCACGTTTAGCGTGACCAGCATCGGCAATATCGCCGCCGCAACGTTTTACGTGATTGGGAACCCCAGCACCGGTGGATCCACGACGGTGGGCTGCGTCCACGGGAACAATGGGAACCCCATCCAATACGGCTGGGGGGTTGCCGATGGCCAAGAGCGGACGCTGCTCTTCCCGCCCTTCCAGGAGAGGTCCCCGACGGTAGGGGGCGGTTGCTCGTTCGTGGACGCTGATGGCAGCGCTTCCGCTGTGGAGGTCAGTGCGGCATCGCCGATGGCTCTGACCTTGACCGGTCTCGCACCCGGGCAGAATCCCTCGTCCCCCCGGCGCAAGTACAACGGAAGGCTGTCGCTCTACCCATACGGCAGCAGTCTGTCTTTCCGCCCGGCGAAGTACCCCGACTGCTCGGTCTCCATCCGTGGAACGCAGTCGGCGGACATCCTGGGTGGGGGGATCGTGGTGGACGACGACCAGGACCGGATCGACCTGGACGCGACCGGCGTCACGTTCGCGATGTCCAAGACCGCAGCCTGCCCGAGCACGATCGGCAACAGCATGTCGATCATCCAGACGTATGGCTCCCCGTATGGCTCCGGCTGGAGGCTCAACAACGTGACCGTCACCCCGTAAGCCGTTGCGCTGTCGGTGCACGAGAGGGACGTGCACCGACGGCGAGCGGGTTCCCCAGGTCTCGTCGGCATCTGAATCCAAGTTCCTGGACAGACTTGGGCGCATTTGGGATTCGGGCGATCGCCGGATCGGGCAGGAGATCCGGCAATCGCCGATTCCGCGGCGCCATCCCGCGGGCAGGAGCGGGGCGCCGAAGGTCTACGCCGCCTTGCTGCGGCAGGGCGACACGCCGGCCGCCTCCGGGGAGATCCCCAGGTCGGCGCCGATCCAGTCGCCGATGTCGCGGGTGTCGTGCTCCGGCGCCCAGCCGGCCGGGCCCTCGCAGTAGGCGAACGTGGGGCCACTGGCGGCGAGCTGCCGCAGGGCGGTGAGCAGGCGGTCGACGTCCTCCGAGCGCGAGCCGACGCCGAAGCTGGCGCGCAGTGCACCCCTGGGCAGGCCGAACCGCTCCAGCAGCGGGTGGGCGCAGAAGCGTCCGTCGCGCAGGCCGATCCCGTGCTCGGCCGACAGGTAGGCACCGACCAGGCCGGGAGCGTAGCCGGCGACCGAGAACGTGACCACGCCGATCGTGTCGCCGTCGTCGTCCCAGATCCGGTGCGTCGTCACACCCTCGATCGCGGCGATGCCGTCGCGCAGACGCGCGGTCAGGGCGGCTTCGTGCGCCTCGCGGGCGTCGATCCCGTCCGGGTCGACCAGCGTGTCGAGCTCGTCGAGCGCCGCGACGATCGCCACCGCACCGGTCAGGTTGGGGGTCCCGCCCTCGTGGCGTTGCGGGCCGAGCGCCCAGTCGGTGTGGTCGACCGTGACGTTGCGGACCGCGCCGCCGCCCGCCAGGTACGGCTCGGCGGTGTCGAGCCAGTCGCCGCGACCGACGAGCACGCCGCTGCCGTACGGGGCGTAGAGCTTGTGGCCGGAGAACGCGACGTAGTCGACGTCCGACAGCGTCAGGTGGATCCGACGGTGCGGCGCCAGCTGCGCGGCGTCGACGAAGATCCGCGCGCCGTAGGCGTGAGCGAGCGCGGCCAGGCGGTCGATCGGCAGGACCTCGCCGGTCACGTTCGATGCGCCGGTGACCGCCAGCAACGCGGTCGGGCGGTCGCAGAGCGCGACCTCGATCCGCTTCAGGGTCTCGCCGATCGTGTCCGCGTGGACGACGGTGCGGTGACCGAAGCGGTGCTCGTCCTGCGCCGACCCGGCGCCGAGTCCGTGCCGCTTCCACGGCAGCAGGTTGGCGTGGTGCTCGATGTCGAGGGTCAGCACGTCGCCCGTGTCCGCCGGGATGCTGCCCGCGAGCAGGTTGGTCGCGTCGGTGGTGTTGCGGACGAAGACGACATGGTCCTCGGCGCGAGCCCCGAGCGCGGTCGCGACCCGGGCGCGGGCGGCTTCGTAGAGTCGGCTCGACGCCTGCGACGGTAGGCCCGCGCCGCGGTGGACGCTGCCGCTGAACGGCAGCACGTGGGCGACCCGGTCGGCGACCGTGCGCAGGGCCGGCGCGGTCGCGGCGTAGTCGAGGTTGGCGTAGCGGACGCTGCGTCCGTCGAGCAGCGGCACCGCCAGGTCGCCGCCGACGACCTCGAGCAGCGGGGCGATCGGGGCCGCGGAATCGGTCGGGCTGTCGGCGATCGCGGGAACGGCGGCGAGGCCGTCCGTCGCGGTCGCGTCGGGGCCCGGGGTGGTCGGGGCGGTGGCGGTACGGGAGGGAGTAGTGGGCATCGGGTGCTCCTGGGGTCGTGGGATGGGACCCGATGACGCACCCGGGTCCGCGCTTGCAGGCACGAGCCTCCGAGCGCATCGCGCTCGTCGGACCGTGCGGCCTGGTCTTCACCCGGGGCACCCCACCGCGGAGGAGGGTTGCCGGCCAGCGAGCCGGGGACTTGGCGCTGGCACTCTTGACCGCGGCGAACCCTAGCACGGGATCGCCGAAACATGCAAATCCCTGTCGGGATTCAGACTTTAGCTCTGCGGTTCGGCCGGATCTTCGTCCCATCGGTCGCCGTAGAGGTTGAGCACGCAGAGCGTGGCGAACCTCGACGGCGTGCGGGCCGACCGGCCCCCAGAGCTACTGGATCGCGGGAGCCTCGGCCCCGAAGCCCGCCTCGAGCACCCGGGCCGCCGCCTGCGGGACCGTGGCCGAGGCGCTGCGGATCTGCTCCTGCGCGGCCTCCATCGCCTCCGCCACGCCGGGGCGGTCGCGGAAGGTCGCCAGGACGACCTCCTCGACCTGCTGGCGCAGCCAGCGCAGCTGCTGCGCGGCGCGGCGCCGCTCCAGCTCGCCGCTCTGCTCTAGGTGGGCGCGGTGCTGCTCGACCGTGTCCCAGGTCTCGGCGATCCCGGTGCCCTCGGTCGCGCTGGCGTTCAGCACCGGGGTCTTCCAGCCGGGGGTCGACGGCGGCAGCATCCGCAGCGCGTGGCGGTAGTCGGCCGCGGCGCGGCGCGCCATCTTGAGCGCGTCGCCGTCGGACTTGTTGACGACGATCAGGTCCGCGACTTCCATGATCCCGCGCTTGATCCCCTGCAGCTCGTCGCCGGCCCCAGGGACCAGCAGCAGGCAGACGCAGTCGACCAACTCGGCGAGCTCGGCCTCGGACTGGCCGACCCCGACCGACTCGACGATGATCACGTCGAACCCCGCGGCCTCGCAGAGCACCATCGCCTCGCGGGTCCGGCGGGCGACGCCGCCGAGCACCCCGGAGGTTGGCGACGGCCGGATGAACGCGTTGTCGTGCATCGACAGCCGCTGCATCCGCGTCTTGTCACCGAGGATCGAGCCGCCGCCGCGCGAGCTCGACGGGTCGATCGCCAGCACGGCGACCTTGTGTCCCTGGTCGACCAACCAGACGCCGAGCGCCTCGATCGTCGTCGACTTGCCCGCCCCGGGCACGCCGGTGAAGCCGATCCGCCGCGCCGCGCCGGTCCGTGGCAGCAGCCGGACCATCACCTCCTGGGCGAGCTCGCGGTCGGACTGCAGGCTGCTCTCGGCCAGCGTGATCGCGCGGGCGAGCACGGGCCGCTCGCCGGCCAGCAGGCCGGCTTCGAACTCGTCGACGGAGGGACGCTTGCGGGGCACGGGGATCTCGGGGCGACCGTAGCGGTCAGTCCTGCGGAACGTCGAGCCCCAGCTTCTCCATCATCATCACCAGCAGGTCGCCGGCGGCCTCGCCGATCACCGTGCCGGGCGGGTAGATCGCCGCGGCGCCGCCGGCCCGCAGCTCGTCGAAGTCCTGCGGCGGGATCACGCCGCCGGCGACGACCAGGATGTCCTCGCGGCCCGCGTCGTCCAGCGCCTTGCGCAGCTGGGGGACGAGGGTCAGGTGCCCGGCCGCCAGCGACGAGGCGCCGACCACGTGGACGTCGGCCTCGACCGCCTGGCGGGCGACCTCCTCCGGCGTCTGGAACAGCGGCCCGATGTCGACGTCGAAGCCGAGGTCGGCGAACGCGGTCGCGATCACCTTCTGGCCGCGGTCGTGGCCGTCCTGGCCCATCTTCGCGACGAGGATGCGCGGGCGGCGACCCTCCTGGGCGGAGAACGACTCGACCAGCGCGGTCGTCGCCGTGAACGACTGGCTCATGTTGCCGACCTCGTTGCTGTAGACCCCCGAGATCGAGCGGATCTCGGCGGTGTGGCGGCCGAAGACCTTCTCGAGCGCGTCGCTGATCTCGCCGACCGAGGCGTGGGCGCGGGCCGCGTCGACGGCCAGCGCCAGCAGGTTGAACTCCTCGGCCGTCGCGCCGCGGCTCTGCTGCTCGGCGCCGTGGGTCAGCGCGGTCAGGGCGGCCTGGGTGCGGGTCTCGTCGCGCTCGGCGCGCAGCCGCTCGAGCTTGGCGATCTGCTGCGCTCGCACGTCGTGGTTGTCGACCTTGAGCACGTCGATCTGCTCGTCGATCTTCGGCCGGTACTTGTTGACGCCGACCAGCGTCTGCTGGCCTGAGTCGATCCGCGCCTGGGTGCGCGCGGCCGACTCCTCGATCCGCAGCTTCGGGACCCCGGCGTCGATCGCCTTGGTCATCCCGCCGAGCTCCTCGATCTCCTTGATGTGCGCGAGCGCGCGCTCGGCCAGCTCGGCGGTCAGGCGCTCGACGTAGTAGCTGCCGCCCCACGGGTCGATCACGTCGGTGGTGCCCGACTCCTGCTGCAGGAACAGCTGGGTGTTGCGGGCGATCCGGGCGCTGAAGTCGGTCGGCAGCGCCAGGGCCTCGTCGAGCGCGTTGGTGTGCAGCGACTGGGTGTGGCCCTGCGTCGACGCCATCGCCTCGACGCAGGTGCGGACGACGTTGTTGTAGACGTCCTGGGCCGCGAGCGACCAGCCGGAGGTCTGGCAGTGCGTGCGCAGCGACAGCGACTTCGGGTTCTGCGGGTCGAACTCCTCGCGCATCAGCTTCGCCCACAGCAGACGCGCGGCGCGCATCTTGGCGATCTCCATGAAGAAGTTCATCCCGGTCGCCCAGAAGAACGACAGGCGCGGCGCGAACCGGTCGACGTCCATTCCGGCACCGATCCCGGCGCGGACGTACTCGATGCCGTCGGCCAGGGTGTAGCCCAGCTCCAGGTCGGCGCTCGCTCCGGCCTCCTGCATGTGGTAGCCGGAGATCGAGATCGAGTTGAACTTCGGCATCTCCTGCGACGTGAACGCGAAGATGTCGGAGATGATCCGCATCGACGGCGCCGGCGGGTAGATGTAGGTGTTGCGGACCATGAACTCCTTCAGAACGTCGTTCTGAATCGTTCCGGAGAGCTTGGCCGCGGGCACGCCCTGCTCCTCGCCCGCGACGATGAACAGCGCCAGCACGGGCAGCACCGCACCGTTCATGGTCATCGAGACCGACATCTTGTCCAGCGGGATCCCGTCGAACAGGGTCCGCATGTCGAGGATCGAGTCGATCGCCACGCCGGCCATCCCGACGTCGCCGGCGACGCGCGGGTTGTCGGAGTCGTATCCGCGGTGGGTCGCCAGGTCGAACGCGACCGAGAGGCCCTTCTGGCCGGCCGCGAGGTTGCGGCGGTAGAACGCGTTGGACGCCTCGGCGGTCGAGAAGCCCGCGTACTGCCGGACCGTCCACGGCTGGTTGACGTACATCGTCGGGTACGGACCGCGGACGTTCGGGGCGAAGCCCGGCTTGGTGTCCAGGAAGTCCAGGCCGTCGATGTCCTGCGAGCCGTAGCCCGGCTGCAGCTCGATCCCCTCGGGCGCGGCGAACCGCAGCTCCTCGACCGGCTGGCCGTTGGCCTGCACGGCCGCGGCGTCGATCGCGTCGCGGGTGACGGGCTCGGTGACGACGTCGCCCAGCTCGGCGGTGGCGAGGTTCGGAACGGTGCTCATCGGACGACCTCCTGGCCGGGGTTCACGGCTCGCAGGGCGTCGCCGAGCAGCTGGATCATGTCGACGCCGTCCTTCAGCGTGGCGTCGGCCCCGCTGGCCTCGATCTGCTCCGCGCTGCCCTGGATCAGGTAGACGGTGCGGGCTCCCGCGTCGCGCAGCGCGGCGACGGCGGAGGTCAGCGCGTCGTCCTCGGTGTCCCGCCCGAAGCAGACCGCGGCGAGCGTGGTGCCGTCGGCGGTCACCGCGTTGCCGGCGCTGGCGGGATCCTCGATCGGGGTCGACTGGACGGCGACCAAGCCGCCGACGCCGAAGAAATTCTGCGCCCAGGTGGCGGCCGCGGCGTGCCCGGCGAGCGGCCCGAGGCAGGCCAGCGTGACGCGCGGGGCGTCGGCGGGCAGCTCGACGCCCTGGATCGCGCCCGGACCCGATCCGGCGTTGCGGCGCAGGGCCTCGAACGGCGCGGCGTCGCGCTGGACGGGGAGCGCGGCGTCGGGGTCGGCGGCGACCGGGCCGGTACCGGCCAGCACGGCCAGCTCGTCGATCCGGGCCCCGGCCTCGGCGGCGGCGATCAGCGTCGCCAGGTCGGCGGCCGCGGTCGGCAG
>JBAZOW010000039.1:0-17876 GCA_041648495.1 Patulibacter sp.
ACGCTCGCCGCCCGTCGGCGCCCGCTGGACGCGCACCCGACCGCGGTGCTGGCGGTCGCGGGACACCACCGCGTCCCGTCCGGCGGTGATGGCGACGGCCTGCGCGTCTCCGCGCCGATGCCGCCGCTCGAGCCGGCGGACCTGCTGCTGCGCCCCCGGGTCGAGGCCGCGGCGGTCCTGGTGCGCAGCGAGCTGCTCGACGCGACCGCCCTGGAGCTGCTGCACCGGCCGCACGGCGACGCCGTCGTCTGGGCCCGGCTGATCGGCGAGCACGGCCACCTGCCGTCCGGCGAGATCGCCGCCGACGTCCGCCTGGACCCCGAGCGACACGGGGTCCGCTCGGCGTCCCGCACCGACGCGATGCTCGCCGCGGTCTCCGACCCCACGTCCGACGACGATCCCGCCGGCCACGCCACGATCCGCCGCGAGCTGCTGACGCGGCTGTTCGTCGAGGCCGACGACCACGCGGACGTCGACGTCCTGACGTGGGCCGGGCCGGCCGCCGCGGCGAGCGCGCGCGTACGGGGCGTGGTCGGCGACCTGGAGTGGGCGTTGCGTCGTCAACGCGAGGCGCTGGTCGCCGAGCGCGTGACCTGGCCCGCGGGGCGGGTCGACGACGACGAGCGGATCACGAGCGCGCTGGACCTCGAACGGGTGCGGCTCGGGACGGAGCTCGCCGAGATCTACGCCGAGCTGCGGGTGCGCGACGCCACGATCCGCCGCCTGGAGGCCGAGGTCGCCCAGCGCGACCGCCGGATCCGTCGTCTCGAGGAGCTGTCCGCCTGATGCTGGTGTCGATCGTCATCCCGACCTACCAGCGCGCCGGATTCGTGGAGACCGCGATCGAGAGCGTGCTGCGCCAGGACCATCCCGACGTCGAGCTGATCGTGATCGACGACGGGTCGACCGACGGGACGACCGCGGTCCTCGAGCGGATCGCCGAGCGCGCCGATCCGGAGCGCTTCCGCTGGTGGCGCCACGAGAACGTCGGGCAGTCCGAGACCACCAACCGGGCCTTCGCCGCCGCCCGCGGGGAGCTGCTGGGCTACATCAGCTCCGACGACTACTTCCTGCCCGGCGCGATCACCCGTCTGGTGGAGGCGGCGCGGGAGCACCCCGACGCCGAGGTGGTCTACCCGTGGTGCGACGTGGTCGACGAAGCCGACCGGGCCACCGACACGCTGGAGTTCATCGAGCACTCGTTCCTCGACGCGCTGCGCTGGAACATGTGCCTGGTCGGGGCCGGGGCGCTCGTGCGCCGGGGCTACCTCGAACGCGTCGGCGGCTGGGATCCGACCCTGCCGCACTGCCCGGACTTCGACTGGTGGCTGCGGGGCGGCGACACCCGCTTCGTCTGCGTTCCCGAGCGCCTCGCGGTCTGGCGCCGGCACGACGAGTCGCTGACCACGAGCGGGGGCGCGATCGCCCGAACGCTGGATCAGATCCGGATGCTCGACAAGATCTTCGACCGCGAGGACCTCGCGCCCGAGGTCGCGGCCGTGCGCGGCCAGGCGTACGGGTCCCTGCTGATCGCCAACGGCGCGTCGCTGTTGACGCCCGAGGACGACGGCCCGCGCTTCGACGTCTGGGACACGGTCGGCCCTCGCGTGTCCCGCGTCGCGAAGCACAGCGACGAGGCGGTCCCGTGGCTGAAGCACCAGGTGCGCCGCTACGAGCAGCAGGCCCGGGCGACCGAGGTGATCGCCGAGCAGCGGCACCGGACGATCGTCGCGCTGCAGGCCGCGCTCGAGGACGACGAGGCACGGATCGCGGCGCTCGAGACCGCACTCGCAGCCGCACGCGCGGCCGCGGTGCCCGCCGCGGCTCCGGCGCCTGCCGCGCGTCCGATCTGGTTGCGGGCCGGACGCCGCCTGACACCCCCGAAGCTTCGGCACCGCCTCGGCGTCGCCGTGCACCGACTGAGGAGACGCGCATGACCAGGATCCTGGTGCTGGGGGCGGGCGGGATGCTCGGCCACAAGCTGGTCCAACGGCTCGAACCGCGGTTCGACGTCCACGGCACGCTGCGGGCGGACGCGCTCCCCGCGGGCTACGACCGCGTGCTCGATCCGCAGCGGACCACGCTCGGGGTGCACGTCGACCGGATCGAGACCGTCGAGCGCGTGCTCGACGAGCTCCGCCCGGACGTGGTGGTCAACGCGGTCGGGATCATCAAGCAGCGACCGGACGCCGACCAGAGCGGTCCCACGTTGGCGATCAACGGGCGCTTCCCGCACGAGCTCGCCGCGCTCTGCGCTCCCCGCGGCATCCGGCCGATCCAGATCTCGACCGACTGCGTCTTCTCCGGCGCGCGCGGGGGCTACGTCGAGTCCGACGTCCCCGACCCGGTCGATCTCTACGGCCGCTCGAAGCTCGAGGGCGAGCTGCACGAGCCCGGCACGCTGACGGTCAGGACGTCGATCGTCGGCCGTGAGCTGCGCGACGCCCACGGCCTCTTCGAGTGGTTCATCGGCAACGACGGCGGGGCCGTCCGGGGCTTCTCGCGGGCGATCTTCAGCGGCCTCACCACCGCCGCCCTGGCGGACCTGATCGGGGACCTGATCGAGCGGCACCCCGATTTGCACGGGGTCTGGCACGCCAGCGCCGAGCCGATCGACAAGCTGTCGCTGCTCCGGCGGTTGGCCGCCGCCCTGGCGATGACCATCGAGATCGACCCCGACGAGAGCCTGGTGATCGACCGCAGCCTCGACAGCACGCGGCTCCGCGACGCGACCGGCTGGTCGCCGCCGTCGTGGACCGCGATGCTCGACGCGATCGCGGCGGACGCGACCCCGTACGACGCGATCCGGACGGGCACGACGTGCTGACCGGCAAGCGGGTCCTGGTCACCGGGGGGACGGGGTCGCTCGGCCGCGCCCTGGTCCGCCGGCTGCTGACCGGCGAGCTCGGCGATCCCGAGCGGATCGTCGTCTTCTCGCGGGACGAGGCCAAGCAGCATGCGATGCGCCTGGCCTTCCAGCAGCGGCGGGCGGCCACCGACGAGGCGGTCTTCGCGTCGTCGGCCCCGCTGGCGTTCCGGATCGGCGACGTCACGGATCTGCGCAGCCTGTCGGCCGCGATCCGCGAGGCCGACGTGGTCTTCCACGCCGCGGCCCTGAAGCAGGTGCCGACCTGCGAGTACGCGCCGTTCGAAGCGGTGCGGACGAACGTGATGGGGGCCGAGAACCTGGTCCGGGCGATCCGCGAGCAGGGCCTCGAGGTCGAGACGGTCGTCGGGATCACCACCGACAAGGCGTGCAAGCCGGTCAACGTGATGGGGATGACCAAGGCGCTGCAGGAGCGGATCCTGGCGCGCGCCAACCTGGACGCGCCGGCCCGTCGGGGCGGCCCGCGGACGCGGTTCCTGACCGCCCGCTACGGCAACGTGCTCGCGTCGCGCGGATCGGTGATCCCGCTGTTCCACGAGCAGATCCGGCGCGGCGGTCCGGTGACGGTGACCTCGCCCGAGATGACGCGCTTCCTGCTGAGCCTCGACGATGCGGTCGACACGGTCTTCGCGGCGCTGCGCGCGGGCCGGGCCGGCGAGACCTACGTGCCGTACGCCCCGGCGGTCCGGATCACCGATCTCGCCGCGGCGCTGGTCGGTGACCGCGACGTGCCGATCGAGCTGACCGGGGTGCGGCCCGGCGAGAAGATCCACGAGATCCTCGTGTCGGAGGAGGAGGCCCTGCGCACGGTGCGCCGCGGCGACTACCTGGCGGTCCGCTCGGTGCTGCCCGAGCTGCGCGAGGACGACGCCCCCGGGGAGGCGCTCGAGCTGGAGGAGTACAGCTCGCACCACGATCTGCTCGACCGGCCCGGGGTCGACGCGCTGCTGACGCGTCACCGGATGCGACTCGAGGACCGACCGGAGTTCGACGCATGAAGATCGTCACCGTACTCGGGACGCGTCCCGAGATCATCCGCCTGAGCCGGATCGTCGAGCGCCTCGACGCGGGCTGCGAGCACACGCTGGTCCACACCGGCCAGAACCACGATCGCGGCCTGAGCGAGGTCTTCTTCGAGCAGCTCGGGGTCCGCGCCCCGGATCACCACCTGGGGATCTCGGGCGGCTCGCTCGGCGTGCGGATCGGCGAGATCCTCGCGGGGGTCGAGGCCGTCCTGCGCGACGTCCGACCCGACCGGCTGCTCGTGCTCGGCGACACCGACAGCGCGCTCTCGGCGCTGGTCGCCAAGCGGATGGGGATCGAGGTCCTCCACATGGAGGCCGGCAACCGCTGCTTCGACGATCGGGTCCCCGAGGAGGTCAACCGGCGGATCATCGACCACACCAGCGACCTGCTGCTGCCCTACACCGAGGGCAGTCGCCGCAACCTGCTCGCCGAGGGGATCGAGTCCCGGCGGATCCTCGTCACGGGCAACCCGATCAACGAGGTCCTGCTCCACCACCGGCCGGCGATCGACGCGGCGGCGGAGCGGGTGCTCGACGAGCTGGGAGTGACGCCGGGCGGGTACCTGCTGCTGACCGCGCACCGCCAGGAGAACGTCGACGTCGAGTCGCGGCTGCGCTCGCTGATCGCCGGGGTCACCGCGGCAGCAGAGGCCCACGACCTGCCGGTCGTCGTCAGCCTGCATCCGCGGACGCGCGACCGCCTGGAGCGGTTCGGTGTCGCCGTCGACGGGGAGCGGCTGCGCGGGGGAGGGACCTTCGGGTTCTTCGAGTTCGTGGCGCTGGAGCAGCACGCCAGGGCGGTCCTGACCGACAGCGGCACGGTTCAGGAGGAGTGCTGCCTGCTCGGCGTGCCGGCGGTGACGCTGCGGGACACCACCGAACGACCGGAGACCGTCGAGTGCGGCAGCAACGTCGTCAGCGGTCTGGTGCCCGAAGCGATCGTGCGCGCGGTCGACGTCGCGCTCTCGCCGACGGGACCGTGGACCCCGCCCGTCGAGTACCGGGCGACGGACGTCAGCGCCGTGGTAGCGCGGATCGCGTTGGGCGGCTGAGACGGGGCCTACGCCCCGCCGTCGAGGACCGCGAGGCCCCGCTCGACGGCGACGCGTGCCAGCTGCGCGTCGAAGGTCGCGATGGTGCCGAAGCCCGCCTCCTCCGCCGCGAGCACCACGCAGCAGTCGGGCAGCTTCAGCTTCGACGCCACCCGAAGCGCCGCGAGCCGCGCCGGCGTGTCCGGTCCCCACGGAATCGACTTCAGGTCCAGGGCGTCCAGCAACGCCCGAGCCTGGTCCGCCCGTCCGTCGCGGGTCGGGCCGACGAGGATCTCGGCGAGGGTGATCGGGCTGATGCCCAGGTCGACGGCCCCGGCGTCCGCCAAGACCCGGGTCGCTGCCGCGTGATGGGCGTCGTCCCCGTCCAGCAGGGCGATCACCATGCTGGCGTCGAGGACGATCACGCCGGCCAGTCGTCCCGCAGGCGCTGCAGCTCGTCGGACCGGTAGACCCCGGTCATCGCGCCGCTGGCCCTCCGCACGGCGGCGAGCCGGTCGAGTCGCCGTCGGGCCGTCGTGACGTCGAGAGTGCGGTGCCCCTCGTGCACCAGGCGCCGCAGCAACGCGGCTCGCGGTTCACCCGGCCACCGCTCGCTCGCGGCGTCGAGCGCCGCGGCGATGTCGTCGGTCTCGGTGATCGAGTGCCGGGGACGGGTGGTCGCCACGATCCGAGTGTAGCACCACGGGAGTAGGTGCTGCACCCGCTGCAGCTGGTGCCCGTTGCGCGCTCGTCGCGACGGCCCGTGCCCCGGCCGGCCTCCCGCCGGCCGGGGCACGGGTGCCGCGCTCCCGGGTCCTCCGTCCCCGCGCCGACCTGCGGCGCGGGGACGGGACCGTGGGCCTAGTGGACGACCGGCTCGGCGACCCGGGCTTCCAGCGCGACGTCGAGCACCTCGGAGAGGCTCATCGTCGGATGGAAGGTGACCGCGTCGCGGACCTCCTCGGGCACGTCGTCCAGGTCGCCCCGGTTGCGCTCGGAGATCACGATGTCGGTCAAGCCGGCCGCATGGGCGGCCAGGCTCTTCTGCTTGAGCCCGCCGATCGGCAGCACCCGGCCCTGCAGGGTGACCTCACCGGTCATCCCGACCGTGTGCTTGACCGGGCGACCGGTCAGCAGCGAGACCAGCGCGGTGACCATCGTGATGCCCGCGGAGGGGCCGTCCTTGGGGATCGCTCCGGCCGGCACGTGGACGTGGAACTCCGCGTCCTCGAACTTGGCCGGGTCGATGTCCAGGCGGTCGGCGTTGGCGCGGACCCACGAGAGGGCGATCCGCGCGGACTCCTTCATCACGTCACCGAGCTGACCGGTCAGCACGAGCGAGCCCTTGCTGCCCGGGACCGGGATCCGCGAGGCCTCGACGAACAGCACGTCGCCGCCGGCGCCGGTCACGGCCAGGCCGGTCGCCACGCCGGGGACCGCGGTGCGGGCCGCCGCCTCGTGGAAGACCTTCTGCCGGCCGAGCGCGTCGCGGACCGCGTCGAGGTCGATCACGACGGGCCGCTGCTCGACGTCGCCGGAGGCGATCTTCGTTGCGGTCTTGCGCAGCAGGGTGCCGATCTGGCGCTCCAGCTGCCGCACGCCCGCCTCGCGGGTGTACTCGTCGACGACGGTCCGCAGGATGCCGTCCTCGATCGAGATCTCGTCGTCGTGCAGCGCGTTGGCGGTCCGCTGACGCGGGACCAGGTGGTCGCGGGCGATCGCGGTCTTCTCGGCCACGGTGTAGCCGTCGAAGGGGATCACCTCCATCCGGTCCAGCAGCGGCGCCGGGATCGTCTCGAGGTTGTTGGCGGTGGCCAGGAACAGCACCTGCGACAGGTCGACCTCGATGTCGAGGTAGTGGTCGCGGAAGCTGTGGTTCTGCGCCGGGTCGAGCACCTCGAGCAGGGCAGCCGAGGGGTCGCCCCGCCAGTCGGCGCCGAGCTTGTCGACCTCGTCGAGCAGCACGACCGGGTTCATCGTGCCGGCGTCGCGCAGGGCACGGACCAACCGTCCCGGCAGGGCGCCGATGTAGGTCCGGCGGTGCCCGCGGATCTCGGACTCGTCGCGCACGCCGCCCAGGGCGATCCGCACGAACTCGCGGCCCGTGGCCTTGGCGATCGACTCGCCGATCGACGTCTTGCCCGTACCGGGAGGCCCGGCCAGGGTCAGGATCGTGCCGCCGGTCCGGCGGCCCTTGCCGGCGGCGGCCGGGTCGTCCAGGCCGCGGTCGGACCGCAGCTGCTTGACGGCCAGGAACTCGACGATCCGGTCCTTGACGTCGTCCAGCCCGAAGTGGTCGCCGTCGAGCACCTCGCGGGCGTGCACGGGGTCGAGGTTCTCCTCGGACCGCTCTCCCCACGGCACGGCCAGCAGCCAGTCGAGGTAGTTGCGGATCGTCTGGGCCTCGCCCGACCCCTCGCCGCCCATCCGCTCGAACCGCGCGAGCTCCTTGTCGGCCTGCTCGCGCACGGCTTCGGGCATGCCGGCGGCCTCGATCTTCTGGCGGTACTCGTCGACGACCGAGCCGTCGTCGTCGCCGAGCTCGCTGCGGATCGACTCCATCTGCTTGCGCAGCAGGTACTCGCGCTGCTGCTTCTGGGCGCCGGACTCGACGCCGTCGCGGATCTTCTGGCGCAGCTGCAGGTCGCCGAGGCGCTCCTGCATCACGGCGATCGCCTTCTCCAGGCGCTCGGTGACGTCGAGCGTGACCAGCAGCTCGACCTTCTGCTCGACGGTCAGCTCGGGGTCGTATCCGAGCGAGTCGGCCAACTGGCCGGGCTCCTTGATCGCCCGCAGGACCGCGGCGACCGAGCCGTCGTCGCCGCGGACGGCGAGGATCTCCTCGATCGTCGCCCGCAGGGTGCGGGTCAGCTCGCGGGTGGTGCCGTCGACCGGCACGTCGTCGGGGTGCTCCTCGACGGACACGCGGAGGCTGCCGTTGGCGCCGGTGGCGGCGGCCCCGGCGACGCCGCGGGCCTCGCCCTCGACGAGGGCGCCGTGGCCTCCGCCGGGCAGGCGGACGCGGTTCTTGACGCGGGCGATCGTGCCGACCGCGGCGAACTCGCCGTTGATCCGGGGGACCAGCAGGACGCGGTCCTCGTTCCCGGGGTCGATCGGGAGGGTCACGTCCATCGTCGGGAAGACGACGCCGTCGTCGAGCGGGATGAGGAGCAGGGTGCTGGGCATCAGGGTCACGGCCTTGTAGTTGAAGTCGTCAACTGTTGTTGGTGAAACCGTACCACGGTCGCGGGGAGGACTGCAAGAATCTTAGTCAGTCGGGCTGAGATTCTCTACGAACCGTAGCGCAGGCAAGGTTCGGCGTCCAGGCGCAAGGGATGCGCTCCGGAGCGGGCCCACCGCTTCGACGTCCTCGGAAGGGCGCATCGAGCCGAACGCGCCTGCGGGTCGGGTGCGGCGGGCGTCGTCGCACGCTGGCTACGGGTGTTACTCGCCGGTAGGCCTGGGCGGTCAAACGGATAAAAACGGCACAAAGGCCGGTCGGGATGACAGGATCCAGGGCATGGCCGCCAATGCGAACCTCGCGACCCTGCTGACCACGACCGCCGAGAAGCACCCGGAACGGATCGCGATCCGACTCGACGAGGCGGCGGTGCCCTACGCCGCGCTCGAGGCCGGCAGCCAGCGGGTCGCCGGACTGCTGCGCTCGCTCGGGGTCGAGGAGGGCGACCGCGTCGGGATCATGCTGCCGAACGTGCCGCACTTCCCGCTCGCGTACTACGGGGCGTTGCGGCTCGGTGCGGTCGTCGTGCCGATGAACCCGCTGCTGTCCAAGCGCGAGGTCGCGTTCTACCTGGAGAACTCCGGGGCGAAGCTGCTGCTCGCCTGGCACGGCTTCGCGGAGTCCGCGGAGGGCGGAGCCGCGCAGGTCGACGGCGCCGAGGTGCTGCTCGTCGAGCCGAGCGACATCGCCCAGCGGGTCGGCGCGGCGGAGCCGATCGCCGAGGTCGCCCACAAGGATCCGGACGACACCGCGGTCGTGCTCTACACCTCCGGCACGACCGGTCAGCCGAAGGGCGCGGAGCTGACCCACAACAGCATCGGCAGCAACGTCCAGGCCTCGATCGGCCTGTTCGACCCGTCGGAGGAGGACGTCTTCTTCGGCGGCCTGCCG
The DNA here is from genome assembly GCA_041648495.1 of Patulibacter sp. Taxonomy (GTDB): domain Bacteria; phylum Actinomycetota; class Thermoleophilia; order Solirubrobacterales; family Solirubrobacteraceae; genus Patulibacter. The sequence continues at coordinate 9,076 of JBAZOW010000039.1, forward strand.
TTCTTCCACGTCTTCGGTCAGACCTGCGCGCTGAACGTCTCGGTCGCCGTCGGCGCCGAGGTCACGCTGCTGCCGCGGTTCGACCCGACCGACGCGCTCAAGGTCGTGCAGCGCGACAAGGTGACGATCTTCATGGGCGTGCCGACGATGCACGGCGCCGTCCTGCACCACCCGGAGCGGGAGTCGTTCGACACCAGCTCGCTGCGGCTGTTCGTGTCCGGTGGCTCCTCGCTGCCGGTCGAGGTCCTGCGCGGCGTGACCGAGACCTTCGGCACGCCGATCCTCGAGGGCTACGGGCTCTCGGAGACCTCGCCGGTGGCCTCGTTCAGCCGGGCGGACCTGCCGCAGAAGCCGGGCTCGATCGGCGTCGCGATCGAGGGCGTCCAGCTGCGGGTCGTCGACGACAACGGCAACGAGGTGCCGGTCGGCGAGGTCGGCGAGCTGCAGATCAAGGGCCCGAACGTGATGAAGGGCTACTGGAAGAACCCCGAGGCGACCGCCGCGGCGATCTCGGCCGACGGCTGGTTCTCGTCGGGCGACATGGCCAAGAAGGACGAGGACGACTTCTACTTCATCGTCGACCGCAAGAAGGACCTGATCATCCGCGGCGGCTACAACGTCTACCCGCGGGAGATCGAGGAGGTGCTCTACGAGCACCCCGCCGTGGCCGAGGCCGCCGTCGTCGGGATCCCGCACGAGGAGCTGGGCGAGGAGATCGGCGCGGCCGTCGGGCTCAAGCCCGGCGCCGAGGTGACGCCCGAGGAGCTGCAGGCGTTCGTCAAGGAGCAGGTCGCCGCCTACAAGTACCCGCGCAAGGTCTGGATCGTCGACGCCCTGCCGAAGGGTCCGACGGGCAAGATCCTCAAGCGCGAGATCGAGGCGCCCGCCGGCGCCTGAGCACGGGCCGGGGAGCGCCGGGCCGGCGCTCCGTGGTCCCGGCGCCGCTGTCGGCGCCGGGCCGTGCCGGCTACGCGGGTGCCGGGAACTGCTGGTCCATCCAGGCGATGCGATCGGCGATCCACGCGCGAACCGCCTGGACCTCGTCCGCGAACGTCGTCTCGCGCGGCCAGCGGCGGTGCTCCTGGAGCGCGGCGGCGGCGTAGTCGTCCGCGCGCCGCGTCAGCAGGGGGAGCAGCTCCAGCGCCGCGATGCGCAAGGTCTGCCAGCGCTCGGCCGTCGCGTCGCGGAACCACGGGTCCTGCAGCATGCGGCCGGGCCAGCCGCGACCGCCCAGGTACACCCCGGGCGTGGCCGGCCCGGTCCCGGGCTCCCACGCCCGGCCGTAGTTGCCGAGCGCCAGGTCGAAGTCCCAGAGCGGCCCCATCGTCAGCTTGCCCGGAGCGCTCGGCTTGAAGGCGAAGACGCTCGAGAACCACGCGTCGGGGTTCTGGGCGAGCTCCTGGATCAGCAGGTAGTCGATCGCGCTGTCGATGTCGACGTACGTGCGGTAGCCGGCGGCCGGGTCGGCGAAGTCGGTTCCGTAGAGGGCGGCTTCGAGCGCTTCGACGTAGCCCTTGATGTAGTCGCGCTGCTCCGGGCCGTAGCACTCCGGCTCCTTGAGGGCGAACGGACTGCTCACGCCCGACAGGGCCGCCGAGGTCACGAAGCCGGGCGCCAGCAGGCCGAGAGCGTCCTGTGTGCAGTCGACCTCCGGTTCGCTGCCCAGGCGCAGGTCGTGCTCGATCAGGTATCCGCTGGCCTCGGCCGGCTCGTCCGGCGCTCCGACCTCGATGTCGACGCGCTCCGCGTCGACGCGGACGTGCTCGGTGAGGTGGTAGACGCCGGCGTACTCCCCGTTCATCACGACCTCGACGGCCCGGGTGCGCGGCGTCCAGGTCAGGCCGGATCGCGCACCGAGGGTCAGGATCAGCTCGTTGCGCAGCAGTGACGGGTCGGCCCAGTCGGCGAGCAGCGCCCAGTGCCGGCTGCTCGGCATGCCGAGCAGCTTCGCCTTCTTGTCCAGCTTCAGGCGGTACGGCTTCTTCGGCATCCCCCAGGTGGTGTTGCCGCGGCCCTTGATCTCGTCGTCGGGCTCGCCGTCTTTGGAGTCGTAGGCCGTGTCGCCGTCGACGGTCGTCAGCGTGAGGCGGGCGTCCCGGTACGGCTCCTTCGTCGTGATCGTCTCGCCGTCCCGGACGGCGATCTCCAGTCTCGGCAGCGTCCCGCTGTACGCGGCCGGAGGCTCGGGCTCGGGCGCAGGCCGGTGCGTCGGCGGCGGAGGCGTCGGCGACGTGAGTATCGGCACCGCCGACGCGGGCGGCGCCGGGGCGTCGAAGACCGGCGACGGGGCGGCGGGCGGCGGTGCCTGCGTCACGACGCGCGTGCGGCTGGTCGCCAGGACCTGCTTGCGGCCGTGGAGGCGCACCCGGAGGCGGATGGTCGCCGGCCAGCGCTTGATCTGCGCGATCGGCAGGCCGATCCGGACGTCCCGGGCGCGACCGGAGACGCCGCGCGAGGCGACGGTGCTCCAGCGCTCAGGGCTCGTGCGGTGCTGGAGGTCCACGGTGATGCGCCCCGCCCGGTAGCGGGCGTCGACGGAGAGCCGGGCCGAGACGCCGAGCCGTGGCGACGCGGCCGGGGAGACCCCCACCGTCGGGCCGGTGACCGTGGTCGCGGCGGCGGCCGAGCCGGTCAGGCTCCCGGCCGCCAGTAGGACGCTGACGGCGAGCGATCCGGTACGACGGGGTAGTCGTACGAGCGTATACATGCCCGGAGCATGTCCGATCTGCGCTCCGCCCGCGGTGCGCCGCCCGATGGTATAGTTGCTCAAGCAACTACCACGGGGTGATCGAAGATGGCAGAACCCGCAGTCCCCACCCTCGCGTTCGAGGAGCGTCCCGCCGCGGGGAGTCCCGACGGCCTGCTCGTGCTCCACCACGGCCGCGGGTCCGACGAGCACGACCTGCTCGGGCTGGCCGACGTGCTCGACCCGGAGCGGCGGCTGCACGTCGTCACCCCGGGCGCGCCGCTGCGGGTGCCGGGTTGGCCGGGCAAGCACTGGTACGTGGTGCCGCAGGTCGGCTACCCCGATCCCGACACGTTCCGCACGTCCTACCTGGCGCTGTCGGCGTTTCACGACGAGCTCTGGAGCCGCACCGGGGTCGCTCCCGCGCGGACGATCCTCGGCGGGTTCTCGATGGGCTCCGTGATGAGCCACGCGCTGGGATTGGCTCCCACCCGCCCCGCCCGCCCGACCGGCGATCCCTCGGCCGACGAGAGCGCACGCGACGGGGCGCTCCCCGGCCGCCCCGTCGTGGCCGGGATCCTCGGGCTGTCGGGGTTCGTGCCGACCGTCGAGGACTGGGCGCCGGAGCTGGAGCCGCGGGCGGGGAAGACCCGCGTGCTCAACGCGCACGGGCGTCAGGACCCGGTGATCGCGTACGGCTTCGCCGAGCAGGCCCGGGCGCTGGTCTCCGGCGGCGGCCTGGACCTGACCGCGCTCGACTTCGACGGTGGTCACCAGATCGCCCCGCAGCACGTGCCGGCGATCGCCGCATGGGTCGGCGAGACGCTGCCGCGGAGTGGCTGAGCGGGGTTGGCCCGCGAGGAGCGGGCAAACCGGCGTTTCCCTGAGGGCCGCGGTCGCGTTCGTGGCGCCCCGGCCTACCCGTAGGCCGCGACCAGCTGCTCGCCGCTGAGCACCTCGGCCGGGTGGGCGCCGCCGGCCAGCCGGCGGTGCAGCGCGTCGAGCGGCAGCGGGGCGTCGGAGGCCAGCAGCAGCATGTTGCCGGCGTGCTTGCGACGGGCCACCTCGCGTCCGGCGAACCCGACCACGTGGCCGAACGCGTCGCGCAGGTGCGCGACCTGGGTGGCGACGACCGGCCACGGGGGCTGGTCGATCACGTTCAGCAGGTAGGCCCCGTCGGGGCGCAGGGTCCGCCGGACCTCGGCCGCGAAGTCCGCGGTCGCCATCCCGGTCGGGGTCTCGACCCCGACGAAGGCGTCGCCGATCACCAGGTCGTAGCGCTCGTCGTCGCTGCGCTCGACGGTCACCCGGCCGTCGCCGCAGACCACGCGCAGCCGCTCGCCGCGCTTCAGGCGCAGGTGCTTCTCGGCGAGCTTGATCACCGCCGCCGAGCGCTCGACCACCGTCTGGCGCACCTGCGGTCGGGTGCTGGCGAGGAACCGCGGCAGGCTGAACGCGCCGCCGCCCAGGTGCAGCACGTCGGCGGCCGCACCGCGCGGGGCGAGCACCTCGAGCGCCCCTCCGATCCGCGCGACGTAGTCCAGCTCCAGGTGGCTCGGGTCGTCCAGGTCGACGTAGCCGTGGATGTGGCCGTCGATCAGCAGCACCCGCCCCGCGCGCCGGTCGGGATCGGGGACGAGCTCGAGCACGCCGAGCGTCGACTCGACCCGGACCGGGGTCGCCGAGCCGGCGGAGCGCGGGGAACGTCGGCGAGCCACCGGGGAAGTATCGCGGCCCGCCGGTCGTCGTCGCGTGCTCGACGCGGGCGATCGGAGCGGCCCCGGAACGACGAACGCCCCGCTGTCGGGGGACGGCGGGGCGTTCGGGGTACCGCCCGAAGGCGGCGCCGGTGGGCGGGGCGACGTGCGCCCCGCCGACTGCGACTAGGCCTTGGCGGCCGCGTCGGCCTCGGTCTGGTGGAGCTTGTCGCCCTTCTCGTCCAGACCCTCGACCAGGTGTCCCTCGAGCGAGACGTTCGGCAGGATCTTGTCGAGCCAGCCCGGGAGCCACCAGGCCTTGTCGCCGAGCAGGAAGACCACCGCGGGAGCGATCAGCAATCGGACGACCAGCACGTCGATCAGGATCGCCAGACCCAGGCCGAGACCCATCATCTTGGCGATCACGTCGGGCTGGCTGACGAAGGCCAGGAAGACCGACGCCATGATCAGGCCGGCGAACAGCACGACCTTGCCGATCCGCGAGACGCCGTTGATCACGCTCTCGCGGGGGCCGTCGCCCTCGTTGTACGCCTCGTGGATCCGACTGAGCAGGAAGACGTTGTAGTCCATGCTCAATCCGAAGAGGATCGCGAAGATCATCACCGGGATGAACGAGACGATCGGCACGCCGCTGTCGACGCCGATCAGGCTCGCGCCGATGCCCTCCTGGAAGACCGCGACGACCACGCCGTAGGCCGCACCGACCGACAGCAGGTTGAAGACCGCGGAGACCAGCGGGATCAGCAGCGAGCGGAAGGCCGCCATCAGCAGCAGCACCGAGAGGCCGATCACCAGCGCGATGAAGACCGGCAGGCGGTTGGCGACCTTGTCCGAGAAGTCCTCGAACCCGGCGGTGTTGCCGCCGACGAAGACGTGGTCGACCAACGGCGTACCCGCCACCGCCTTGGGGATCACGTCGTCACGGAGCCGTGACAGCGTGTCGCTCGTGTCCGCGTCCTGCGGGGCCGTGGTCGGGGTGCCGAAGAGCACCGCCGCCTGCTTGTTCTCGGTCGGGGCGCCCTGGACGGTCTGCTCGACCATGCCCGGGTCGGCCGCGATCGCGGCGCGCAGCTTCTCGACCGTGGCGGCGTTCTGGTCGTAGCCGCCGGGGGTGTCGACGGCGATCAGGAACGGACCGTTGTAGCCCGGGCCGAACGCCTTGCTCAGGGTGTCGTACGCGACCCGCTGGGTCTTCGACGTCGACTGGTTGCCGTCGTCCGGCTGGCCCAGACGCAGCTGCGTCATCGGCGCGGCGAAGATCAGCAGGATCACGACGCCGCCGGCGATCGCGGCCCACGGGCGCTTGGTGATGCCCGCGGCCCAGCGACCGAACGCGGCGGACGGCTCGACGTGCTTGTGCTTCTTCGGCTTGAGCCAGCGGCGGAGCAGGCCGATCATGATCGGCAGGACGGTGATCGCGGAGACCACGACGGCGGCCACGCCGATCGCGGCGCCGACGCCCATCTTGCCGATCATCGGGATCCCGATGACGAGCAGGCCGGCGATCGCGACCATCACGATCAGGCCGGCGGCGACGACCGACGAGCCGGCCGTCGCGGCGGCCTTGCCCGCGGCGTCGCGAGAACTGTCGCCGTCGGCGATCTGCTCTCGATAGCGGCCGATGATCAGCAGGGCGTAATCGATGCCGGCACCCAGGCCGAGCATCACCGCGATCGTCGAAGCGAACTCCGGCAGGCCGAGCGGCTTGGCCAGCGCCATGATCAGGATCTGACCGAGCATCACGCCCATCAGCGCACCGATCAGGGTCGCGAACATCGCGGCGCCCGAGCGGAAGAGGATCGTCAGCAGCACGATCGCGATCGCGACGCCGACCAGCTCGCCGACGGGAACCTCCTGCTCCGCGGCCAGGTCGATGATCGTGCCGCGCATCGAGACGGCGACGTCGCTGTTCTGCTCGGCGGTCAGGGCGGCCTCCTCGAGCGCCTTGCCGTCCTCGGCCTCGATGTCGGTGACCTCGGTCTGGTACCGCACCTCGACCGCGGCGACCTTGCCGTCCTTCGACAGCACGCCACCCTCGGCGAACGGATCGGAGGCGACCGGGTTCTTGCCGGTGTCGCCGTCCTTCAGGGCACGGACCTTGGTGAGTGCGGCCTCGATCGCGGCCTTGTTCTTCGGGTCGTTCAGCGTGCCCGACTTGGCCTCGAAGACGAGGGTGCCGTCGGTGCCGGCCAGCGCGGGGCTGTGCTTCTTCAGCAGGTCGATCGACTTCTGCGTTTCCGTGCCCGGAATCGAGAAGTCGTCGGCGGGCGTGCCGCTGGTCCCCGCGAGGGCACCGAGGATGACGATGGTGAGCAACGCAGCGAACAGGCTGCGCCACCGGTAGTGCGAGAGCGTGCGGGCCAACCGCGCGAGCTGCAGAGACATGGTGCTCCAGGAGGACGAAGGGGGCACGCCGAACGCGGCGCCGCGGCGGAGGGTAACACAGCGACTGCAACTTCGCAGGTCTTGCAGAGTTACAGTTGCTTAACTTTTGCTGCCTATGCAGTCTTGCGCTACTGTCGGACCATGACCTTGGGCTCGATCCCGCTAGACGGGCTGCGGGAGCGGAAGAAGCAGCTGACCCGCGCGACGATCGCGCGGGTCGCGCTCGACCTGTTCCACGAGCACGGGTTCCACGAGACCACGATCGCCCAGATCGCCGACGCCGCGAACGTCTCCCCGCGTACGGTCTCGTCCTACTTCCCGGCCAAGGAGGAGCTCGTCTTCCCCGACCGCGACGTCTCCTTCGCGGGCCTGGCGGCTCGGATGCGCGACCGCCGGCCCGGCGAGACCTCGGCCGACGCGATCCGCGAGTGGATCGCGAGCGAGCTGCCGGAGTGGAAGCTCCAGGACGACAACGCCCGCAAGCAGCGGGACGTGATCGCGTCCGACCCCGGTCTGCTCGCCTACCAGCAGGCGATGATGCTCCAGGGAGAGCGGCTGGTCGCCGAGGGGATCGCCAGTGACCTGAAGGCGTCGCCGGACGACCTCGAGCCGCGGATGGCGGCCGCGGCCACCTTCGCGATCTTCAACGTGATCGGCGCCACCGCGGAGGAACGGCAGCCCGAGCGGCCCGGCACCGCCGACGAGAACGTCTGCTCGTCGCCGTTCGACGACATGGACGTGCAGGCGGCGATGGCGGTGGTCGAGCGGGCGCTGCGGTTCGTCGCCGGCGGGATCCGCGCGCTGCGCGGCGACCCCGACGCGCCGGCCGAGTAGGCCCCGGGACGGCGGGTGAGGAGGCGCCGGGACGGCGGGTGAGGAGGTCCCGGCGCGCCGTGCCGAGTAGGCCCTCGGCACGGCGGGCGGGGGCTTGACGCACCGGACGGCCCGCGCGGACGCCGATCAGGCCGAGGCGGGCAACCCCGCCTGCTCGCGACACAGCGCCCACAGCCGCTGACGGTCCGCGGGATCCTCGCGCGTCCACGGCACCCGGTGGGTGGGGCGCGCTCGGCGGTCGTGCCAGAACAGGCCCGTGCGGCCGGCCGGAGCGTCGGCGGCGCCGAGCCAGACGATCGTGTCGGCCCCCTCGTCGGGGCTCCGCAGCAGCTTGCCGGTCAGCTTGTGGAATCCCGGCAGCGAGTCCTGAACCCCGGGCGTGTCGACCCAGCCGGGGTGCATCGCGTGGAAGGTCACGCCGAGCCCGCGCAGCCGCTCGGACCACAGCTCGTTGAGCACGACCTGCGCGCGCTTGGCGCGGGCGTAGGCCGACGCCGGGCGGTACTCGCGGTGCTCGCCCTCGGGGTCGTCGACGTCGAGCCGCTGGGTGAACATCCCGCCCGACGAGACCGTGATCACCCGCGCCGGCGCGCTCTGGACCAGCCGCTCCTGCAGCAGCGAGGTCAGCAGGAACGGACCGACGACGTTGGTCGCCCACGACAGCTCGATCCCGTCGGGAGAAGTCTTGCGCTCCGGCGGCATCGCGCCGGCGTTGTGGACCAGCACGTGCAGCGGCTCGCCGCTCTTGCGCAGCTGCTCGGCGCAGGCGCGGACCGACGTCAGGTCGGCGATGTCGCAGGTGACCAGCCGGACGTCCGGGATCTCGCCGCCGTGGCGCACCCGCTCGGCGACGATCCGCTCGCGGGTCGTCGCGCCCTTCTCGCGGTTGCGGACCAGCAGCAGCACGGTCGCGCCGAGCGCGGCGAAGCGGGCTGCCGCGGCCTCGCCGATCCCCGACGTCGGGCCGGTGATCGCGACCGTCCGTCCCGCCATCGAGGGCAGCTCGTCGGACCAGCCCGGCGCCCGGCGACGCAGCGCCAGCCCGGGCGCCGTGTAGCCGGCGACCACGGTGCGGTCGAGGAAGGTGTCGGCGGCGGCAGCGATCCTCATGGGAAGACGATGGCACGACGCACGCGCGACCCCGTGATCACGTACGATCCCGGGGCGGTTCAAGCAGT
>JBAZOW010000040.1:0-17869 GCA_041648495.1 Patulibacter sp.
GCAACCACGTCGTTCTGGGCCACCTGCCTGCGCACGCGTTCTCGGGCGCGCGGCGAGTGCGCAACCCTGCGGCTAGCCGGCGGTGGCCGGCGCCACGCGGGGCCGCGAGACGAACGGGCTGGTCGCGTCCGCGAACCGCCACGGCAGGTCCGCCGCCTTGGTGATCCCGACGCGGACGCCGCTGACGATCTTCACGGGCCGCGCACCCGGCACCGGCTGGGCGATCCGCAGCGGACCGTCGACCAGGTCGCTGCGATCCAGATCGAAGCCGATCGCCAGCGCCTGCGCGAGCTTGCCCGGGCCCGACGTCAGCTCGCGATCCTCGCGTCCCAGGCGGTTGCGGCGGATCGTGGCCAGGCCGGCCAGCGGCTCGACGGCACGGATCAGCACGGCGGCCGCGGTGCCGTCCGGCTCGCAGACGGCGTTGAGCATCGCGTGCAGGCCGTACGAGCGGTAGACGTAGGCGTGACCTGGCGGTCCGAACAGCGGGGCCGTCCGTCGTGTCGGACGGGGCGGCCGACCGTACGCGTGGCAGGCCGGCTCGCTCTCGTGGTACGCCTCGGTCTCGACGATCCGCGCGGTGCAACCGCGGTGGACCACGGTGCAGCCGAGCAGGTCCCGGGCGACCTCGACGACCGGGCGGTCGTAGAACGATCGGGGCAGCGACGCCGGGACCGAGATCGCGTCCTCGAGCTCGGCGGCGGCGATCAGATCGGCGACCGGCAGCGGCCGCGCGGCCGGCGACCTGCTTGTACCGCCGGACGCCCCAGCCCGCCGCGGGCCCGCCGACCCGGCGTCCATCGGCGGTCTCCGTGCGCCCACCGCCCACTCCGCGTCAGGCGCCGAGGGCCCGGCGGGCCAGGCCGAGCTGCTCCTGGACACGCGCCTGGGAGGTGCCGCCCTGGCTCTGCTTGCGCTCCAGCAGCGACAGCGGCTCGATCACGTCGCGGATCCACGGACCCAGGTGCTCGCTCTGGGCGCGCAGCTCGTCGTCGGAGATCTCCGACAGCTTGCGCTTGGACTCGACGGCCTCGCGGACCAGACCGCCGACGATCGCGTGGCACTGCCGGAACGGCACGCCGCGCTTGACCAACTCGTCGGCCAGGTCGGTCGCAGCCAGCAGCTCGTCGGCCGCCGCGGCCGCCATCCGGTCCGCGCGGAACGTCGCGCCGCCGATCATGCCCTTGGCCGCCGCGAGCGACTGGTCGAGCGTGTCCGCCGCGTCGAAGACGTGCTCCTTGTCTTCCTGCAGGTCCTTGTTGTACGTCAGCGGCAGCGCGTGGATCACGCCGTGCAGCGCCGACAGGTGGCCGGTGATCCGCGGCGCCTTCGCGCGCAGCAGCTCGGCGCAGTCGGGGTTCTTCTTCTGCGGCATCAGCGACGAGCCGGACGACCAGGCGTCGGGCAGCGTCAGGAAGCCGAACTCCTCGCTCGCCCACTGGACGATCTCCTGGCCCAGCCGCGACAGGTGCGTGGCGCAGGTGGCGGCCGCGTTCAGGTAGTCCAGCGCGTAGTCGCGGTTGGAGACCGCGTCAATCGAATTCGGCGCGGGCGCGTCGAAGCCGAGCTCGGCGGCGGTCATCGTGCGGTCGGTGTCGAAGTTGACCCCGGCCAGCGCGCCGGCGCCGAGCGGCATCCGGCGCATCGCCTGCTGCTGCGTGAAGCGGAACCGCTCGCGGTCGCGCTCGAGCATCCAGACGTAGGCCAGCAGGTGGTGGGCCAGGTAGACCGGCTGCGCGCGCTGGAGGTGCGTGTAGGCGGGCATCGGCCAGTCGACGTGCGCCTCGGCGACCTCGATCAGCGTCGTCATCAGCGCCTCGATGCCGGCGATCGCGCGCTCCGCGGCCTCGCCGGTCCAGAGCGCGAAGTCGGTCGCGACCTGGTCGTTGCGCGAGCGAGCCGTGTGCAGCCGCGCGCCGGGATCGCCGACGAGCTCCGTCAGGTGACGCTCGATCGCCATGTGGATGTCTTCGTCGTTCGCCTCGAACGGGAAGGTGCCGGCCTCGAGCTTCGCTTCGATCTGCTCGAAGCCGCCGAGGATCGCGTCGAGGTCGTCCTGCCCGATCACGTCGCGCGCGGCCAGCATCCGGGCGTGGGCTCGGGAACCGCGGATGTCCTGACGCCACATCCGACGGTCGTAACCGAGGCTGGTGTTCATCTCCCGGAAGACGGGGTCCTGCGGCTCAGCGAAGCGTCCCATTGGGGCGACAGTCTAGTTCCGGCCACAGGACCCGGACTGTGACCCCCGCCCACCCGGCGAAGCGTCCCATGTGGGATCAGAGTCTAAGGCGAGGCTACCTACGCCGGTTCCTCGAGCACGAGTGCCGCCACAGCCGCGGCCGACAGCACGCTCGCCGCCCGGTCGATCGACGTCGTGCCGCCGTCGCGGAGCCAAACGCGCACGAACTGCTGGCTCGGCCCGAGCAGGATGGCGAGCAGCAGATCCGGCTCGACCCGCCGAACCCGACCCGCCTGACGGTGAACCTCGAGCCAGGAGGAGATCGCATCGGCGACGGTCGCGTTCTGCTCGGCAATCCGGCCCGACGCCCCCGACAGGACGTCCGTCGATGGCCGCACGAGCAGGAAGCGTGCGAGATCGCGGTGGTCCTCGACCCAGCGCAGGTGATGCCCGACGAGCTCCGTGATGCCTTCGGCCGGCGCGGGGTCGTGCGCCAGCGTCTCGAGCAGGCCCTGCTGGTAGTCGGACAGTCCCTCGGTGTAGAGGGTCGCCGCCAGGCCCTCCTTGCTGCCGAAGTGGTGGTAGATCGATCCGACGCTGGCCCCGGAGCGCCGACGCACGTCCTCGATCGTCGCGCTCTCGAATCCACCCGCCACGAAGACCTCCAGCGCAGCGTCGAGGATCGCCCGCCGGCGGGGGGAATCGGGAGCGTTCGTCTGACTCTCGGACACGGACTAGAATTCTATTCTAGAATTTCATTCTATGAGGATTCGTAATGTCCACGTCAGAACCCTCGAGGCCGACGTCGGGCAGGTCGAAGCGCTGATCGACGGCCTGGCCAGCGACCACGATCGGCTCTGGCACACCCGCGCTGGCCCGCCATGCGGCTCGACGCCGGACTCACGGTCGGTGCACGCGGCGGACACGGCCCGATCCGCTATGCGGTCTCCGACTACGAGCCGGGCCGAAGCGCGTCCTTTCGCTTCGATCCACGGATCTTCGACGGTCATCACTGGTTCGACGTCGTCACCCTCGACGGCCGTCCGACGCTCCTGCACGTCCTCGAGGCGCGCCCCCAGGGCGCGATGCGGTTGCTGTGGCCCCTGGTGGTGCGCTGGTGGCACGACGCCCTGATCGAGGACGCGCTCGACCGTGCCGAGGCCGAGGTGGCTGGTCGGGCGTGGACGCCCCGTCGGCTCGGGCCATGGGTCCGAGCGACCTTCACCGTCGCGCGGTGGACGATGCGCCGGCGCTCCGGGCGGGCGCGAGCGGCCGAGGCCCGTCACCCACGGGACGCCTGACCGCCGCCGCAGGCCCGTCCGATCCGCTCCGCGGTCGCGCGCAGGTGCTCGGCCAGCTCGGGTGGACCCTCGACCACGTAGTCGGCCTCGAGGAACATCAGGTGGACGGTCAGCCACTCCAGGTTGTCGGCCGAGGTGCGGATCCGGCAGCTGGCGTCGTCGATCGGCTCGACCCGGCCCCGCCACCAGGTCGCCGGCGAAGGCAACGCGTCGGCGGCGCAGGCCACGCGGATCGATGCCTCCCAGCGCATCGGCTGGTCGCGCATCGAGGCCCGCACGTACTCGCCGGCGTCCTGCCCGCCGGGGAGCGAACGGCCGACGAACCGGGTCCCGGTCGACGCGGGGTCGCTCATCCGGTCGACCCGGAACATCCGCCAGTCATCGCGTCGCACGTCCCAGGCGACGAGGTACCAGCGTCCGTGGTCGGCGACCAGCCGGTGCGGCTCGACCGTCCGATCGGCCTGCTCGCCGTCCTTGCGGACGTAGCCGAAGCGCAGCCGTTCGCGGTCGCGGCAGGCCTGGCCGAGGATCACGAGGGTCGCCGAGTCGATCGGCATGCCGAACTTCGGGGTCGGCACGATCGCCTCCTGGAGCGCGGCGATCCGGCGGTGGAGCGCCGGCGGCAGCACCTGCTCGAGCTTGGCCAGCGCGCGGACCGAGGCCTCCTCGATCCCGGTGATCGTGCCGACCGCCGCGGTCCGCAGCCCGACCGCGATCGCGACCGCGTCCTCGTCGTCCAGCAGCAGCGGCGGAAGCCGCTGGCCCGCGCGCAGCTGGTAGCCGCCGCCCGTCCCGCGCGCGGCGTCGACCGGGTAGCCGAGGCCGCGCAGCCGCTCGACGTCGCGGCGCAGCGTGCGCTCGCTGACGTCCAGCTCCTCGGCCAGTTCGGGGCCCTCCCAGAAGCGGTGGGTCTGAAGCAGCGACAGCAGTCGCAGCATGCGGGTGCTGGGATCGGACATCTCGCGCAGGTCCTCGGATTCGGCGTCCGGTGGCGAATCGCCACCACGACGGATGGCATCCTCGCCGGAGTTCCGGACAGGATATGACCTGAATGCGGCCACGGGGGAACTTCCGGACAGGATCTGGCCTGAACGCCGAACAGGCTGGGCAGCATGATCACCACCGAAGGCCTCACCCGCACCTTCCGCTCCGGCGACCGCACCGTCGAGGCGGTCCGCGGCATCGACCTGTCCGTCGGCGAGGGCGAGCTGCTCGCCTTCCTCGGCCCGAACGGCGCCGGCAAGTCGACCACGCTGCGGATGCTGACCACGCTGCTGCGTCCGACCGCCGGCCGCGCGATCGTCGCCGGGCACGACGTCTCGCGCGATCCCGACGGCGTCCGGCGCCGGATCGGCTACGTCGGTCAGGGCGACGGCGCCAGCCACAGCCAGCGGGTCCGCGACGAGCTGATCGCGCAGGGCCGCTGCTACGGGCTGACCGCCACTGAGTCCGAGCAACGCGCCGATGAGCTGCTCGACGCGCTCGAGCTGACCGAGCTCGCCTCGCGCAAGGCGAGCACCCTGTCCGGCGGTCAGCGGCGGCGGGTCGACGTCGCGCTCGGGATCGTCCACCGCCCCGCGCTGCTCTTCCTCGACGAGCCGTCGACGGGCCTCGACCCGCAGAGCCGGGCCAACCTCTGGAGTCACATCCTGCGGCTGCGCCGCGAGACCGGGATGACGATCTTCCTGACCACCCACTACCTGGAGGAGGCCGACACGATGGCCGAACGGGTGGTGGTGATGGACGAAGGCCGGATCATCGCCGACGGCACCGCGCCCGAGCTCAAGCGCGACCTGGCCGCCCGCAGTGGGATCGAGACCCCGACCCTCGACGACGTCTTCCTCGACCTGACCGGTCGCAGCCTGCGCGACCGCTTCATCGCCCCGTCCGAGCCCGTCGCCGCGTGAGCCGCGCGCCGCTCCCCGTCCGTCCACCCCACGCCGAATTCGAGCTTTCGATGTCCACCGTCACCGCTTCCGCCCCCACCACCGCGAGCCCGTCGTTCCGCGCCGCTCGCCCGACCTCCGCGCTGGACGACGTCCGCACGGTCTTCCTGCGCGAGCTGCGCCCGCTGATCCACGAGCCGTTCGCGTTGATCTTCGGCATGGTCCAGCCGCTGTTCTTCCTGGCGCTGTTCGCGCCGTTGCTGATCGCCACCAACGGGCTCGGCGACGCCGCGTCGCTGCAGTGGTTCGTGCCGGGCCTGCTCGTGATGTCGACGCTCTTCGCGACGTCGATGACCGGATCCAACCTGCTGCAGGAGATGCAGACCGGGGCCCACGAGCGGATGCTGGTGACGCCCGTGCGTCGCTGGTCCCTGATCGTCGGCCGAGCGCTCAAGGAGTCCGTTCCGGTGCTCGGTCAGGCGGTGCTGCTGATCGCCGTCTCGCTGCCGTTCGGGCTCGACCTGAACGTCGGCGGCGTGGTGCTCGGCCTGTTGATCCTCTCGCTGCTGGGGATCGGCATCGGTGCGCTGTCGTACACGCTGGCACTGCTCGTCAAGGACCAGGACTGGGTCTTCTGGATGGTCCAGCAGACACTGCTCTTCCCGCTGCTGCTGCTCTCCGGGATGCTGCTGCCGACCGACGACGGGCCGGGCTGGCTGCGCGCGCTGGCCGCGATCAACCCGCTGACCTACGTGGTCGACGCCGAGCGGGCACTGTTCAACGGCGACCTGACGACCGCCGCGCTCTGGGGCGCGCTCGCGGCGGTCGGCACGGCGATCGTGGGCCTCACGGTTGGCGTGCGGACGATCGGCCGCAGCGCGGGCTGAGCCGCACGGCCCGCGCCGCATCCACGGGGTAACCCAGGGGTCGGTCAGGCCCCGGCCGGGGCGGAACGCGCGAGCACCCCGTCGATCAGCACGTCGACGGCCCACCGGTCGCGGATCTCCGGGTCCCCGGCGGTCAGCAGCGCCGTGTCGAACGACGCCAGGACCGGGTGCCGACGCGGGTCCGCCGACGCCAGGGTGGCTGAGAGGTCGTCGAGATCCTGGCCGGCGTCGGCGGCTCGCTCCGCCCACTCGGCCGCCGCGGCGCTGACGTGCTGGAGCAGCAGGTCGACGGCCCACGCCGCCGCCCGCTGATCGACTCCGGCCGCAGCCAGCAGCCGGAGCAGCAGCTCGACGAGGTCCAGGTAGTTCGGGCCGTCGGGCCACACCGACAGTGCGCCCCGCGCGATCTCGGGACGCTCGGCGAGCAGCCCCCGGTAGTCCGCCAGCACGCGGTGCAGCCGCTCGCGCCACGGCTCGGCTCCGTCCCAGGCCAGATCGAGGCTCGCCAGCAACCGGTCGATCAGCAACGCGTGCAACCCGGTCGTGTTGCGAACGTAGACGTAGAGCGATGCCGGGCCGGTGTCCAGCTCGGCGGCGACCCGACGCATCGTGAGCTTGCTGCCGCCGTCGCGCTCGAGCACGCGGAGCGCCGCATCGACGATCGCCGCTCGCGAGAGCGGAGCCTTGGCGGGGCGGGTGCGGCGACTGACCGGTTCGCGACTGCTCACGAGGTCACCCTAGCAACGCTACGACCTTGTTCTTGACGAACATGTTCGTTACGATCACGTTCGACAAGTTCGGCTCCTCGCGCCGAGCGCCGTCTCCCGCCGTTCGATCCGCCAGGAGCCCGATGACCGATACCGAAACGCCCCCCACCACACCTGCGCCCCGCGCCCTCTGGCTGACGCTGTTCGTCGTCCTGCTCGCGGACGCGATGGACCTCATGGACGCGACGATCGCCAACGTCGCCGCTCCGACGATCGTGCGCGACCTGGGCGCCGACGAGCGACTGATCCCCTGGCTCGGAGCGTCCTACGCCCTGGCGCTCGGGTCGCTCCTGGTGCTCGGCGGCCGGCTCGGGGACCGCTTCGGCCAACGCAGGACGTTCCTGGTCGGGCTGATCGGCTTCATCGTCGGCTCGGCCCTGGCCGGCATCGCCCCGTCTCCGGCGGCACTGCTCGCCGGGCGCGTCGTCCAAGGCGTCTTCGGAGCGCTGCTGATCCCTCAGGGCATGGCGATCATGGCCGCCACCTTCCCGAAGCCGATGTTGCGCACCGCCTTCGCGGTCTTTGCCCCGATGCTCGGCGTCTTCGCGGTCGCCGGACCAATCGTGGGCGGGATCCTGATCGATGCCGACCTGCTCGGGCTACAGTGGCGCCCGATCTTCCTGATCAACATCCTGCTCGGCGGGGTCGCGCTCGTACTCGCGCTGCGCTACCTCCCGGCGACGCCCGGCGACCGGTCGACGACGATCGACCTGGCGGGCAGCGCGCTGCTCGCCGCCGCCCTCTTCGGCCTGATCTTCGGCCTGGTCAACGGATCGTCGGACGGCTGGAGCGTCGCCCCGATCGCCAGCCTCGTCGTCGGCCTCGGTCTGCTCGCCGCGTTCGCGCGGCGTCAGACGCGCGCGGACGAGCCCCTGCTGCCACGCCGCCTGCTGGCCAATCGCGGCTTCAGCGCCGGCCTGGTCGTCGGGCTCTGCGTCTTCGCCAGCTTCAGCGGGCTGATGTACGTGATCAGCCTGTTCCTCCAGCTCGGGCTCGGCTTCAGCCCGACCCGGACCGCGGTCAACCTGATCCCGCTCACCGTCGGGATCATCATCGGCTCGGCCATCGCGCACGCGTTGATCGTGCGACTTGGGCGCCGGATGGTGCTCGCCGGCATGCTGACCACCCTGATCGGCATCGGCGCGCTGCTGCTGGTCGTGGTCGAGGCCGGCCTCGACGCCACCTGGTGGCAGCTGCTGATCGCGACGACGATCATCGGGATCGCGGCCGGCGTCAGCTTCAACTCGGTGTTCAACACCGCGATGGGCGACGTCGGTGCCGACGAGGCCGGAGCCGCCAGCGGATCGCTCAGCGCGATCCAGCAGGTGGCCAACGGGATCGGGTCGGCGCTGGTCACCACGATCTTCATCGGTTCCCTGTCGTCGGGTGCCGCCTCCGCGATGACGACCACGCTGCTGGTGCTGCTCGGTGTCGCGGCGGTGTGCCTGCTGGCGGTGCCGCTGCTCCCCCGGGCCGCGGTCGCGATCGACGAGTGACCCCGGCCGATTGTCCTCGCGCCCTCAGGGCGCGAGGACCGCGGCCAGCTCGTCGGCCACCCGCTGCACTTGCGCCTGCGTCATCTCGGGGAAGAACGGCAGCGAGAGGCCGCGGGCGGCCGCGTCCTCGGCGACCGGGAACTGGCCCTCGCGGAAGCCGAACTTCTCGCGGTAGAAGGCGAACAGGTGGATCGCCGGCAGGTACGGGCGGGTCTGGATCTTCCGGTCCGCGAGCGCACGGATCGTCTCGTCGCGGTCGACGCCCTTCGGAACCCGCACCACGTAGACGAACCACGAGCGCCGGTCGCCGTCGCGATCCGGACAGAGCAGCTCGAGTCCCGTGCGATCGACCAGGTCCGTCAGCGCCTCGCGGTACCACTCGGCGACCCGGCTCCGGGCCGCGATCATGTCGTCGAGCCGGTCGAGCTGAGCGATCCCGAGCGCGCAGTGCAGGTCGCTGAGGCGGTAGTTGAACCCCAGCCGGTCGTGGTCGAGCCACTGCATGTCGGGCGCCCGGCCCTGGTTGCGCTCGCTGTCGATCCGCTGCTTGATCGCCGCGTCGGCGGTGGCGACCAGGCCGCCCTCGCCGGTCGTCAGCTGCTTGTTGGCGTAGAACGCGAAGACGGTCGGGTTGCCCCGTCCGCCGACCGGCGTGCTGTCCGCGTGGACCGCGCCCAGCGCCTGGGCCGCATCCTCGACGACGGGCAGCCCGAGCCGCTCGATCGCCGGCAGATCGGCCGGGTAGCCGAAGATGTGCACCGGCAGCAAGGCCTTCGTCCGGGACGTGATCGCCGAGGCCATCGCGTCGGCGGTGACGTTGAGCGTCTGCGGGTCGACGTCGGCGAAGACCGGTGTCGCCCCCTCGAACAGGACCGCGTTGGCGGTCGCGATGAACGAGAACGGCGAGGTCACGACCTCGTCCTCGGGCGTGCAGTCCTCGACGCCGACGGCGCGCAGCGCCAGGTGCAGACCGGCGGTGCCCGACGAGACCGCCGCCGCGTGGGGCACGCCGAGCCGCCCCGCGAACCGGTCCTCGAACGTGGTCACCCGCGGGCCGAGCGAGAGGTGCCGCGAGCGCAGCACCTCGAGCACGGCCTGCTCCTCGGCGTCGCCGATCACCGGTCGGGCGACCGGGATCGGGGCGTCCTCGAGGGGATCGCGGTCGGCGGACGACGACGCGGTCACGGGGCGGTCGTCGCCTCCGGTCGGACGCCGCGGCGGCCGACCTGCTCGTTGCGGGCCAGCGAATCGACCAGAGCGTCCCACGACGCCGCGATCACGTTCTCGTTGACGCCGAGCGATCCCCAGGTGTCGTGGCCGTCGGTCGCGTCGAGCAGCACCCGGGTCGTCGCGCCGGTGCCACGGGTCGAGTCGAGGATCCGCACCTTGAAGTCGGTCAGCTCGATCTCGGCGATGTGCGGGTGGACCGCACTGATCGCGGACCGCAGCGCCTGGTCGAGCGCGTGGACCGGGCCGTTGCCCTCGGCGGTGCGGACGAACCGCTCGTCGCCGATCCAGATCTTGATCGTCGCCTCGGTCTCGACGGTCCCGCCGGCTCGCTGCTCGACGATCACCCGCCACGACTCCAACCGGAACAGCGGCTCGTAGGTCCCGGTCTCGCGCCGCAGCAGCAGCTCGAACGAGCCGTCGGCCGCCTCGAACTGGTAGCCCTCGTGCTCGAGCTGCTTGACCCGCTCGATCACGCGCGCGGCCTGCGCGTCGTCGACCTCGATGCCCGCCGACTCGGCGGCTTCGAGCACGGTGCCCTTGCCGGCCAGCTCCGACATCAGGATCTCGCGCGCGTTGCCGACCGCCTCCGGAGCGACGTGCTCGAAGGTCGTCGCGTCGGCGCGGATCCCGGCGATGTGCAGGCCGCCCTTGTGGGCGAACGCGTTGCGCCCGACGTACGGCTGGCTGGCGCTCGGCACCCGGTTGAGCAGCTCGTCGACGAAGTGCGCGGTCTCGGTCAGCTTCGTCAGGTGCCCCGGCGGCAGCGCCGGGATCCCCATCTTCAGTTCGAGGTCGGCGGTGATCGTCGTCAGGTTGGCGTTGCCGGTGCGCTCGCCGATCCCGTTGGTCGTGCCCTGGACGTGGGTCGATCCGGCCTGGACGGCCATCAGCGAGTTGGCGACGCCGCAGCCGCCATCGTCGTGCGCGTGGATGCCGATCCGCGCGTGGGTCCCGAGCTCCGCCACGACCGCGGAGACCGCCTCGTGGATCTGGTGCGGCAGCGTCGAGCCGTTGGTGTCGCAGAGCGTGAGCGTGTCGGCGCCGGCCTCGACCGCGGCGCGCAGGCAGCGGTGGGCGTACTCCCGATCGGCGCGCCAGGCGTCGAAGAAGTGCTCGGCGTCGTAGATCACGCGCTTGCCCTCGCCGACCAGGAACGCGACCGAGTCCTCGATCAGCTTGAGGTTCT
This sequence comes from Patulibacter sp., assembly GCA_041648495.1. Taxonomy (GTDB): domain Bacteria; phylum Actinomycetota; class Thermoleophilia; order Solirubrobacterales; family Solirubrobacteraceae; genus Patulibacter. The sequence continues at coordinate 10,933 of JBAZOW010000040.1, forward strand.
CGGCCGGGTCGACCCGCACGACCTTCTCGAGGTGCAGGCTCCAGGTCTTGCCGACGATCGTGGTGACGTCGCAGAAGCAGTCGGCGAGGATCCGCAGCGACGGATCCTGATCGGCCCGCAGATCGCGGCGTCGCGTCATCCCGAAGGCGGCGATCTGGGCGTGGGTCCAGGTCTCCTGCGCGAGCAGCGCGAAGACCTCCTGCTCCTTGGGGTTGGAGGCGGGGAAGCCCGCCTCGATCAGCTGGACGCCGAGCTCGTCGAGCTTCTTGGCGACACGCAGCTTCTCCTCGGCGGAGAGGGCCATGCCCTCCCCCTGCATGCCGTCGCGGAGCGTCGCGTCGTAGAGCTCGAAGGGGCGAAGCGGAAGTTCGTTGGTCATCGTGGTCCTGCGTCGGTCGAAACTGGCACCGGGTCTACGGACGGCCGACCCGGCAAGGGCGAATTCAGCAACGGGCGACCGAGAGCGGGTGCGCTCGGTGCCCTACAGAATTCGCCGCGACCACGTGAACATCGGATGACGATCCTACCGGGTGCGCCGAGCCGCGCGGCGTCTCGCTGCGTCACATCGCGCGACGCTCGGGGCGGGGCCCGGCTTCTTCCCCGGTCAGTTCGCTTCGCGCACCGGAACCGGGTCGAGCCAGCCGTGGTACTGCTCGAGCCGGCCGTGCAGCGCGTCCTCGAACGTCTTCTGGACCTCGACCGTGATCGGCCCGGGCTTGCCGGTGCCGACCGGGTGATCGTCGATCTCGCGGATGGGCGTCAGCTCGGCGGCGGTACCGGTGACGAAGACCTCGTCGGCCAGGTACAGCTCGGCGCGGGCCATGTCCCGCTCGACGACCTCGTAGCCGAGGTCATGGGCGATCGTCATCACCGAGCGACGGTTGATCCCGTCGAGGATCGAGGCCGACTGCGGCGGGGTAACGATCCGGCCGTCGATCACCGCGAAGATGTTCTCCCCGGAGCCCTCGCAGACGAAGCCGCGCTCGTCGAGCAGGATCGCCTCCTCGTAGCCGGCCTTGGAGACCTCGATCTTGGCGAGCACCGAGTTGAGGTACTGGCCCGACGCCTTGGCGTGCGGGATCAGCCCGGCGGGCGAGAGGCGGCGCCACGACGAGACCTTCGCGCGGATGCCGTTCTTCTTGCCCTCCTCGCCGAGGTAGGCGCCCCACTCCCAACAGGCGATGATCACCTCGACCGGCGCGTCGAGCGGGCTCAGGCCCATCACGCCCTCGCCACGGAAGACGAGCGGGCGGATGTAACAGGCGCGCAGACCGTTGGCCGCGATCGTCTCGAGCGTCGCCTGCCGGATCTGCTCCGCCGTGTACGGCACCGGCATGTAGTAGAGCTCAGCCGACTTCAACAGCCGGCTGGCGTGCTCCTGATGCCGGAAGACCGCCGGGCCGATCTCGGTGTCGTAGCACCGCACGCCCTCGAAGACGCCCGTCCCGTAGTGCAGGGCGTGCGTCAGCACGTGCACCTTGGCGTCGTCCCAGGGGACGAGCTCGCCGTTCTTCCAGATGACGTCGGCCTGCGGCACCGTGCTGCTCCCTCGATCGGCGCGCGACCCCCCACGAGACGCGCGAACATCCGGCGATCCTACCGTTCCGACGGGGTTCTGCCCGGGTACACCCCCCATCCGGTGCACGCGTGCCCCGGACCCCCTAGACCATCGCCCGATGCCGCCGTACGGTGTCAATAGGCCGGGTTCGAGCAGCACTCATCACACCCGACGCTCGGCCGCAGGAGGAACATGCCCCACACGTCCCCCCACGCCAACCCGAACCAGAACGACCGCGCCGCGCGGATCCGGGCCAGCTTCGCCGAGCGTTGCGGCTCGATCGAGGACTCGCTCGGCGAGACCGGGCACGCGCCCGACCTGATCGACACCACCGGTATCGGTCACTGCCGGGTCGTCGTCCCCGACGCCTGGACGCCGTCGCCGCGGACCTCGTAGTCCGCCGTTCGTCCGCCGGCGTCCGACCGCGACTCCGGCCGTGATCCCGTGCCCCGCCGGGGTCGCCCGAGGGCGGCCTCCCGGCGGTGAGGCACTCGATCAGCCTCGTGCGGCCAGCGCCCGCTCGCTCGCGACCGCCTTCAGTCGATTCCAGTCGACGTCGCGGAAGTTGTGCATCGGGCAGTACTTCGGCCCGCACATCGAGCAGAACTCCGCCGTCTTGAAGTAGTCGTCGGACAACGTCGCGTCGTGCATCTCGCGCGCCGTGTCCGGATCGACCGACAGCTCGAACTGACGGTTCCAGTCGAAGTCGAACCGCGCCTTCGACAGCTCGCGGTCCCAGCGTGCCGCCCGCGCGGCGTGCGATCCGCCGCGCGCCAGGTCCGCCGCGTGGGCGGCGATCCGGTACGCGATCAGCCCCTGCTTGACGTCGTCGGCGTCCGGCAGGCCGAGATGCTCCTTCGGCGTGACGTAACAGAGCATCGAGGTGCCGTGCCAGCCGACGACGGCCGCCCCGATCGCGCTCGTGATGTGGTCGTAGCCCGGCGCAATGTCGGTCACCAGCGGCCCGAGCGTGTAGAACGGCGCCTCCTGGCAGACCCGCTGCTGGCGCTCGACGTTCTCCTGCAGCTGGTCGAGCGGCACGTGCCCCGGACCCTCGACCATGCACTGGACGTCGCGGTCCCAGCAGCGCTGGACCAGCTCGCCCAGCGTGTCGAGCTCGGCGAACTGCGCCGCATCGGACGCGTCGTCGATCGACCCCGGCCGCAGCCCGTCGCCGAGCGAGATCGTCACGTCGTGCGCGGCGCAGATCGCCAGCACGTCGTCGAACCGCTCGTAGAGCGGATTCTCGGCCTCGTGGTGGACCATCCAGCGCGCCAGCAGGCCGCCCCCGCGCGAGACGATGCCGGTCGTCCGGTGCTGGCAGAGCGCCAGGTGGTCGAACCGCACGCCGGCGTGGATCGTCATGTAGTCGACGCCCTGCTCGGCCTGCTCCGTGATCACCTGGAGCAGCAGCTCCGCGGTCAGGTCCTCCGGCTTCTTGACGCGCTCGAGCGCCTCGTAGATCGGAACCGTGCCGATCGGCACCGTGGCGACGTCGATGATCGCCTGGCGGGTCTCCCGGATCCGCTTGCCGGTCGACAGGTCCATCACCGTGTCGGCACCCCAGCGCTGCGACAGCGCGAGCTTCTCGACCTCCTCGTCGAGCGAGCTGGTGGTCGGACTCGAGCCGATGTTGGCGTTGATCTTGACCCGCGCCTTGAGCCCGATCGCCATCGGATCGAGCGCCGCGTGGTGGCGGTTGGCGGGGATCACCATCCGCCCCCGGGCGACCTCGTCGCGAACCGTGGTCGGCGCCAGCTGCTCGCGCTCCGCCACGCGGGCGATCTCGGGGGTGACGATGCCGTCGCGCGCGGCCCGGATCTGCGTCCGCGCGCTGCTGTCCGTCGTGAAGACGTGACGTTCCATGATGCTCCCTCCGCCGGTATGAGCCGGATCAGGTGAATCGGGTCGACGCGCGTCAGCGTCCTCTCAGCCCCTGCTGGGACCCCCCGGATGTGTAGGAATCGCGGAGCCTAGCGCCTGAGTCGGCGGTGTGCCCTCCGTGCCTGCCGAGCGCGTGCGATCGTGGCCGTCCTGGCGTCGGGATCGCACCCGCTCTGACGACGCAGCCCGCCTAGCCGAGCATCCGCGCGATCTTCACCCGTCCCCCGCGCGCCGGCACCATCGTCACGTTGCGGTGGCGGGCGGACTCCGGGGCCGGATCGGTCGCGACCAGGTCGGTGCGGCGGACGATCTCGGCGATCACCGTGCGCATCTCGGCCATCGCCAGGGCCGCGCCGAGGCAACGGCGGATCCCGCCGCCGAACGGGATCCAGCTGTAGGTCCCGGGCTTGACGCCGAGGAACCGCTCCGGCCGGAAGGCCAGCGGCTCGGGGTAGATGTCCTCGCGGTGGTGCAGCAGCAACACGCTCATCGCGACCACCGAACCGGCCGGAACGGCGAAGTCGCCGAACCGCCACGGGACGGTGACCTCGCGGGCCAGCATCGGGATCACCGGACGCGAGCGCATCGATTCGTGGATCACCGCATCCAGGTACTCGCTGCCGTCCCCGGCGCGGACCTCGTCGCGCAGCCGCGCGTAGGCCTCGGGGTTGCGGGTCAGCCGCTCGAAGGTCCAGGCGATCGTGTTGGCGGTGGTCTCGTGGCCGGCGAGCACCAGCGTCATCAGCTCGTTGCGCAGCTCCTCGTCGCTCAGCGGCACGCCGTCCTCGGTCGTGGCGTCGAGCAGCATCGAGAGCACGTCGTGACGCGCACCCGGAACGTGCTCGGCCCGCCGCTTCGTGATCAGCGGGTAGAGCGCACCGTCGATCGACTCGACGACCAGCCGCTGCACGCCGACCGCCTCATGGCTCTGACGGTTGGCGAACTCGGCGACCTTGGCGATCCGGGTCATCGAGAGCGCGAGCGCGCGGCGGAAGCTCTGCCGCACGCGGTGCTCCAGGGTGCCCTTGGCCGGGCGGCCGTCGACGCCGAAGACGCCGGCCATGATCACGTCGAGTGTGATCGCCTGCGCCGACGGTCCGAGCGGAAAGGTCTTGCCTGCGGTCCAGGTTGCGATCTCGCGATCGGCCGACGCCTGGATCTGCTCCTGGTAGTGGGCGATCGCCTGCCCGTGGAACGCCGGCAGCAGCAGCTTGCGCTGGCGCATGTGACGCGCGCCGGTCGCGGTCAGCACCGAGCTCTCGCCGACGATCGGGCGCAAGGGCGAGGATCCCGTGCGCGACGGCGCCAGGGTCGGATCGGCGGTGAACAGCGACTTGATGTGGTCCGGGTGGCTGACGACGATCGCTTCCGGCACCAGCTGGTTGTGGAAGTCGACGCGGAAGACGTCCCCGTACTCCCGGTGCATCGCCCGCATGAACGACGACTGGCGCACGTTCATCCGCAGCGCCTGGAGCAGCGGCGGCACCCCGACCATCGGCGCCGTCGCCAGCCCGGCAGCGGCGGCCTCGTCGATCGGTCCGGCCTCGGACGCGACCCACGGCGTCTCGCGTCGCCCCGTTGAACGCCGGGTGGTCTGGGTGCTCGTCGTCGTCATCGCCTCTGTCCTCCGGGGACCCGCTCGCTATTCAACACGAAGTACAATAGCGGCGTCTGCGGCTTCCCGCCACCCTTCGCTCTCGCGACCGACCGCATTCGGGCACACCGTCGGGTCGCGTCGGGCACATTCCGGGCGCGTAGACTGCGGGCGTGGCGACCCGCACCCGGCTCTCCGTCCCGGCCCGCCGGGAGCAGGTCCTGACGACGGCGATCAAGCTGTTCGCGGCGCGTCCCTACGAGCAGACGTCGATGGAGGACCTCGCGGCGGCCTGCGGCGTCTCCCGTGCGCTGCTCTACCACTACTTCGGCGGCAAGCGCGGCGTCTTCCTGGCCGCGATCGAGTCGGCCGGCGCGCGGCTGACCGCCCCCCACGCCGGGCTCTCCGGGGCCGATCCGGACCGCCTGCGCGGCGGCATCCGCGCCTACTTCGAGAGCGTCGAGGCCCGCCCCGACGAGCACGCGATGATCCAGCGGGCGGTCACGACCGAAGCCGACGTCGGCGAGATCGGCGACGCGACGCGGCAGGCGTTCGTCGAGCTGATCGCCCGCGAGATCCCCGGCGCCGACCGGTCACCCCTGGCGCAGGCGACGATCCGCGGCTGGATCGGGATGGTCGAGCGCACCGCCAACGACTGGCTGACGCGCCGCGAGCCGGCCCTGGAGTCGCTCGTCGACCCGCTCGCCGTCGCGCTGGAGTCGTCGCTCGAGCTGGTCGCCGAGCGCGATCCGCTGGTCGAGCATCCGTTCGACCGCTGAGCGCGCGAGCGGAGGCCCGAGGTCGACGTGCGATCAGGACCGAGCGCGCCGACCGGGCTTGCTTGTCGAGTTCGCCCCGATTATCGGAACGAACTCGACAAGCGCCTCGGGAACACTCAGGCCAGGTGCTTGCGGACCGTGGCGAGCGCCTCGGCGGTGTTTGCCGAGCCGCCGAGGTCGCCGGTCCGCAGGCCCTCGCCCAGCGCCTGGTCGACCGCGGTCTCCAGCGCGGTCGCCTCGGACTCGAGGCCCAGGCCGTGGCGCAGCATCATCGCGGCGGAGAGGAACATCGCCAGCGGGTTGGCGATCCCCTGGCCGGCGATGTCGGGGGCCGAGCCGTGGACGGGCTCGAACAGGCCCGGACCGTCCGGGTTGCCCACCGACGCCGACGGCAGCATGCCGAGCGAGCCGGAGAGCATCGCGGCGGCGTCGGAGAGGATGTCGCCGAACAGGTTCTCGGTGACGATCACGTCGAACTGCGTCGGCCGGGCGATCAGCTCCATCGCGCAGCTGTCGACGAGCTGGTCGCGCAGCTCGACGTCGGAGTACTCGTCACGGTGGATGCGGTGGACGACCTCGCGCCACTGGCGAGAGGTCTCCAGCACGTTGGCCTTGTCGACCGAGTGGACCAGGTTGCGGCGCTTGCGGGCGGTCTCGAACGCGGAGCGGGCGATCCGCTCGACCTCGGCGACCGTGTAGTAACAGAGATCCGACGCGTCGGTCTCGGTGCGGGTCTTCTTGCCGAAGTAGATCCCGCCGGTCAGCTCGCGGACGACCAGCAGGTCGGTGCCGTCGAGCACCTCGCGCTTGAGCGCGGAGCTGTCGTAGAGCGCCGGCACCGGGCGGACCGGGCGCAGGTTGGAGTACAGGCCGAGCTCCTTGCGCAGGCCGAGCAGGCCCTGTTCCGGACGCGGCGCGTTCGGATCGGTCGTGTCCCACTTCGGTCCCCCGACCGCGGCCAGCAGCACCGAATCCGACGCCTTGCACGCGGCGAGCGTCTCGTCGGTCAGCGCCGTCCCGTGCGCGTCGATCGACGCACCGCCGAAGACGTGCTCGGTGAACGTGAAGTCCCCCAGCTCGTGGAGGATCTCCAGGGTCGGCGCGGTGATCTCCGGGCCGATT
>JBAZOW010000041.1:0-17394 GCA_041648495.1 Patulibacter sp.
CGACACGCTCTTCGGGCGCACCAAGACCGTCAAGCAGGTCCGTCCGGACCGGTTGTTCGCGATGACGACCGCCGCGATCGACCTGGAGACCGCCCAGGGCATCGTCACCACCGGCGAGGCCGCGATCGTCTTCCAGCCGCTGGCGACCGGCGACTTCACGCAGATCGCCGACGACGTCGAGTCGCTGCTGCGCAGCACCGGCGAGGACAACGGGACCACCGTCGAGCGTCGCGACGACGACTACGGCTACCGCTGGATGGTGCTGCAGGACGACGACATCGACGACCAGGTCCTCGGGATCAACGCGGTGATGGAGTCGCTGGAGGCCGGCGGCTACGCCGACCGCGTGCTCTGTGCGGTCTTCGCCTTGCGCGAGCAGGCCAGCGGGCAGCTGCTGCACCTGGTCTACCTGGCCAAGCGCGGCACCTGGTACCCGTTCGTGCCGTTCCCCGGCCAGGTCAAGGAGCGCAACCGCGAGCGCGAGCTTCAGCTGCGGGCGATCCTGACCCCGATGATGCCGCTCGAGGAGAGCATGGACCGCTGGTACCCCCTCTGGGGTGCCCCGCTCGGCGAGCGCTGACGCCCGCCGCGGAGTCGCGAGACCTCGCGGCCCCCGGGAGAAGCACCGGGCCTCGGCCGCATACCGCTGGAGAACGACGACGGGGAGCCCTTGGGCTCCCCGTTCGCTTGTCCTGCAGCCGGTGCGCTCTAGGCGTCGGCGGGGTCCGGGACCAGCCCGTCGCCCGTGAACTCCTGGCCCGCCTCGGCGAAGCTGAAGTCGTCGGGCGGCAGCAGCACGTCGCTGCCGATCAGATCCTCGTCGCCGACCGGAACGCCGTGCTCGCGCACGAACGCCAGCAGCTCGTCGAACTTCGCCCGGTACTGCTGCTCGTCCCCCGCGTCGACGGCCGCCACCACGGCGTCGTCGATCACGTTGAGCGGCTCGTAGTGGTGCTCGTCGAGCCGGTACTGGCGGTCGTTGAAGATCCGGACGATCACGCGCCCGGCTCCCGCTCCTCTTGCGGCGCCTTCTCGGCCGAGGCGGCGCCGTCCGCACCGGCTTCGAGCTCGGCGGCCGGCGCGCTGCCGGTGCCCAGCTCGGCCTTCATCCGCTCGAGCTCCGAGTCGACCTGCGACCCGGACCCCAGCTCGCGAAGCTGACGGTCGATGTCGTCCTCGCCCCCGCCGCCGATCTGCGTGAGGTCCTCGAAGGTCCCGGCCGCCTCGAGCTCCTGCACCGCGTCGGCCCGCGCCCGCATGCCCTCGGTCTTGTCGACCGCGCGCTGCATCGCCATCCCGACTTCGGCCATCGACTCTCCGACGCCGGTGGCGGCCTCGGAGATCCGAACCTGCGCCTCGGCGGCGCTGTACTGCGCCTTGATGGTCTCCTTCTTGGTGCGGAACTGCTCGACCTTGGTCCGCAGCTTCTGCTCGCTCGCGATCAGCGCCTGCTGCTGGTTCTCCAGCTCGGTGATCTGCGTGTCGAGGCTCTGCATCTCGGTCTGGATCGCGCTCTTGCGCTCCAGAGCGGTGCGGGCGAGATCCTCCTGGCCGGCCGACAGGGCCTGGCGGGCCTGCGTGTCGAGCTTGAGCATCGCCTGCTGATGCTTGTCGTTCTGCAGCTGCAGGCGCTTCTTCGCGGTCACCACGTCCGCGATGCCCTTCTTGACGTTCTGCAGGTTCTCCAGCTGCTTCTGGTAGCTGTAGTCGAGCGTTTCGCCCGGATCCTCGGCCTTGTCCAGAACGCGGGACAACTTGGCTTTGATGGTGTTGGACATGCGGCCGCCGAGACCCATGTGGTGCTCCCTTGTGGCGTGAACGGGGGGACGTCACCACAGCCTACCGGCCGACGCTCAACCCGCGGCCATCGGGCGACGGGTCGCGCGGACCCTGCGGCGACGAACGACACGGGCGCCGCTTTCGCGACGCCCGTGGTGACGATCTATGGGGTGGAGCGCCGGGCGCTCCGAGGTGGGGTCAGAAACCCGCGGGATGGACGACCGTGAACGACTTGTGGTCGCGGCGGTTGTCCGGGCGCCACTGCGGGCCCTTGAGGCCGCTGGAGTCGCGGGCGGCCGAGGTGTCGAGCCGCAGGCCGGCGATCACGGCGAAGGCGTGGCCCTTGTTGCCGTAGACCGAGATCCACGTGCCGGCGCCGGGCTCGCCCTGCTTCCAGCTCTTCTCGAAGTCGTAGGAGGGCAGCGGGGAGTCGAGCAGCTTGGCCCCGATCAGCGCGTAGCTGACCGTGCCGGAGCAGTCGTAGCCCGTGTCCTGGACCCGGGCGTGGCCGCCGCCGTACTTGTACGGGAGGCCAACGATCTTGTTCGCGGCGATGATCGCCTGCTGAACCTCGGCGGGCGCGCCCGTCGGGATCTGCGCGAAGAAGGCGGTGCGGCCGTCCTGCGTCTTGCCCTTGTACCGCTTGGCCTTGATGCCTTCGACCGTCCGCATCCCGGCCGGGATCTCCACCGCGCCCGGAACCACCGCCTGCGGGGCCGGGGCGGGTGCCGCAGCCGGTGCAGAAGGGGAAACTCCGCCCGTCGTCGCCAGCTGGGCGTTCGCCGAAGCGGCGAAGGTCCCGGCAAGCACGGCAGACAGGGCTAGGGCTCGTGTGGAAAAGCGCACGTAACAGTCCTCTTTCGTCGGCCTACGGGGTTAGCTGACGGGCTAGCGCAGAAAGAGCCAGCGCTTCCACCGCTTACGCGGCGAATTAGCCCCAAGGAACATGTGGTTCCCCCGCTCACCGGGAACGACCCCGGTGATTCGGCTTGCGAGACAGTATCAGGGTCGGCCCCCGGAACGCGAGTGCATGAAATATCCCCTGCGTGGTAGAGGACATATGCCGCCGTGCGTTCCCGTGATTCCCAACGATCGCGCCCGACGGCCGCCCCGGCGGGTAGCGTTGGCGCCGATGCGTAGCGACCCCGCCCCCCGATCCGTCCGTCCGCGCCTCGCCGCGATCGCCGTCGTCGGGGCCCTCGCGCTCGCCGCCTGCGGGAGCGAGGACGCACCGACCGTCGATGCACCGAAGGGCGAGCCGCAGGCCGTGGCCAACCTCGGCTTCCCGGTCGTCGCCACGCGCAACACCACGCGCACGGCGACCAACGACCCCGCGGTCGCGGCGGCCGCCGTCGCCCGCGCGATCTACTCGGGCGGCGCGGCCGAGACCCAGGCCCGCGCGGTCGCGATCGTCGACCAGGGCGACTGGCGGGCCGCGCTCGCGGCGACCTCGCTGATGGCCCCGCCGCTCGGCGCCCCGGTGCTGTTCAGCAACGGCGCCGACCTCCCGGACACCACGAAGGACGCGATCGAGGCCCTGCGTCCGGCCGGCAGCACCGCTGCCGGCGGGGCCCAGGCGATCCGCGTCGGCGCCGTCGGCCGGCCGTCGGGGCTGCGGACGACCGACATCGACGGCGCGGACGGACTCGAGATCGCGACCGCGGTCGACCGCTTCATCCGCGCGACCCGCACCCGCACGACCAACCGCGTGCTGATCGTCAGCGCCGACCACCCCGACTTCGCCGCTCCGGCCGCATCGTGGCTGGCGAAGTCCGGCGACGCGCTCGGCTTCGTCCGCGGCGACGAGATCCCGCCGTCGACGGTCCGGCTGCTGCGCTCGCAGCCGAAGGCCGCGATCTACGTGCTCGGGCCGACCAACGTGATCACGCCGGGCGTGACCAAGGCGCTGCGCCGGTACGGCACGGTCCGCCGGGTCGGCGGGGCCGACCCGGTCGCCAACGCGGTCGGCTTCGCGCGGTACAGCGACGGGGCGTTCGGCTGGAACATCAACGAGCCGGGCCACGGGTTCACCTTCGCCCGCTCCGGGGAGATCCTCGACGCCGTCACGCTGGCGCCGTTCTCGGCCTCGGGGCTGCACGGCCCGCTGCTGCTGCTCGACAAGCCCGACGCGCTGCCCCAGGCCGTGCAGCGCTACCTGATCGACGTCCAGCCCGGCTACCAGACCGATCCGGCGCGCGGGGTGTACAACCGAGGATGGCTGACCGGCGACATCTCGCGGATCAGCGCCACCCTGCAGTCCCAGCTCGACGCGCTGCTCGAGATCGCCCCGGTGCGCAACGCGACCACCACGAGCGAGACCGCGCCGCCGCCGACCACCGAACCGACGCCGCCCCCGACCACCACCCGCAGCACGCCGACCCCTCCGGCTCCCACCGAGTAGGGCGTCGCGTCCGCCGCCTCCCCCACGAGAGAACACGCATGAGTGAAGCCGAACGCCACGACCTGAGCCAGCGCGGTACCGCGCTCACGGTCGACGAGATCCGCGAGCTGACCGGAGCGGCCACCCCGCACTTCGCCCAGCAGATCCGCAACCGCCTCGCCCGGCTGATCGCCGGGCTGCCGGCCGACAGCGTCGTCCGCCGCTTCGGCGAGGCCGAGATCTCCCGCCTGACCGAGCTCAGCCGCTCCGGCGAGGTCCGCGGTACGCCCGCCCAGCCCGGCATGCCCGGCCTGCCCTCCACCACGCTCCCCCACTAGGTCCTCAGCTCCCGTACGCGGCGGTGCCTCCGCCGCACGAAAGGCCCCCATGCCCCGTGACGTCGCGCCGCCCACCCCCGGACCCACCCTCTGGGAGGCCGTCCGAGACCTGCCGCTGCAGATCGACGCGGTCGCGCGGGAGCCGCTCGAGCAGGAGACCCCGGCGTTCACCCGGCGGACCACCGTGGTCCGCCTGACCGGCGACGGGCACGACGGAGTCGGCGAGGACGTCAACTACGACCCGCTCGAGCACCCGCGGTTCCAGGCCTGGGGCGGACTGATCGACCTGCGCGGCAGCTGGACGCTGGCGACGCTCTCGGCGGCGCTCGAGGCCGGGCCCCTGGCCCCGGACGGGTTCCCCCACGCCGTCGACGCCCACTACCGCCGCTGGGCGTTCGAGTCGGCGGCGCTCGACCTGGCGCTGCGGCAGGCCGGCACCGACCTGGCGACCGCCGTCGGTCGCGAGGTCGCGCCGCTGAGCTTCGTCACCAGCCGCGGCGTCGGCGACCCGCCGACGCCCGAGGGGATCGACGCGATCCGTCGTGGCTCCCCCGACCTGCGGTTCAAGCTCGACCTCGGCGGCGCGTGGAGCGCCGACGCGATCGCCGCCGTCGCGGCGACCGGCGCGGTCGAGGTCGTCGACCTGAAGGGCTGGTACGTCGGTACGACGGTCGACACCCCGGCCGACCCGGAGACCTACCGGCGCGTGCTCGACGGTCTGCCCGACGCCTACATCGAGGACGCCGGGATCACGCCGGAGACCGAGGAGCTGCTGCGCCCCTACGCCGACCGCCTGACCTGGGACCTGCCGCTCCAGGCCGCGGCCGACCTCCGGACGCTGCCCTTCGCGCCGCCGCGGGTGGTGAACATCAAGCCGTCGCGGATCGGCACGATCGCCGAGCTGTCGGCCGTCTACGCGGCGTGCGAGACCGGCGGGATCGGCGCGTACGCCGGCGGCCAGTACGAGCTGGGGCCCGGGCGCGGCCAGGCGCAGCTGCTCGCCGCCCTGTTCCACCCGACCGGCCCGAACGACCTCGCCCCCGGGGTCTTCAACCGCACCGAGCTGCCCGACGAGCTGCCGCGTTCGCCGCTCGACCTGCAGGCCGACGCGGTCGGCTTCCGCCTGGCGGCGGATTCCTGACCAGCGCTTTCGCCAGAGCGACGCCCGAGCCCCAGTACTTGCATACAAGGGCCGGCATTCGGGATACCAGCGTGGACGGCCGAAACTCCCGGTCCACGCTGGGCCTACGGGGCGTCGAATCGGATCCGACTCCCGGTAGGCTGCCGTACTTCGTGTCGTCGTCAGCAACCCTGGGAGCACCATGACCGAGACCGTCGCCGTCGCCGGATCCGGCACCATCGCCTGTGGCATCGCCGTCACCGCCGCCCGTACATCGGACGTCATCCTGCTCGCTCGCTCGGAGGCCAGCGCGGACCGCGCCCGGGCCTCGATCGACAAGCAGGCCGGCAAGCTGGAGGTCGACGTCTCGGGCGTGACGGTCACCACCGACCCGAGCGAGCTCAGCCGCGCGACCTACGTGATCGAGGCCGTGTCCGAGGATCCCGCGACCAAGGTCGGGGTCTTCGCGCAGCTGCTCGAGCACGCCCCGTCCGACGCGATCCTCGCGACGACGACCTCGTCGCTCTCGATCGAGGAGCTGGCGCAGGGCGCCGGCGTCGCGGAGCGGTTCGTCGGCCTGCACGTCTTCAACCCCGTCACGAAGATGGAGCTGATCGAGCTGATCTTCCCGTCGACGGCCTCGGAGTCGACGAAGGACCGCTCGCGCGCGCTCGCCGCCGCGTGGGGCAAGACGGCCGTCGAGATGCCCGACATGCCCGGGTTCGTCGTCAACAAGCTGCTGTTCCCGTTCCTCTTCGAGGCCGTGCGCCTGAAGGAGCAGAGCGGGCTGTCGGCCAAGGACATCGACACCTGCATGCAGCTCGGTGCCGGTCAGCCGATGGGGCCCTTCGCCCTGCTCGACTTCGTCGGGCTCGACGTGTCGAAGGCGATCGGCGAGGTCATCGGGGCCGACGTCCCGCAGGCGGTCGAGGATCTCGTCGCCGAGGGCAAGCTCGGCCGCAAGTCGGGCGAGGGCTTCCTCGACTGGCGCCGCTAGCACCCCTCCGGCGCCCGGTTTCGGGCGCCCGGCGCGCCGCCGCTCGGCGCCCAAACAAACGACCCCGGACGGCGTAGGCCGTTCGGGGTCGTTCGTGCGTGTGTGTGATGGTCAGAGCGCAAGCGCCCCTTCCGATGCTGTGATGCAGGGCCGTCCCGGGCCCTGAATCTGGTGTCCCGTCCAGCCGCACCAGGATCGGCTTGGACGGCCTCATCGTCGCGCATCCGGCGCACGATCGCGGAGTTTTTGCTTCGGAACTCCGCAATGTGGCGTCTTGCCACTCATCTTGACCATTTGAGTGGTCAAAACGGACAACGTACGCGCTGGCGTCCCTAACTGGCGTGTCGGCCCAAACGTCAGGTCGGAGGGTGGTTCAGGTACCCGCCGAGTTGCGTTCGGCGGAAGCGGCTCGCCGCCGTCCGGTCAGTCCGTGATCCCGGGCATGCCGGCCATCACGACCGCCCCGACGACGGCCACCACGCAGAGCCCGCCGCAGAGCGCGGGACCGAGCCACCGCGGGCCACGACGCGAGCCCTCGTAGAGCGCCACCGCCGCCAGCGCCCCGAACAGCAGGCCACCGAGGTGTCCCCCGAAGCTGATCCCCGAGCCGGGCCGCAGCGAGAGCACCACGTTGAGCAGCAGCAGGAAGCCGATCTGGCTCTGGAACGGGTTGATCCCGCGGCGGCGCATCTCGACGACCATGAAGCCCATCAAGCCGAAGACCGCCCCGGACGCGCCAACGGTCGGCGCCGTGGTCGTCTGGACGAGCGCCCCGAGCGAGCCGCCGAGCAGCGCCGTCAGATAGACCAGCCCGAACCGCGGCGAGCCGATCTCGCGCTCGATCTCGCTGCCGAGGAAGTACAGCAGCAGCATGTTGAAGCCGACGTGGATCAGGCCCGAATGCAGGAAGCCACTGGTGACCAGCCGCCAGTACTCGTGCTGGAACTCGATCGCCGGGGCCCACAAGGCCCCCTCGAGGTACAGCCACGACGACCCGCCCCCACCGGTCACGCCGAAGTTCCCGCCCGCCAGGAAGACGATCACGCAGATCGCGATCAGCGTCTGCGTCACGACGATCGAGCCCGTCCCGCGCAGCGACTGCGCGGTCACCACCTTGGTCTTCTGCTTGGCGCACTCCGGGCACCGCATCCCGACCACCGTCGGCGTCATGCAGTCCGGGCAGATCGGCCGGTCGCAGTTGGAGCACGCCACCCCGGTCTCACGGGACGGGTGGCGATAGCAGGTCGGCATCGCGCGGAAGCTAGCAGGCGATCGGCGTCCGGGACGCGGTCCCCGGAACGCCGGTCCCGCCCATCCGCGTCGTCTAGCGGCGGTAGACCCGGTCGAAGCCGCGACGCACGGCGCGCGCCGCATCCTCGGCCGCCCGGTCGAGCGGGGTGGCGCCGGTGACGCCCCGCCGCTGGCGGCTGATCTGACGCCAGCGCAACAGCGCGAGGCCGGTGGTCGCCGCCCCGCCGACCGCCACCGCGACCGCGGGGCGGACCCAGTTGCGCGGGTCGCCCATCGCCGCCAGCTCCCAGGACTCCAGCTCGTCGGCCGCCATCTCGGTCAGCGTCTGGAGCGTCTCCTGGAACCGCGTGCCCAGCCGCTCCGGCGGCTCGATCGGCGCCATCGCCCGGCGCAGCAGCGCCTCGACGTCGATCCCGCTGTCGGCCTCGCGGCTCATGAGCGCTTCCCTCGCGTCGGCGTGGTCGCCACGATCCCCTCGAGCTGCTTGATCGCGCGGTGGATCAGCACCTTGGTCGCCCCGTCGGACCGTCCCATCGCCCGGGCGATCTCGCGGTTGTCCATGTCGAGGGCGAATCGCATGATCAGCGCTTCACGGCGGTCGTCGGGCAGGTCTTCCACCGCATCGAGGATCCGGCGCAGCTCGTCCCGTTCCTCCACCAGGTCCTCGGTGGTGTGGGACGCGCGCAGCACCGTCGTCGTGTCGTCATCGTCGATCGACGTCTGGGGGCGGCGCGAGCGGTCCCGGAACAGGTTGGCGGCGAGGTTGTGCGCGATCCGGATCAGCCACGGCCGCAGGGGCCGGCCGTCGGACTCGTTCAGCGCACGCTCGAAGTGGCGGTAGGCCTGCAGGAACGTCTGCTCGGTGAGGTCCTCCGCGTCGTGGTGGTTGCCGACCCGGTAGTAGGCGAAGGAGTAGACGTCGCGAAGGTGGGCGCGGTAGAGCTCCGAGAACCGTTCGTCGAGCTCCGCCTTGTCCACGTCGGTCAGCCTATCCGTCGCGTGAGGTCCGCCACGTGCCGGCTGGCCGTCTGTCGCGCGTCGGTCGCGCCTACCGGGCCTCCGGGTCGGGGGCGTTCCGGGAAGCGGTGCCGCCGTGGAGGCCACCGTCGGGCGCCAGGCTGATGTCCAGCAGGGCGCGGTCGACGCCGATCCCCCGCTCGCTGGTGTGCCCGCCGAGGGCGTTCCACTGCAGCTCGACGCACGGCCAGATCCGGGCCGTCACGGCGCGGGCCAGGTCGGCCGTCGGATCCTCGACCTGCGGGAAGCTCAGCGGACGGCCGGCGCGGACGGTGACCTTGTGCGGGCGGATCTTCCACTTCGTGCGGATGTGGGAGGTGCCGTGGACCGCGACGGGCACGACCGGGGCGCCGCTCTCCAGCGCCAGGCGCCCGACGCCGCGCTTGGGCGAGCCGATCCCGCCGGGCCGCGTGCGGGTGCCCTCGGGGAAGATCACGACGCAGTCGCCGCGCTCGAGGATCGCGCGGGCCGTGCTCATCGCGTCGCCGTCGGCGTTGCCGCGGTCGATCGGGAAGGCACCGAGGCTGTTGAGGAACCACCGCTGCAGCGGCTTGCGGAAGAGCTCCTTCTTCGCGACGAAGTAGAGCGGGCGACGGCTCAGGGCGCCGATCACGAACGGATCGAGGAAGCTGCGGTGGTTGGCGGCGAAGATCACCGGACCGTGCTTGGGCACGTGCGCCAGGCCGATCCGTCGCAGCCGGAAGTACACGTGGAAGAACGGCTGGAAGAACGCCCGCACGACCCAGTAGACCAGCGGATTGACGCCCTTGTCGGTGGCGCGGGCGTGCAGCGCCTGACGCTCGTCGCGGTCGAGGTCGGGACGCTCACGGCGAACCCCCGGGACCGCCACCGAGGGCGCAGCAGCCGGCGACGGGCGCGCAGCGAGATCGGGGGCGGCCGGGGGCGCGTCCTCGACGAGCGGCGGAGCGGTCGGGGTCTGCAGATCGTGCGCCATCGCTGCTAGAGACCCCATCGCGCGCCCGTGGTTACAGCCCGGCGGATCGCCTACCCCCCACATCCCCTACCCACCGTCGGCGTACGGACGATGCGACGACCGGTACCCTCCGTGGCGCCTGGCCGGCGTAGCTCAGTTGGTAGAGCACTCGCCTTGTAAGCGAAAGGTCATCGGTTCAAGTCCGATCGTCGGCTCTGGGATGGTGCGCGTCCGTCCCGCTCCGTCCCGCGGTACCCGCCACCCGCGCGTCCCGCGGACGCCGGGCGCATTACGGTGAGTCGGTGCGATCCGACCCACCGTCGCCCGACGCCGTCCATCCGCTGATCCGCCTCTGGCGGCGGATGACCTCGCTCCGCAAGCGGATCGTCGCCGCGGTGGTGGCGACGGTCCTCAACAAGCTCTTCGACATCGCCCCCGAGCTGCTGATCGGCGTGGCGATCGACGTGGTCGTCCGCTCCGACGACAGCTTCGTGGCCCAGGTCCTCTCGATCGAGGACCGGCACGACCAGCTGCTGGTGCTGGCGGCGATCACCGCGGTGGTCTGGATCCTCGAGTCCGCGACCCAGTACGTCGCGGACTGGCTCTGGCGCGGGCTGTCGCAGGACATCCAGCACGACCTGCGGGTCGACGCCTACTCCCACGTGCAGGATCTCGACATGGGCTGGTTCGAGGACCGGCAGTCGGGCCGCCTCGTGACGATCCTCAACGACGACGTCAACCAGCTGGAGCGGTTCCTCGACATCGGCGCCAGCAAGATCATCCTGACCGTCACCAACGTGATCGCGGTCGGCGCGGTCTTCGTGGTGATCTCGCCGTTGCTGACGGTGGTCGCGTTCCTGCCGATCCCGGTGATCGTCGCGGGGTCGTTGCTCTTCCAGCGCCGGCTCGGCCCCCGCTACGCCGAGGTGCGCGAGCAGGCCGGCCGGCTCGGCGGACTGATCGGCGGCAACCTCGGCGGGATCGCGACCGTCAAGGCGTTCGGCGCCGAAGCCCGCGAGACCGCCCGAGTCGAGCAGGCCTCGGACGCCTACGCGAACGCCAACCGGCGGGCGATCGTGCTCAGCTCGGCGTTCGTGCCGCTGATCCGGATGGCGATCCTGGTCGGCTTCATCCTGACCCTGGTGATCGGCGGCAACGCGGCGCTCGACGGCACGCTGGAGATCGGGCTCTACTCGGTGCTGGTGTTCATGACCCAGCGCCTGCTGTGGCCGCTGACCGAGCTCGGCGAGACGCTCGACCTGTACCAGCGGGGCGTCGCGTCGCTGCGGCGGATCCTCGACCTGCTCGACCGGCCGATCGAGATCCGCTCGGGCGAGACCGCGTTGCCGGCGTCCCCCGCGGGCGCTGTGCGGTTCCGCGACGTCCGCTTCGGCTACGGCGACGGGCCGGTGCTGCGCGGCCTCGACCTGGACGTGCCCGCCGGCGAGACCCACGCGATCGTCGGCGCCACCGGCGCGGGCAAGTCGACGGTGGTCAAGCTGCTGCTGCGCCTGTACGAGGCCGACGAGGGTGAGATCGCGATCGACGGACTGCCCGTCCGCGAGGTCACCCTGCCGAGCCTGCGGGGTGCGATCGGCTACGTCGGCCAGGACACGTTCCTCTTCGACGGCAGCGTCGCCGACAACCTGCGCTACGGCGCCCCCGACGCCTCCGACGAGGCGTTGCGCCGGGCGACGGCCCTCGCCGAGGCCGACGGATTCGTCGGCGGGCTGCCGCAGGGCTACGACACCCCGGTCGGCGAGCGCGGCGTCAAGCTCTCCGGTGGCCAGCGGCAACGGCTGACGATCGCCCGGGCGCTGGTCCGCGATCCCGCGATCCTGGTGCTCGACGAGGCGACCAGCGCGGTCGACAACGAGACCGAGGCGGCGATCCAGCGCTCCCTGCTGCGGGCCAGCCAGGGCCGGACCACGATCGTGATCGCCCACCGGCTCTCGACGATCCGCCACGCGGACCGGATCCATGTGCTCGAGCGCGGCCGGGTCACCGAAGCCGGGACCCACGACGAGCTGCTGCGGCGGGGCGGGCGCTACGCCGCGCTGTGGGCGGTCCAGACCGGCGAGCTGGCCGGGGACTGAGCGCGCCGCGAGCGTTCGGGGCGGCCTACCCGGCGGACGCGGACGGGCGAGCGGGCGGAACGGGCGCCGAGGGAACGATCGGCGCCGCGTTCGGCGGCTCAGTCCTCGGGATCGGGGTCCGAGCGGCGCCGGCGCTCACGCTCGGCGATCGCGCGCTCGGCGGCGTCGAGCGACGCCATCGTGCGCTCGTAGCGCGCGCGGCTGCGGGCGCGGCCGGCGGTCCAGCCGGTGACGATCATCAGCAGGACCACGAGCGCGATCGCTCCCACCACCAAGCCCTCCGCGGTCACGGCGAGTGGCACGTCGCCGGAACGGAGGGCGGGAGCGATGGTGGTGAGCGGCATCAGCGGCATCTCGCCCCCACTCTAGGGGCGGGCGCCGCGGGGTCGCGGGTCAGCCCGCGACGATCCGCAGCGCGGGACGCTCGCGCTCGCGGAGGAAGTCGCCGATCTTGCGCTTGACGCGCTGGAGGGCGTTGTCGACGCGCTTGGTGTCGGAGCCGAGCTTCTCGGCGATCTCCTCGTAGGTGCGGCCGCGCAGGTAGAGCGCGAGCACCCGCGACTCGAGGTCGCTGAGCAGCTCCGGGACGGAGGTCACCAGCGCGCGCAGCTCGTCGCGGTCGACGGCCTGGCGGGCTGGGTCGTGCTTGCCCGGCCCGGCGATCACGTCGTGCATCGTGCTCTCGCCCTCGGACGCGCCCGGCGGCGGCGCCGACAGGGACACGGCGTCGTTGAGCAGCTTGGCCTTGTGGCGGTTGTCCGCCTTGATCGCGGTGATCATCCGCCGCGTGATGCAGAGCTCCGCGAAGTTGCGGAAGCTCGATTCACGATCGGTGCGGAAATCGCGGATCGCCTCGTACAGGCCCATCAGGCCGTACTGGATCAGGTCGTCGCGGTCGCCGCCGTTCAGGAAGAAGGACGACGCCTTCATCCGGACAAAGCCCTGATACCGCTGAATCAAGCGCGAGGTCGCGACTTCGTCGCCGCGCTTTGCACGAGCGAGAAGAAACCCATCCTCAACCTGACGTTGAGCGTTAGGGGCAATCTTGAGTTGTGCCACGAGATGCCTTTCTTGCCCGTCTCCCAACGGACAATCAGCCTCGTAACGCGCGCCTCCCACGGCGCTATGAGCTAAAAACAGTGTTCCCTGCCACTACCGCCGGCCAAGGGCCCGGTCTAGACCTTAGGTCGACGGTGATGACGCGGGTGAGAATGACAAAGTTATGACGCGCTGTCAAGGCGATCACGCTGCTGCAAGATCGCGTACAGCAGCGCAGAACCCGCAGCGCCCACGTTGAGACTGTCGATCCGGCCGCGCAGCGGCAGCGCGACGAGGGCGTCGCAGGTTGCCGTAACCCGGTCGCGCAGACCGGTGCCCTCGGCCCCCATCACCAGCACCACGCCGCCGTCGTAGTCCGGCTCGTCGTACGGCACCGCGTCTCCGCCCCCGGCCGCCCCGTAGATCCAGCAACCGGCCTGCTTGGCCTCGCTGAGCGCGTCGGCCAGGTTGCGGACCTGCGCGATCGGCAGGTGCTCGACCGCGCCGGCGGACGCCTTCGCCGCCGACGGCGTGACCTCGGCCGCCCGGTGCCGGCAGATCACCAGACCGGTCGCTCCGACGCACTCCGCGGTCCGCGCGAGCGAGCCGAGGTTCTGCGGATCCTGGACCTCGTCGAGCGCGAGGATCAGCGGGTTCGGCTGCGCGAGCAGCTCCTCGAGCTCGACGTACGGGTAGGCGTCGACCGCAGCGACGACGCCCTGGTGATCGCCGCTGCCCGCGAGCGCGGTCAGCTCGTCGCCGCTGACGATCCGCGGGTCCTGGTCCTCCAGCCACTCCTCGGCCTGCGCCGTCGAGGCCGTGGCCCAGACCTTGCGGATCGGGCGGCGGTCGGCCCGCAGCGCCTCGTGCACCGCATTGCGGCCGTACAGCAGCTGTCCGTCGCTGCGGAAGTCCTTCGGCAGCGCCGGCGCGGCGGCCGAGCGCTCTTCGCGGCCCGCGTCGCGATCCCGCGGAGCCTGGTCACGGGCATCGCGTCCGCGCGGACCCGCCCCGCGCGACCCCACGTGCGGACGGCCCCCGGCGGCCGGCCGGCCGCCGGGTCGGCCGACCGGCGCGTCCACCGCGTCGGGGTCCGGTCCCTTGCCCTTCCGGGCGAGCTTCTTCGCCTTCCAGTACTCCGGGCCGCGCTTGTCGCCCCAGTAGCCCTCGCCCCGCGGGTCGGGCTTGCTCGGGTCACGCGGCTTGTTGTTCTTGCGTCCGCCCTCCGCCCGGCGGGCGTCGCGCGCGGACTTGCCACCCTGGACGTTCTCGGCGCGCCGCTGGTCGCGGGCGCGAACGTCGTCGATCTCGCCGGAGCGCGCGCGGGCGGGACTCTTGCCCCGTGCGCCCTTCGCACCGGCGGGTCGGTCCTGGCGGGGACGGCGGCCTGCGCCACCGCCGCTCGGCTTGGGGGTCATGTGGTGCTTTCGGTTCGTACGAGCTCGGCGCCGGCAGCGCCGTCGCGGACGGTCCAACCGGCCGCGGCCAGCTCGTCTCGGAGTTCGTCGGCGCGGGCCCAGTCCTTGGCCTCGCGCGCGGTCTGGCGCTGGGCCAGCAGGTCTAGGGCGGCCGCGTCGGGGCCGTCGGAAGGGTCGGGGTCCAGCAGGTCGGCCAGCCCGAGCACGTCGAGCATCGCGCGCAGCTGGCCGTCGCCGACCGTCGCCCCGCCGTCGAGCGCGACGTTCGCCCGGCGGACCCAGGTCCAGACCTGGCTCAGCGCCGCCGCGGTGTTGAAGTCGTCGGCCAGCGAGGCGGCGAAGGCCTCCCCCAGACCGGACAGCTCGGCGTCGTTGGTCGCGGCGTCCGTTTCCGGGCGCAGTCCCGGCGTCAGGCGCCGGCCGATCTCGCGCAGCCGCCGGACCCCGGCCCGGGCCTGCTCGATCGAGTCGTCGGCCCAGTTCAACGGCTGGCGGTAGTGCGCCGAGGCGAACAGCAGCACGAGGGCGTCGCGACCGAGCTCGTCGAGCGCCTCGTGGAGCGGCGTGATGTTGCCGACCGACTTCGACATCTTGGCGCCGCGCAGCTCGATCATCCCGCTGTGCATCCAGATCGCCGCCAGCTCGCGGTTCCGCGCGCAGCGGGTCTGGGCCGCCTCGTTCTCGTGGTGCGGGAAGACCAGGTCGTTGCCGCCGCCGTGGATCTCGAAGCCGACGCCGAGCGCCTCCTCGGCCATCGCCGAGCACTCGATGTGCCAGCCGGGGCGCCCACGCCCCCACGGGCTGTCCCAGGCGACGTCCTCGCCCGGCTTCGTCGCCTTCCAGAGCGCGAAGTCGAGCGGGTCCTGCTTCAGCCTGAGGCCGATCGGATCGTCGCCCTCCCCCTGGTCCATCTGATCGACGTCGCGACGCGACAGCGATCCGTAGCGCGCGTCGGCCCGGACGCGGAAGTACACGTCGCCCTCGGCCTCGTAGGCGGCGTCGGCGGCGACCAGGTCGGCGATCAGGGCGATGATCGCCGGCATCGAGGTCGTCGCCAGCGGCTCCAGATCCGGGCGGCCGAGGCCGAGCCGGTCGGTGTCGGCCCGGTAGTGGTCGCCCATCTCGACGGCCAGGGCGCTCGACGGGACCCCGAGCGCGTTGGCCGCCGCGTAGATCTTGTCGTTGACGTCGGTCAGGTTGCTGACCAGCGTCACGTCGTAGCCCTGACTGACCAGGAACCGCTTCAGCAGCGCGTAGGTGATGTACGGGCGCGCGTTGCCGACGTGGATCCGGTTGTAGACCGTCGGACCGCAGGCATAGATCCGTACACGGCCCGGCTGCTCGGGCCGCAGCGGCTGGAGTCCGCCGGACGCGGTGTCGTGGATCTGGATCGGGCGCACGACGCGTCAGCGTATCGTCCCGAGCGGCCCACGCGGGAGCCGGACCCCACCGATGGTCCGGACCCGCGTCCGCCACGGCGATCCCCCGGCCGGCCGGGGCTTCGGGACGCTCGACGGATCGGCGGCCCCATCGGAGCACGGGGCGGCGGTGACCTCGGGCCACCGCCGCCGAAGGAGCGTTAGCGGCCGGCGACGCCGTCGCTGGTCTTGATCGCGACCTCGTCGTGCTGGCCGACCTCGCCGCTCGGCGTCGCGCCGGCGCGGTACGGGTACGGGCTCTGCTTGGTCTCGCCCTCTTCGAGGTACTCGTCCTCGGCGTTGACCTCCCAGAGGTCGTGGTCCTCGCCGTAGAGGTTGTCCACCGCCCGCATCGACGTCAGCATCGAGTGGTCCGAGTTGTTGTAGCGGTGCAGCCCGTTGCGGCCGACCTGCTGGAAGTTCTCGATCCCGGCGATCCAGTTCTTGATGATCTGAACGTTCTCGGCGTAGCCGTCGACGTAGTCGGGGTAGGCCTTCGGCACGCGCACGACGTAGCCCTTGACGACCTGACCGGGCTTCGACAGCCCGATCTCCTCGAGCTCCTTGGTGGCGAGCGCCACCAGGTCCTCGTCGCTCGAGGTCCAGAGGTCGTCGCCCTCGAAGCAGAAGTACTCCATGCCGACGCAGGCCTTGGTCTCGTCGGGCACCATCCAGGGGCTCCACGAGCGGAAGTTCTGGATCCGGCCGACGATCACGCCGGGCTCGTGGATGTAGATCCAGTTGTCCGGGAAGAGATCCTCGCCGTCGATGATCAGCGAGACGGTCAGGAAGTCGCGGTAGCGCAGCGCCTCGGCGGCGGCCACGACCTCGGCCGGCGCGCCCTCGGTCATCCGCAGCAGGTTGCGCAGCGGCAGCGAGGAGACGATGTTGCCGAAGTCGGTGATCGTCTCGCCGTTGACCGTGACCTCGGTGATCCGGTCGCCCTCGAGCTTCATCCGCTCGATCGGGGCCTCCATCTCGATCACGCCGCCGCGCTCGGAGATCGCGTCGGTCATCTTCTCCCACATCTGGCCCGGGCCGTAGCGGGGGTAGTCGAACTCGGTGATCAGCGTCTTGATGTCCCCGTTCTTCGACGGGAAGAACGCGTCCTTGGCCGCCGTCATGAACGACAGGCCCTTGATCCGCTGCGCCGCCCAGTCGGCGGTCATCTCGCTGGCCGGACGGCCCCAGACCTTCTCGGTGTAGGTCTTGAAGAAGTGCTCGTAGAGCCGCTTGCCGAAGCGGTTGGAGACCCACTGCTCGAGCGACGTCTCCGGCTGACGGCGGAACGGCTTCTTGGCGACGGCCCAGAGGTACGACATCCCCGAGCGGAAGAGCTCGACCGGGCCGAGCTTCTTGATCACGTCCATGCCGTTGAGCGGGTAGTCGAGGAACTTCTTGTTCCAGAAGATCCGCGACATCCGCGGGCGGCGCAGGAACTCGTCGCCCATGATCTCGTACCAGAGCTCTTCGACCTCACGAACCTTCGTGAAGAAGCGGTGCCCACCGAGGTCGAACCGGTACCCGTCGCGCACGACCGTCATCGCGATCCCGCCGACCTGGTCGGCCGCCTCGAAGACGGTGACGTCGGCGTCGCGCTTGGCGAGC
>JBAZOW010000042.1:0-16826 GCA_041648495.1 Patulibacter sp.
GCTGCTGCCGTCTTCGGCGGCGTCAGCCTCGCCGGCAGCAAAGGCGGCCTGGCGAACGCGCTCCTCGGGGCCGCAGCGATCTTCCTGCTGCAGAACCTCCTGACCTCGCTGCACACCTCGACGTTCCTCCTGCAGGTCGCGTATGGCGTTGCGCTGGTGGTCGCCGTCTCTATCAATGGCCGTTTCGGCACAGTCCTCGGAAGGTTCCGTCGCGCATGAAACAATTCCTCGAACACCATCGCGGGTCGGTGCCGATCGCCGTCAGCCTGCTGCTGCTGATCGTCCTCTACCTCATCGGCGTGCTCTCGATCGACGGCTTCGGCGGCGAGCAGACGATCCGCGCGATCCTGCTCCTCTCGACGTTCCTCGGCATCGCCGCCGTGGGGCAGACGGTCGTCGTCCTCGGTGGCGGTATCGACCTCTCGATTCCGTTCGTCGTCGGCGCCTCCAACGTCGCGGTTGCGCAGCTGTCGGCGAACGGGATGCCCTTCGGGCTCGCCTGTGTCGTGGTCATCGTCGGCGCGATAGCGATCGGTGCGCTGAACGCGAACATCAGCGTCCGGTTCAACGTGCATCCGCTGCTCGTCACGCTTGGGGTGGGCACGGCGTTGCTCGGGCTCGTCCAATGGTGGACCAAGGGCCTGCCGCAAGGCAGCTCCCCCGCCTGGTTGACGGATCTCGTCTCGATCGGTGCCAACTTCGGACCGTTGCCGTTCGCACCGGCGGTCGCCCTCTGGCTGGTCGTGGCGATCGTCGTGATCGCGGGCCTGCGGTGGACGGTCTTCGGACGGAGCCTCTACGTCGTAGGTAACGCGCCCGCGGCCGCCGAGCTCGCCCTCGTCAGCCGGTTGAGCGTCTGGACGCGCGCGTTCGCCTTGAGCGGCGCCTTCTCGGCCGTCGCCGGAATCCTGATGCTCGCCTTCACCGGCACGGCCTTGGCGACCGTCGGCAGCGACTTCCTGTTCCTCAGCATCGGGGCCGTCGTCATCGGTGGCACCGCGATGACCGGCGGGGTCGGTGGCTACGCGGGCACGGTCCTGGGCACGCTCACGCTCACGACGCTGACGACCGTCTTCGTCGGGCTCGGGCTCGGGACGTCCGCCCAGCAGCTGGTCCTGGGGGCGGCGATCATCGGGCTCGTGGCGTTCTTCGGCCGCGAGCCCCACATCCGGGTTCGGATCTGACGCGGCGGTGGGGTCGTCCGGGTGGACGGCCCCGCCGCCGCGCCGCGTCTCGGCTGCGATTCGTCAGTCGAGCAGCACGACGTCGAGCCGCCGCGGACCGTGCACGCCCTCGACGCGCTCGAGCTCGATGTCGGACGTCGCGGAGGGACCGGAGACGAAGGTCACCGGGCGTCCTTCGGCGATCGTCGGCTCGAGCGCGCCGATCGCGTCCGGAACGCTGGCGACGACCTGGTGGGCATGCACGACGCACACGTGGTGATCCGGGACCAAGGTCAACGCCCGACGCCCCGAGTCAGCGGTGCC
Organism: Patulibacter sp.; assembly: GCA_041648495.1. Classification (GTDB taxonomy): domain Bacteria; phylum Actinomycetota; class Thermoleophilia; order Solirubrobacterales; family Solirubrobacteraceae; genus Patulibacter. The sequence continues at coordinate 1,488 of JBAZOW010000042.1, forward strand.
GTCGAGGACGATCGTTCCCGTCTCGGCGATCGCCAGCGCACAGCCGGTGATCGCGGTGTCCATGGCGTCGAGCGCGGCTACCGAGAGCGGCGGATCGTCGGTCACCGCGACACCGGGAAGCAGCCGTGCCCACCGGGGCGACGCCACGACCGACCGCGAACCGGCCAGCCGGGCCAGTACCGCGGGCAGGTCCGACTCGCTGCACCGGTGCACGGTCGCCCGGTAGTCGGCCACCCGCTCCGCGAACAGCGCGACGACGTCGGCGTCACCGGTCGCCCCCGCCGCCCCGCCTGCGCGGTAGTCGCGTGGGATCGGGGGGACGTCGGGCGTGGGGCCGAGCGCGGTACGTGCCCGGTCGAGGATCTCTTGGCGTGCGGTCATCGGGATCTCCACCAGTCGCGGAAGCTCTGCTCGGGCACGGTGGGGAGGTCACGTGATCGCGACCATGCGCGCAGCGGGCCCGGCGGCGCCTTCGCGATGCGCATCGCCAGGGGACCGCGGCCGATGCGCGCCAGACGCTGGGCGAGCTCGTAGCGGCGGCGGCTCCTGAAGGCCTGTCCGATCGCCGCGATCGCCAGCGCTTCGGGCGTTCGGCCGCTCTCGACTTCGCGCGTGACCCGGGCACGCAGGTGGACCAGGACGCTCGGGATGTCGATCTTGACCGGACAGACCTCGAAGCACGCGCCGCAGAGGGTCGACGCCCACGGCAGCGTCGGTGCGCGGTCCAGGCCCTGCAGCTGTGGCGTGAGGATCGCGCCGATCGGGCCCGGGTAGACCGACTCGTACGCGTGGCCGCCGGTGCGCGAGTACACCGGGCAGGCGTTCAGGCAGGCCGAGCAGCGAATGCAGCGCAGCGCCTGCCGGCCGATCTCGTCGGCGAGCGTGTCGGTCCGTCCGCCGTCGAGCAGAACGAGGTGAAACTCGCGCGGCCCGTCGCCGGGCTGCACCCCCGTCCAGAGCGAGGTATAGGGGTTCATCCGCTCGGCGGTCGAGGAGCGCGGCAGCAGTTGCAGCATGACCTCGAGGTCCTGGACGCGTGGGAGGACCTTCTCGATCCCCATGACGGTGACGAGCACCTCGGGCAGCGTGGTGCACATCCGTCCGTTGCCCTCGGACTCGACGACGGCAATCGTGCCGGTCTCCGCGACCCCGAAGTTCGCGCCGCTGACGCCCATCCGCGCACGCAGGAATCGCTCGCGCAGGAACGAACGCGCCGCGGCCACCAGCTCCGCGGGGTCGCTACTCAGCGAATCGGTCGCGATCGTCCCCTCGAACAGCGTGCGGATCTCCTCACGGTTCTTGTGGATCGCGGGCACGAGGATGTGCGACGGGGTGTCGCCGGCCAGCTGCACGATCAGCTCCGCCAAGTCGGTCTCCAGGACATCGATCCCGCCGGCGGCAAGCGCCTCGTTGAGTCCGATCTCGTCGGTGGCGATCGACTTGACCTTGACCACCTCCGCGACGTCGTGGTCGCGTGCGATCCGCAGGACGTGCGCGTTGGCCTCGGCCGCGTCGCGCGCCCAGTGGACGGTGCCGCCGGCGGCGGTCACCGCGGCTTCCAGGCGCTCCAGCTGCTCGGGCAGCGTGGCCAGCGCGTGAGCCTTGATCGCAGCGCCGGCATCACGCAGCTGCTCCCAGTCGGGCAGTTCGGCGATCGCGTGCGCGCGCTTCTCGCGGATCGCGGTGGTTGCCTTGCCGAGGTTGCGACGCAGCTGCGCGTCGCCGAGCTCCTGGCGGGCGCGGACCGGGAAGCCACCGGTCATCGGGCGGCCAGCACTTCGGCGAGATGGACGGTGCGGACACCAGCGCGTTGGCGCGCGAGGCCGCCGCCGATGTGCATGAGGCACGAGCTATCGGCAGCCACGACGACCTCCGCGCGGGTGCTCAGGACGTTGTGGATCTTGTCGGTGAGGATCGCCGTGCTCGTCTCGGCGTTCTTGACCGCGAAGGTCCCCCCGAAGCCACAGCACTCCCGCGCTTCCGGCAACTCGACGAGGTCTATTCCCCGCACGGCGCGCAACAACCGCAGCGGCCGATCGCCAACGTGCAGCACCCGGGCCGAGTGACAGGTGGGGTGGTAGGTGACGCGATGCGGAAAGACCGCGCCGACATCGGTCACCTGCAGCACGTCGACCAGCAACTCCGACAGCTCGTAGGTACGAGCCGCGATCTCGGCGACTGCGTCCTGAAGCGCGGCGTCGCCCGTCTGGCGCGCAAGCTGCGGATAGCTGTCGCGCACCATCCCCGCACACGAGCCCGACGGCGTCACGATCACGTCGGCGTCGCTGAACACCCGGACGAACCGGCGCATCAACGCGACCGCGTCCTCCTGTGCCCCGGTATTCCCGTGCAGCTGCCCACAGCAGGTCTGCTCGAGCGGAAAGTCGACCTCGTGCCCCAAGCGCTCGAGCAGTTCGACGACCGCCCGTCCCGCGCCGGGGAACAACGTGTCGTTCAGGCACGTGACGAAGAGCGTGATGCGCACCTTCGTCACGCTAGACGGGAACCGGCCGCCGTCCAACGGATCGCGACGCCGGTTAACCCTTTGGGGGCAAGGCGAACGCCCGGCGCCAGCGCGGCTAGGCAGCGGCGAAGTGGTGCACCGGGGCTTCCGGGGTGGCCGTGACGCCCAGTTCGTTGGCGCGCCGCGACGCTTCGGTGCGGTTCCGCACGCCGAGCTTGCGATAGATCGCCGTTGCGTGCTGCTTGACGGTCTCGCTGGACAGGACGAGGTGCGCTGCGATCTCTCGGTTCGTCCGACCGCCCGCGATGAGCGCCAAGACGTCGCATTCGCGCGGAGACAGTCCGGCCTCGCCGACCTTGTTCTGCCGCAGATGGGACTTGCCCGCGGCGACCTGACGGACCACTTGCGCGATCTCTTCGAGACGGGCGTTCTTCGGCAGCAACGCGGAGGCGCCGTAGCTCCGCGCGGTGGCGACGGAGATCGCGCGGGTGGTGAGCACCACCAGGCGAGCGTCCGGTGCCGCGGTGGCTACCGCGGACGCCGCCGTCCAGCCGGCCCCCTCCGCGATCGCGGGGTCCAGGATCACGACGTGCGGGCTGTAGCGCCCGGCCAGTTCGACCGCGCTCTCGAGGGTGCCGGCCGAGACGCACCGTTCCACCCACGGGCGGGAGGCGAGCAGCGCACGGAACCCGAGGCACATTGCGGCCCAGTCGCTCACGACGAGCACTCTGATGGCGCTATCGCGGTTCCCGCCACGACGGATTCCCTCGTCACCGCGGGGCGCGGTCGCGACTGCGACATCTGGCGAACTGGCGATCTGCATGCAGTGCTCCTCTCTCCTCGGCAGGGGGCCCGCTGCCGAACCGGGGTGTTCCGTGCGCCGATGCTAACTAGCGCTGGCTAGTTGGTTAGCTAGCGCTCGTTAGTATGCACGGCGTCGGTCCTTCGTGCAACCCCGGTGGAGATCCGCGGGAGAGCATCGACGGGGCCGTCCGCCGCACTAACCCCTCTGGGGGAACGTGGCCCGGGCCGGGCGGTTCGCCACGTCCAGCCGGTGCTAGAAGGACGTCCGACCAGTCACCCGAGCGAAAGGCCGGACACCATGGAAACGCCCGACTCCCACAACGAGAACAATCCGCGACTCGACTTCGAGTTCGAGTTCTTCAGCCGCTTCAACGGGCCTACGGTGATCGGCCCCGGCCCGTACGGCCTGCGAGAGTTCTTCGAGACGGTGGGCGGGGACGTCAGAGGCGAGCGCCTGTCGGGTCGCGTGCCGCGCGGTGGTGGGGATTGGATGCTCACCACCGGAGGCTGGGGACACCTGGACGTCCGTTCCCAGATCGAGACGCACGACGGCGCGTTCATCCTGCTCTCGTACCACGGCGTCATGGAGTTGAACGACGCCGTGCTGAACGCCATGAAGACCGGTGAGGGGACGGAGTTCTCCGATCAGTACTGGCATATCACCCCGCGTCTCGAGACCGGCGATCCGCGGTACGAATGGGTGAATCGCTCGGTGTTCGTCGGTAAGGGGCGGATCTACCCGGGGCAGGGCGTCGCGTATCGGGTCTCGCGCGTCTCCTGAGGGCGACCACGCAACTTCCGGGAGATCGCCGGTCGTACGGCCCCGATCATCCCCCGGGAGGGGGAGTTCGCTGCCGTGAACGGCCGGGGAGCCCCGGTGGTGCGCGACGATCAAGGTGCTGATGACCGAGATGCCCGAAACCACCCCCGCCAGTGGCGTGTTCACGTTCCCTCCGACCGCCGCCGTCCAGTACGGACCCGGTAGCCTCGGCCGACTCGGCGACCTCGTCCGCGAGCTCGGTGGCGAGCGTGTCTTCGTGGTCGCCAGCGCCCGCGATCCAGAGATGCATGAGCGGCTCGAGGCGGTCCTCGGTGACCGCCTCGTCGGCCGCTTCACGGGGACCGAGATGCACGTGCCGCGGGCGTCGGTGCTGGCCGCGGCCGCCGCGGCGCGCGCCGCCGCGGCCGACCTCGTCGTCTCCGTCGGCGGAGGGACGCAGATCGACTGTGCGTCCGGCGTCTGCCTCGCGCTGGCTGCGGACATCACCACGCCGGAGGGCTTCGACGCCTACCGGACGCGCTTCACCTATCCGGACGACCTCGTGGTCCCGCCGGCCCCGCCTGGCGTCCCGCCGCACCTCGCGGTGCCGACGACCCTCTCGGGCGCGGAGTCCACCAACGTCTTCGGAATCACGGACCCGGAGCGAAAGGTCAAGGACACCTACGTCGGCGCGGAGTACGCCCCGCGGGGCATCGTCTTCGACCCCGAGCTGACGGTGGACGTCCCCGACTGGCTCTGGGCCGCGTCCGGGATCCGTGCGGTCGACCACGCAGTCGAGGGGATGCTCTCCAAGCGCCATATGCCGATGGCCGACGCCCTGGGAGCCGAGGGTCTACGCATCCTGCGCGCCGATCTCGCTCGCAGCTGCGAGAACCCGACGGATCTCGCGGTCAGGATGCAGTGCCAACTCGGTGCCTGGCTCTCCGTCTACGCGTTGACGAACGTCGGCGCTGGGCTCTCTCACGGGCTCGGCCACCAGCTCGCCGCCCAGTTCGGGATGCTCCACGGCGTCACGTCCGCGTGCATGCTCCCGCGCGTGGTGGAGTTCAACGGTGACGTCACCGGCGCGCAGCTCCGTCGCGTGGGAGAGGCGTTCGACGTCGCCGATTCCCGGACGCCGGACGAGGATGTCCCGGCCGTCACGGTCGCGGCACTCGACGCCTTCATCCGCAGCTTCGAGCGCTTCGGGGTGGCCACGACGCTCGAGGACGCCGGTGCCCGCCGGGAGGAACTTGCGGACGTCGCGGACCACGCGCTCACCGATCTTGCTGTCGCCGCCAATCCGAAGCCGGTGACCCGCGAGGCTCTGACCGCCCTGCTCGAGTCCGCCTGGACGCGGCCCAGCTGACCAGAGGGCCGCGCGGCTCGTAAGACCCTCGAAGGCCTGGACCTCTCCTTCGAAAAGGACATGTCGGGGTCCGGCTGACCCTCTAGTGCGGGGGCCGGGGTAGGGTGGCGAGCCACTGCGCTTCATCGAACTCCGCGGGCGCCTCGCGAGGTAGCTGAGCTCTCGCGCCGCAGGCACGCTGCGGGGTCGAACCGGCGGAGTCTTGGCGCGCTCAGGTACGCATCGCGGTTTCCTTCACGTGCAGACCTTGGCCCGTGAGTGACGTCTCTCTCTCGGTGCAGGCGCGGTTCACCGGCTGCCGTTTGCGGGGAGCGCGTCACGGCGAAGACGCAACTGCTTCGGGCTCGACTCGACCCAGGTACCGCGCCTGCCGCCCCTGGTCTCGGTGGTCCATACGGCGTAGTGACCATCCCAGAAGAACGGCAGCTCGCGCGCCGCGCCGTGGCGGTCGGTCACGGGCAGTACGCGACCACGTTTGCCCGCCGTATCGGTGATCCAGAGTCGATAGCGCAGGGTCTTCTTCCCGTGCGGCCTCGAGACGTGAACGAATGCGCGCCCGTGCCCGAGCGTTGCCTGGATCGTGTCGGTGCCGCCGATCGGTCGACCGATCCGCCGCACCCGGCCACGCGGGTCGACCGCAACCGGATGGGCCACACGGCCGTTGGTGCTCAAGGCGACCTTCAGCGAACCGTCGTCCATCAACGACACGGACGTGTCGTGGTTGCTTCTCGGCAAGCCGGCGGCTCCGGTGAGCTGCCGAGCCTCGAGGCTATACCGCACCCGGCCCGTGGCGAGCTCCCGGACGCGTAGTTTTCCGTGACCACGGGCCCACCGCTCGGCTGGGTCCGAACGCGTGGAAACCGGGAAGCTCAGGAGATACGCTCCGGCAACCTCTGGAGCTTGCGAAAATTCCAAGCGAATCGGAAACTCGCGGCCGCTCACGGGGTCACTCAAACTGCCCGCCTCTGAGTCGGTGGGGACCCCGAATACCGCCGGATTACCGTTCGCTAGCACCGGTCCCGCGGACCTCAGATCGACGTACCGATTTCGCGTGCCACTCCCAGCGTCGAACGACGCCAGGAATTGCCCGCCGGATGGGTTGACGTCGTTGGGATCCTCAACCTCCGCGTACCACGAGCCGACGACGACCGCTTGACCGTCGCGCATCCGGAAGTAGGTGGCGCTGGGGAACTCGAACGGCCGCCCGTTGATGATCGGGCTGGGCATCGCACCGGCCGCCAGCGCGGTTCGCCGCACCGCATGGCCCTTCAACGGCTGCGACGCCAAGACGAATCCGTTCGCCTGGTACTCCGCATACTGGCCTTCGAGCCACCAGACGCGCCCGTCCGCAACGACCAGCCCGCTGGAATCGAATCCTGAGAACGGTGGCGAACCGAGTCGCGTACGCGACTCCAGGTCGCTCCAGGCGCCGGCCGTGGTCGGCGCGGCAACCGCCGACGCCGTGACAAACGTCGCGACCGCGCATGCGGTCGCGACGCGCTTGGCGAGGGTGGGGGAAGTCAGCTGCATTTGGTCTTCGGATTGCTCCACTTGAGGATCTCGCAGCCGACGCGACGTTGCTGCGGCCACTGAAGACCGTTGTATCGATTCTTCTTCAGGGCCCTCAGCGATGTATCTCCTGTGAACTTCGTGGGCGGTTTCGACGGAGCCTTCCCGTAGACCCGGGTCCCGGTCACCTTGAGGATCTGGTTTTGGTACATCGCCTGGCCCGGCCACGCTGTAGGCACTCCGCCTACGCGACGTGTGTATGAGCGCGTCGGGTCCGCGGGTCCAGCGGTACCGGCCGGATCTCCGTAGACCCCACCCCGTCCGATGAACCCGTAGTCGTCGACAGATCCTTGAGGGAGGCCGGGGTCGATCTGAGCGATCGGGTCCTCGATGACTTCCCAGAGGGCGACCATCTTGACGTTGCCGGAATTCGACAGGGAGCGCAGCGCACCGTGGCGGGTTCCGCCGTTGTTGGTCATGAAGCGTGCACGTTCTCGCTCCCCGTGAGCCTGCTTGAGGTTGTCCGACTTGTAGTTGACCGTCACCAGCTTGTTCTTCTTCGTTGTCTTCTTGCGCCCCTTGACGTTGAAATACCCAAACTCGGTAGCCCAGATCTCCGGGGCCGTCGCAGACCCTTGCTGGCGGAACAGGGCGCTCTTGTGAGCTGCCAGGAAGCCCTTGACGCTCGGAAGCGGGGTCTTGCGACCCTTGTCGTACTTCAGCGGGGCGCCGACGTGACGAACACCCCATGGATAACGCGTGCTGCGGGCCCACGGACCGGAGGTGTGCTGATACGGATGAACAGCCAGGAAGTCGGCCCGGACGTACCCGCCGGTCGGCCACGCGACCCCCGGAGCAGCCTTGGCAGCGTCGAGCGAGCGCTTGACGTACTGGTCCGGCCGAAGCACGCGGAGTCCCGAGTTCTTCGAGTGCGCACGGTATGTGCTGGGGGCAGACGAGACTTCACCGAAGCCGACGCGGATCTTGTTGGGGCCGCTGAGCAACGAGCGTCGCCGGAGGTTCTCCCAGGTGTACGCGTAGATCCGGCCGTACAGCACCGTGGTGTTCTGCTCGCCTTTGGCGTTCGGACGGGAGAGGAATGCTCCCGACGGCAGGTTCGGCTCGTTCCAGACACCGATCGACTTGACCGTCGTCGGGTGGGCGGCTTGGAGGTGCTGAGCGATCGACGCAAGCGCGTGACCGGCTCGCTTGGGATCGGGATCCAGCCCGGTCATAGCCGCGGTCCCATCGCTCGGGTTCGGCATGTCACAGCCGCGAACGCCGAACGGCCTACGCCCTTGATCCTCGGCTTCTTTGCAGTCGAAATAGTCCCGATTGCTTCCGGTGATCGTGACGTGCGCGTCCAGGTTCTTGCCCGTGAGAAGACCCAGCATCTGATCGATCTCTGCGGTGTAGAAGCGGTTCTTCACGATCCGCCATTCGTCGCCGATCCACTCGGCCGCCGGGTCGTCGACCGTCCCCGCCAGGCTCTCGGGCACGACGCCGACGTCACGCGCGAGCACGAATGTACGCGGACTCGTCGGCGGATTGGTTTCGCTCTGTGCTCCCCCGGCAGCTCCGTCCGGCTTGGCCGATGGCTGACCCGGTGCCGGCACCAAGGTCGCATCGTCCGTGGGCCGGAGCCGATCGATCTTGCCCCAGTACGCGATCGTTCGCACGCCCGTGGCGCCGAGGGACTTCATCTTGTCCAAGAGGGCGTTTCGGCCGGAGGCGGAGGGATCGTTGAGGCCGATCCCGTAGCGCAGTGCGTTGTCGTCGCTCATGAACAGCGCGGCTTTGCGCTCGCTGCCCGTTCCCCTGGCCGCGATTTCGTCGCTGTCCTGATCGGGGTCGTCTTCGGTCAGATCGAGCTCGTCGGTGACCGGTACGTTGGAGCCGATCGAGTGGACGAGGAGCTGGGTGCCTTGGATGCGCAGGCCGAGGACGTCCTCTCGCCCTTCGCCGGTGAGGTCCGCGGCGTACAACGTGTAGGTGTCGCTGAGGGTCCCGAGCTCCCGGGTGCCGTTCACGAATCCTTCATTACTGGAACTGATCCGAGCGGTGACCGGGGCAGGATCGGGCGCGCTGGCCGAGGTGTCGCGGAAGATCGCATCGTCTAGGCCGTCGCCGTTGACGTCGGCGGTTTGCAGATCTGCGTCCTCCGGTCCTTGCCCCCACGTGTCCGTGGGAGCGAAGCCGTCGCCGGTGGATTGGTGGAACCGAACCACGCCGTCGGAGGGCTCGTAGGTAACGAGGTCGGCGAGGCCGTCTCCGTCGAGGTCGGCGAACTGGACGTCGCGGGTCGCCGGGATCACCGACCATTGGTCCGTCTCCGCGAACGCGGGTCCGTAGGAGTAGCCGATGTGCAGCTCGCCCGATGCGTCATCGACGCCCCAAACATCGTCGGCGCCGTCGCCGTCGACATCGGCCAGCCCGAGAGACCATCCGAGCGGCCATGTCGTCTGGAGGTCCGTCATGCCGGTTATCGACTCGGCCGCGAACGTCTCTCCGTCGGAGAGCAGCGTCACCAGTGCGCCGTTCGCCAGCCGCGCAACAATGTCGTCGCCAGCGGGTGGGGTCAGCGTCTCAGCCGGGCCGTCAGGTGACTCGCCGTCGACCTCTCCCACCGCGATCTGATCGATCGCCGTCCCGAACGATCCCCAGGAGCTCGCTGCCCCGAACGTCCCGTCGCCTTGTCCAAGCCTCACCGAGATGTTGCCGTTCGACTGGGTGACGAGCACGATATCGGCCTGCCCGTCGCCGTCGACGTCTCCGACGGCATGCACGCGGTTGGCGACGTCGACGGTGTCGTCTTCCAGTGGGGCTCCGCAGCACGGTGCGTGGGCGGTGAACGTCTCGCGGCTCTCGTGCCCGAGCCGGTCGGTGGCGACGACTTCGACCGTGTATTCACCGGACGTGAAGGTGTCCGCGTCGGGGGTCCAGGTTGTCGACAGAGGGGTGCTGTCGGCCGAGACCGTTTGCTCCGCTTCGTGCACGAGCTCGTCGTCCACATAGACCTCAATCCGCTGAACACCCGAACGTTGCGCGGTCGGACCGCCGGTCGGGTTGCCGTCCGTGGCGGACACGGTCAGCTGACGCGGCGGGTTGGTGGGCACGATTTCCGTCGCCCGGTCTACGTACAGGGCGCCGGCTAGCGCGACCTCGGGGCCGGAACGATCGACGCTTACCTGCTGGGTGCGCGATGTGGTCTTGCCGCCGCCGTCGGTTGCCCCGAATGTGTACTGGTGCTTGCCCTCGGCGAGATCCGCTGCGGAGAAGTCGACGTTGGCAACGAACGTGCAGAAGACATCGCCTGTTGCGGGACAGGACGGCGGGCTGCTGTCCTCGGCAGCGGGCAGGGGCGGCAGAATGCCTGATGAGCTGTTCGCCGTGATCGACGAGATGCCCAAGCCACGATCGGTACCGGTCACCCGTACTACGTCGCCGTCGTCGAGCCACCCTGCCGAAGGCGACACGTTGAGCGTCGGGGCGACATCGTCGACAGCGTTCAGGCTGTACGACGTAAGGCTGAGCGTCGACAAATCGTTGGGATCGGCCGGCGGGTAGATCGGTTCATACGCATCGGGCACGTTGGAGCCGCCGGGGAGCATGCTCACCACCGCCCAGGCCCCCGAATTCGCAGCACCAGGCGCGCTGTAAGCAAAGATATTTGCTGAGACTTCCTGGAATGTTGCGTAGTCTAGGTGCCACGGGCCAAAATGGAGATACAGGTCATTGGGCCCGAACGACATGGTGGTGTCGGCCGTAGGAGGGCTGAGCTGCGGGGAGAATCCGATAGCTACCGCCGGACGAGCTGGTGGCATTCCTGTCTGTTGCCGATTCCTGGTCTTGATCGCTTGGACCGAGCCGAACGACCAGTACGCGTGCTCGGGGGAAACCCTGCGTCCGCTGGGCCCCGGCGTTCCGATTGTCTGGTCGCCTGGAGCTGGGCGTCCCAAGGTCGCGAAGTCGGTCGGGGCCCATCCCCCTACGTTGCCTGACCCGAGGAACAGCGATGTGCGGCCACCTGGAACACCAGGATCGTTGGTGTGAAACGAGAGGTTGCTCCGGGTCTTGGAGAACTCCCACGCGTTGAAGTCGCTGGTCGACGCGCTACCTCCGGCCTGGAAATACGGGTCCACGACGACCGGGTACTCGGTTTCGTCGGCCCGGTGATCGACCCGGATCGTGACCGTCGACCCGTCGAGGCTGGTCTCGAGCGCAAGGGGGAACCCTCCAGCGTCGACTGCGGTCGCGGCGGACCAGGAACCCACCCGGCGCCCACCGGCATCGATGAGCTCGATGCCACCCTTGCGGTCCAGTCGAGACGACACACCAGCGGGAAGCTCAAGCGGGACCCGGATCGTCTCGCTCGCTGCCGGGCTTCGCAGCACCCAGCCGACCTGCGCCCCGACACTCAGCGATCGCACGGCCAGGTCTGTGTCGGGAGCGACGTTCGGGTAGATGACGGACTCGTCTGAGACGTTCGCGGTGACGGAGGACGCCGCTTCCGGAGCGAGCCGGGCCCCGAGATCGCCAACTCGGATTGGGCCGGATCCAGCGGTCGGCAGGGAGACGGGAATCGCGGAGCGCGACACGGTCAGTCGCTCGCCGGTCGGCTTCCAGGCGAGATCGACGAGTTGCCACGGTTCTTTGGCGGTGCCGGGGACCGCGATCGGAAGGCTGCTGATCGCGGCGCCCTTCGGCTTGCCGCTCTCGTCTCGAATCTGCACGGCCCTAGGGCCAAGGACCCGTGCGACCTCAGACGGCTGCGGCACGCTCGGCTCCGCCGACGTTAGGGCAGGAGCGATGTCGTCTACGATCGCTCGCACCGTGGCCGCCGACACGGTGCCGCGGTGCCTCAGCGCGGAGGCGCGCCGTGCCTCGAGGCCGGCGCGCGCTAGTTCGCCGCTCAGTGGCGCCGTTCCTAGAGCAGGTTGCACGCCCTGGGCTTGGAACCGCCCGCCTAGTGGGTGTGGTTCTGCTGCGCTCGTGGGGACTGCGGCCAACGCCGCTGCTCCCGCTGCCGCTACCAAAGCCGACCGCCATCGCCGCATTCTCTATCCCTCGTGGGTACTCGCGGCCTCGATAGCCGCGAAAGTGTCTGCAGCCTACATTGATGTTTGGGGCCAGCGGGGTATTTGTGCGCTTGGTTGTCACCACTGCTGCGGCTCTCGCGAGGTCGGCCGTCCCCGGCCACGTATATGGGCCCGCGGGAGCCGCAACAGCAGACGACCAGGCCACGCTAGGAAGCGGGCAGGCCGACGCCTAGTCCTCCTGGGAACGTTTCACTTCGAGCGGGAGGGCCGCGGCGCATGCCCGACTCGGGGCAGGCGCCGCGGAATCGGCGCTGTCGGAGTGCGCTCCTCACGCACCGACAGCGCAGCGGCTCACGGGGTGACCGTCACGCCCTGGAACCACCAGCCGAAACCAGGCTGCATGATCGTCACGCTGTCGCCGATCCTGCTCGGGCAGCTTGCGGTCTTGGTCGCCGCGAACTCGGTGTCGTAGAGGTCCAGCATGATCGTGTCGTTGGTGTCGTTCACCGTGATCTCGCCGCCCGACGAGAGATCCACCGTCTGCGGTCCGGCTACGGAGACCGTGCAGCCGGGGAACTTCGCCAGCTGGAAGCGTATGCTGCTGTTGGCGTTGAGTCCCAGCGTGCCGTTGTACGCGCGCTGGGGAGACAGCGGGTTCTGCCCCGGCTTGAGGCCGGTCAGGGTGAGCATCAACGCTCCTCCGACGTGGACCTGCGCCGCTCCGATGTCTGTGTCGTCCTCCAGGTCACAGTTGCCCCCCCACGCCGAGTCGGTCGCCTGGAAGGGCGGGACGAACCGCGTCGATGCCTGGCCGGTGGCGAGGCCCCACCCGTACCCGATGCCGGGGCCAAGGTAGTGGTAGCACACCACCCCGATGTCGGCGTTTGCGGAGGCGGAGGCCATACCGAAGTACGTGACGCCGCCCATCACGTCGTACGTGCCGCCGTTGATGCTGATCGCGGAGGCGCTGGTGGGGATCGCGAGAGCCAGAACGGCCATCGCCGCGGTTGCGGCGAGGCTGATCCGTCGAATGGGAGACATAGTCTCGTCCTCTGAGTAGAGGCCGGGGGGACGGACCGAGCATGGGTACCGTAACCGTCAGCGACCGCACGTGCAACCGGGGACGTCAGTGAGTACGGATAAGACGATCTGACTTGCGTGCCGAGCGGACGTGCGCGCAAGGCGCCGCGCGAATCGGTGCGGACTCGCGGTCCTCGAAGCCGACGCCCGTCACCCGCCCCGCACCGACGCCCACGTCAGCAGGGCCATCACCAGCGTGAGCGAGCCGATCGCGACCACGTGCCACCCGAGGTGCATGCGGAGAACGGCGACGAACTCGCGCAGGTAGGCCGAGGGGACGAAGTAGGCCGCGGTGCGGGCGCCGAAGGTCTCGGCGTCCAAACGCAGGTGACGGGCGAGCAGCGCGGCGCGGAACGAGTGGTAGGTGTTGGTGACGACCGCGATCCGGGCCCCACGGTCGTGCTCGGCGAGCACGCGGGCTCCGAGCGTCAGGTTCTCCTCGGTGGTGCTCGCCTTCGTCTCCGGCAGGACGTCCCGCGCGGGCACGCCGTGCTCGTGCAGCCATCGCGCCATCGCGATGCCCTCCGCCAGGGGCTCGTCGGGCCCGCGCCCGCCCGACGGCACCAACGCCGGCGACGGCCAGCCCCGTGCCCCGTGCTCCCGGTACAGCCGCAGTCCCCGCTCCAGTCGCGCCTCCAGCAGCGGCGGCACGTCTCCGTCGACCAGGCCCGCTCCCAGCACCACGATCCCGTCCACCGGTCGCGTTCGCCGCCGGAGCGCGTAGAGCAGCGAGTACGCGGAGAACGACACGAAGACCAGCGACAGGTACCCGACCACGACGACCGCCGTGGCGACGACGCCGAGCACCACGGTGTCCTCGACCTGCGTCGCCGCGATCGTCGCGGCCGCCAGCACGGCGAGCAACAGCAGGCCGGTCAGCGCGCTCAGGGCGTTGCCCGGCGAGGGTCGCTCGTGCTGCACCATCACCACGCCGTTGCCGACCAGCACGACGCCCGTGATCAACGTCGCGACCGGCAGCAGCACCAGGCTGCCGATCACGATCACCACGCAGATCGTCCGGATCGGCTGCGGACCTTCGATCGCCCCCGTGAGCAGCGCCAGCACGACCAGCGTCACCAACAGCACGCCGTTGCGCAGCCGGCGGGGCTCCCGCCACCAGCTGATGACCAGGGCCACGAGCACGATCACGACCGCGGCCAGCATCAGCATGGGCCCATCATCGCGGCCACGATCCCGCGGCGGCGGGTCCCGTCACCGGCCCAAGGTCCCGGCGGGGGCAGGCCGGACGCGCGACGCGCGCGGCGGACGTGCCGTCCGTGCCTCGCGGTCGAGAGCCCAGAGCCCGCTGCCGCACTCCCGACAGCAGGCGATCACGCGGACCTGGTCGTACCGCCAGTGGGTGCCGCATCCGACGCAGACGTAGCGCGTGTCGGCGTCCGACGGCGGCACGTCGCCGGTCACGTCGCCTCGCCGTCGTCGGCGTTCGGATCGACGAGCCCGCGCCTGGTCGCCCAGTGGCTCAGCTCGTGGCGCGAGGAGAGCTGGAGCTTGCGCAGCACCGAGCTGACGTGGGTCTCGACCGTGCGCGGGCTGACCTCCAGTCGCAGCGCGATCCGCTTGTACGCGTACCCCCGGGCGATCAGGTGGAGGACCTCCTGCTCGCGGGGAGTCAGCTGCTCCAGTTCCTCGTCGCGCTCGGCCGGCTCCGGAGCGGTGAACGCCTGGAGCACGAACGCCGCCAGCCGGGGGCTGAAGTAGGCATCGCCCCGGCGGACCTGCTCGATCGCGGTGACGAGCGCCGAGGTCTCGATCGTCTTGGTGACGTAGCCGCGCGCGCCGGCCCGCACCATCGGCACGACGTCCGCGGGCGCGTCGGAGACCGACAGCGCGAGGAACGCCGGCGCGTCGGGCACCCCGCGGAAGGCCTCGAGCACCGCCAGTCCGCCGCCGTCGGGCAGGTGCACGTCGAGCAGCACCACGTCCGGGGCGGTCCGCTGGATCACGGCGATCGCCTCCGCCGGGGCAGCGGCCTCTCCGACGACCTCGCAGGTCTCGGCCAGCTCCGCCCGAACGCCGGCGCGGAACAGGTGGTGGTCGTCGACCAGCACCACGCGCGTCGGCGCGCTCACCGTGCGCCCCGGTCGTTCGCGGGCAGGCGCAGGGCGATCTCGGTCCCCTCGCCGGGGGCGCTCTCGACCGTCGCCTGGCCGCCGACGCGCGCCATCCGGGTCAGGATCGAGTCGCGCAGGCCGCGCCGCTGCGGCGGTACCGACGCGGGATCGAACCCCGGACCCTCGTCCCGGACGTAGACCGCGGAGCCGTCGCCCCCGAGCTCGGCGAGCACGACGATCGG
>JBAZOW010000043.1:0-16798 GCA_041648495.1 Patulibacter sp.
GCGCACCTTGCCGCGCGGCCGTCGGCCGCGCGGCGCAGGCCCGTACGTCTCCGCCCGGCCGCGCCCGCCTCGCTCGTCCTGGCGCGTCCCGAACCGTCGAGCCGGAGCGACGACTCAGCGCACCGTGATCCGTCGGTGGGGCGAAACGCCGGTGGTGTAGGGGTAGTCGCCGGACTTGCGGACGCGCGCTCGCATCTCGAAGACCGCCGGCCCCGGCATCCGGAACCGGTAGCCGGCCTGGAAGCGACCGGCGCGGTTGGCCCGGATCGTGCGGAAGGTGATCCACTTGCGTCCGGGGTTGCGGGCCTGCAGCTCGATCACGCTGCCGACCTTCGGCAGCGGGCGACCGACGAGTCGGCCGCGCAGCCGCACCGTCTGTCCCTGTCGAGCGGTCCGACGATCGAGCGTCATCCGCACCGCCGCAGCGACCTGGAGCCGCAGCGACGTGCTGACCGCGGGCACCGTTCCCCCGACGCGCTCGTAGTAGGCGAGGACGATGCGCCGCGATCCGATGCCCTTCGGCAACTGCCAGCGGAAGCTGCCCGCCGCATCGGTCCGCAGCGCCTGGTGCTCGACGCGGCCGGCGCTGCGGTGCTCCTGTGTCACGCCGACGCGGATCGCCGCGTCGCGCACCGGGCGCCCGTCTGCGGTGGTCAGCTGCCCCCGCAGCACCGGGCGCTGGCCGAAGCGGATCTTCCGCAGCGCGGACGCGGTCCCGTCCCAGCGGACGCTGAGTCGGACCCGGCTCGTGGCCGGGGTGCCGTTCGCGGGACCTGGATCGAGGACCGGCGTTGCGGAGCCGGGGACCGGAGCGAGCGCGAGCGGCACGACGGGCGGGGGCGGGGGCGACGGTGGTTCCCCACCGCCCGCGGGATCGCTCGGCACCGCGGGATCGGGACCGACGCCGTCGCCGCCGGGACCGACCGCCGCGCTGATCCGCTTGCTGATCGGCCCATAGGCGGTCGTCTGGTTGCCTCCGGCGTCCTCGACCAGGACGCGCACGGTGCGGACGCCCGAGCCGAAGGCGCCGGTCGGGATCGTCAGCGTGGTGCTGGTGACGCTCGGACACGGCTTGGGCGCCACGAACGCCCGCGCGGTGCCCGGCCAGATCCGGCAGGGCGCGTCGGCGACCGCGTGCCACTGCGGCTCGCCCCCGTCGACCTCGACCCCGACCCGCAGCACTCCGCCACCCCGATCGGTCGCGGCCACGGTCATCGCGACCCCGCTCGGCGGCCAGATTCCGGAGCTGACCGCGTCGCCCTGGACCCCGGTGACGACCGGAGCCTCGGTGTCACGGAGGGTGATCTTGCTGCGAAAGAGCCGGAAGTTGGCGATCCCAAAGCCAGGACTCGGCATGCAGTATTCGGTGCTCTCACCGACACACCGCGCTAGTACCTGTATCCACTGCGCCCCGCCGGGAGAGGCGGATATAACTCCGCGGGAGATCGTCACTTCCTCGGTGCCCCCATCACGTTCTAGGGTCCACGCACCGGCGCTCGCCTGGGTACTGTCGAGAACGCCCACGAGCCCTTTGGTCTCGCCTCCCCACGAGCGGGTTCCGCGAGCCCATCCGGACAAGTCCAAGGAGTAGTCACTGATCTGGAGGTCCGTCGGAGCTTCGAATCGCCAAGAGGACTGGGAACCAGCCAAATGCGCGCCTTCCGAGCCGTGCTCCGCGTAGAGAGATCCGGCGCCGGCGCATTCGTTCTGCAGCACGTTTCCTGCGAGCGAGTCCGAGATCGACTCGGTCCACCCACCCCCGTCGTCCCGCACGATCGCTGGAGACCCGTCGGGGGCACGGCACGACCAGACGTCGTAGCTGTCGGCTCCCGCGGGGGTGATCGGCAGCATCGGAGCGCAGAGGATGGATACCGCGAGCGCGAGGGGGGTGGTCACACGGTGGGAACGGAGTGGCGAAGGTCGCATGCATGCTTGACCCTCGGACGGTTCCGACTTCGCCCCCCGACCTTCCTCCCGGACCGTCCGCTGCAGGGATCCGACGGCTCGGTCGGCCGTGCAGCGTCCAACTCGCGGAGCGGGCCGTGCACTGCAGGGTCCGGCGCGCGGCTCGACCGTGCAGTGTCCGACTCGCGGAGCGGGCCGTCCGCTGCAAGGGTCCGACGCATCGGTCGACCGTGCAGTGTCTGACTCGCCGAGGGGTCCGACGCCCCCAGGCGGTCCCGCGCGTCGATGGACGCTCAGGGTCCGGCGCGTGGAACCTCCGGCCCGTCCCGCTCAGCCCCGCGAGAAGACGAACGGCAGCTCGTCGGCCACGTCCGCCAGCTTCGGGCCGGTGGCGTCGCGCTCGGAGACCTGGATCTCGTCGCTCCCCAGCGGCCACTCGACGGCGACCTGGGGATCGTCGTAGGCGATCCCGCGCTCGACGTCGCCGGAGTAGTACCGCGTCTGCTTGTAGAGCACGTCGGCGACGTCACTGAGCACGCAGAAGCCGTGGGCGAAGCCGACCGGCACGTAGAGCACGTGCATGTTCTCGTCGGTCAGCTCGAAGCCCTCCCAGCGCCCGTAGCTCGGCGAGCCCCTGCGCAGGTCGACGATCACGTCCCAGATCCGCCCACGTCCGCAGCGCACGAGCTTGGCGCAGCCGTCGCCGATCTGGAAGTGCAGCCCGCGAACGACCCCGCGCGACGAGCGCGAGTGGTTGTCCTGGACCCACTGCTCGCGGATCCCGGCGTCGGCGAGCGCGCTCTCCCGGAACGTCTCGGCGAAGAAGCCGCGGTCGTCCGGAAAGACCCGCGGGACCACCAGCCTGGCGTCGGGCAGCGTCGTGTCGCGGACCTCCATCAGCGGGACAGCAGCTCGAGGTCCGCGCGGGTCATCAGGCGGATCAGCTCTTCGAAGCTCGTCTCGGGCACCCAGCCGAGGTCCTTCTCGGCTTTCGCCGGATCACCGATCAGCAGGTCGACCTCGGCGGGCCGGACGAACTGCGGGTCGATCTCGACGTACTGCTCCCAGTCGCCCAGCCCCGCCTCGTCGAAGGCGACCTGGACGCACTCGCGGACCGTGTTCGTCTGCCCGGTGGCGATCACGTAGTCCTCGGCCTTGTCCTGCTGCAGCATCAGCCACATCGCCTTGACGTAGTCCTTGGCGTAGCCCCAGTCGCGCTTGGCGTCGAGGTTGCCGAGCGCCAGCTTGTCGCGCTTGCCGAGCTTGATCGCGGCGGCGTGCCAGGTGATCTTGCGGGTCACGAACTCCAGGCCGCGGCGCGGGGACTCGTGGTTGAAGAGGATCCCGCTGGTCGCGTGCAGACCGTAGGACTCGCGGTAGTTGATCGTGATGAAGTGGCCGTAGACCTTGGCCACGCCGTACGGCGAGCGCGGGTAGAGCGGGGTCTCCTCGTTCTGCGGGACCTCCCGGACCATGCCGAACATCTCCGACGACGACGCCTGGTAGAAGCGGGCCTCGGGGCAGGCCTCGCGCATCGCCTCCAGGACCCGGGTCACGCCGACGCCGGTGAAGTCGGCCGTCAGCGTCGGTTGGACCCACGACAGGCCGACGAAGCTCATCGCCGCCAGGTTGTAGATCTCGTCGGGGTTGGACGCCCGCATCGTGTCGACGAGCGAGCGCTGGTCGAGCAGGTCGCCCTGGTGCAGCGTGATCTTGTCGCGCAGGTGCTCGATCCGGTCGAACTTCTCGGTCGAGGCCCGCCGGACCATGCCGTGGACCTCGTATCCCTGCTCGAGCAGCAGCTCGGCGAGATAGGAACCGTCCTGACCGGTAATTCCGGTGATGAGGGCACGCTTCGGCATGGCGAGAAGCCTAAGGCAGAGGCGGCAAGGACGCGGTGGCGGCTCGCCGCCCCTTACCCATCGTTTACGCTCCCAGCCGGAATCGCGCACTCGACCGCGTGGCCGAGCCCTGCTCGCACGCCCGGCGCTTCCGCCCCCGGTATGACCCGCAACCTCGCCATCGTCCCCGCGTACAACGAAGTCGGCGCGATCGCCGCGACGATCGTCGATATCCGGACGAACGCCCCGGGCTTCGACGTGCTGGTCGTCGACGACGGCTCGACCGACGCGACCGCGCGTGCGGCCCGCGAAGCCGGGGCCGCCGTGATCCAGCTGCCGTTCAATCTCGGGATCGGCGGCGCGGTCCAGGCCGGCTACCTCTACGCCCGCGAGCAGGACTACGACGTCGCGGTCCAGGTCGACGGCGACGGGCAGCACGACGCCGGCGAGATCTCCAAGCTGCTGGCGCACCTGAACGCGCACCCCGAGCTGAACATGGTCACCGGGTCGCGATTCATCGACCAGGGACAGCAGGGGTTCCGCTCGTCCTGGATCCGCCGCGTCGGGATCCGCTTCTTCGCGGTCCTGCTGTCGGTGATCACCCGGCAGCGCGTGACCGATCCGACGTCGGGCTTCCGGATGTGCGATCGCAAGGCGATCGAGCTGTTCGCGCGGGACTACCCGCACGACTACCCCGAGGTCGAGGCCGTGCTGATGCTCCACGCCCACCGGCTGTCGCGCGAGGAGATCCCGGTGACGATGCGGGCCCGGACCACCGGTGAATCGTCGATCCGGCCACTGCACTCGGCGCTCTACATGATCAAGGTCCTGCTGGCGATCATGATCGGCCTGCTGCGGGCCCGTCCGAACGTCGAGGCCGGCGACCCCGCCGCCGTGTCCGCCGAGCACGGCATCTAGTCCGGAGCCGACCGTGCAGACGCAACTCCAGATCGTCTCGATCCTCGTCAGCCTGGGGCTGTTCGCCCTCGTCTTCGAGCTCGTCCGTCGCCGTCGGCTGCTCGAGCGGTACGCCCTGCTCTGGCTGCTGACCACGGCCACCCTGTTCGGGCTCTCGCTGTGGAAGGGGCTGCTCGACCGGATCTCCGAGGCGATCGGGATCGGCTACGGCCCGTCGACGCTGTTCGCGGTCGCGCTCGGCTTCGTCGCGATGCTGCTGCTGCACTTCTCGGTCGTGATCTCGCGGCTGGCCGAGCAGAACAAGGTGCTCGCGCAGCAGGTCGGCCTACTCCAGCGCCGGGTCGCCGACCTGGAGCGCACGCCGGCCGCCGACGGGACGACGCCCGCCGCGGACCGGGACCCCGTGTCGTGAGCGATTCCGCACCCGGGATCGCCGTCGTCATCGTCACGCACGACAGCGCGGACGACGTGCCTGCGACGCTGGTCGCGCTCGCCGAGCAGCGGACGGACCGCGACGAGGTCGTGCTCGTCGACAACGCCTCGACCGATGGCGGTCCCGACGCGTTCCGGGCTGCGGCCCCGTGGGCGACCGTGATCGAGACCGGCACCAACGGCGGGTTCGCCGCCGGATGCCAGGTCGGCGTCGACGCGACCGACGCCGAGCTGATCCTGCTGCTCAACCCCGACAGCGTGCCGCAGCCGGGGTTCCTCGAGGCGCTCCGCGCGACGGCCGCCGAGCGGCCCGAGTGGGGCGCCTGGCAGGCGCTCGTCACGCTGCCCGGCGGCGACCAGGTCAACACCTGGGGCAACGCGGTCCACTTCCTCGGCTTCGGCTGGGCCGACGGCCACGGCCGGCCGATCGCCGACGCCCCGACGACGCCGCAGGCCGTGGGCTTCGCGTCCGGCGCGGCGATGGTGATCCGCCGCGCGGCGTGGGACGCCGCCCAGGGGTTCCAGTCGCACTACTTCATGTATGGCGAGGACCTCGACCTGTCGCTGCGGCTGCGGCTGGTCGGCTGGGGGATCGGCGTCGTGCCGGCGGCCCGCGCGGAGCACGACTACGCCTTCACCAAGGGCGATTACAAGTGGTTCTACCTGGAGCGCAACCGCTGGTGGACGATCGTCGGGACCTACCCGACGCGCCTGCTGGCCCTGCTGCTGCCGGCGCTGCTGGTCTTCGAGCTGCTGCTGCTCCCCGTCTCGTGGCGCGCGGGCTGGCTGAAGCCGAAGCTGCGTGCTCAGGCCGCGGTCCTGCGGGAGCTGCCGGCGATGCTCCGTCACCGTCGGGCGGTCAAGCGGACCGTCACGGTCGACGCCCGGACCTTCGCCGACGGGCTGACCAGCAGCCTCGACTCCGAGTTCCTCGCGGCCGCCAACGCGCTGCCGGGCGTCGCCGCCGCGCAGCGCGCCTTCTGGCGCGTGGTGCGGGCGCTGCTCTAGCGCGGCGCCCGCTCGACGCTTACGGGGCCGGGACCACCGGCGGGGGCGGGGCGATGTCGTTGCCGAGCGGCAGCGGCACGGGGCTCCCGTTCCCGTTCGCGTACACACGGCGGGTCACCGCGACCGGCGCGGAGTAGAGCACGCCCTCGACGCCGCTGTCGGCGCACCGCACCGGCAGCGCCGCACGGTAGGTGCCCGTATCCAAGCTCCAGACGACGGCGACCCGCGGGATCACGGCGCCGGGCGCGGCCGTGAGCTTGAAGGTCGAAGCGGTGAAGTTGGTCGGGAACGGTGCGGTCGCCCACCCCGCCCCCTCCTGGCGCTCCCAGATCACGCCGCCGCCGTACAGCAGCGGGAAGCTGCCCTGGTTGACGACCGTGACCGGGGCGATGCTCGGGGCGACGACGCCCGGGGGCGCGGCCAGGAACCCGAGGTTCGGATCGCAGACCGGCACCGGGGCAGGCTTCGGCGCCGCGTCCGGCGACGTTCGGACCTCGACGACGACCTGCACGTTCCGGACGCGCTTGCCGATCCGCACCTGCACCCGGTACGTCCCGGGAACCTTCGCCACCCGCAGGCCGACGGTTCCGCTGCGGACGGACTTCCGCAGGACCACGCGCTTCGGACCGGCTTCCCCCGCTTCGCGGGTGCCCGTGATCCGGACGCGGGCGGAGCGCGCGGCCTTCTTGGTCGCGCGGACCCGGATCGCGAATCGCTGCCCCGGCTCGACCATGGCCGTATCGACGCCCGGCTTCTCGACCGCCAGGCCGACGACCTTCGACCAGGTGGCGCGGAGGCCGTCGTGGGCGAAGGTCGTCGGCTTCTGCGCCGCGTAGGTGGTTGCGGATGAGGCCGAGGCGAACGACGCCGTCGCGGCCACAGCCAGGACGGTCGCGGCGGCCGCCCGGAAGCACGATGCTGGTTGCATCCGATGAACCTACCGATGCGGCGTACACGTTCGCGGCGGTCCCCCGGCGAGGCGCCGCCGGCTCAGCCCCGCGTCGCCACCAGCTCGCGCAGGGCGACGTCCAACCGCGCTCCGATCGCGCGCCAGTCGTAGACGTCCTCTGCGACCTTCCGGCCGGCCGCGCCGATCCGGGCGCCGCGCTCGGGGTCGTCGAGGATCGCGACCGTCGCCGCCGCGAACGCCTCGGCGCCGTCGGCCAGCACGACCTGCTCGCCGTCGACCACGTCGACGCCCATCGCGCCCATCGTCGTGCTGACCAACGGCCGTCCGCTCGCCAGGCCGTCGAGCACCTTCAGCCGGGTCCCACCGCCGGAGCGCATCGGCACGATCACCACGCGTGCCCGGTCGAACCAGGGCTGCATCTCGGGAACCCAGCCGGCCAGCGTCACGCTGTCGTCGGCCAGCGCCGCGATCTCGTCGGGGACGCCCTTGCCGACGACCAGCAGCTTCGCGTCCGGCTTCCGCGCGCTGACCCGCGGCCAGATCTCGCTCAGCAGCCAGCGGAGCGCCTCGGCGTTGGGCGCGTAGCCGAAGGTCCCCGTGAACAGCACCGTCGGCGAGTCGGGCAGCGGCGATGGGATCAGCGCGTCGGTGTCGACCCCGTTCGGCGTGACGATCGCGGGGCGGTCGCTGACCGTCCGCAGCTCCTCGAGGTCGTCCTGGGACATCGCCAGCAGCAGGTCGAACGCCGACAGCGTGCGCCGATCGAAGCGGCGGAAGCGACGGGCCTCGATCCCCAGCAGACGCCGCTGGAGGCCCTCGGCGGAGGCGGCACGACGCGCGTAGTAGTCCCAGGAGAGGTTCTCCAGCCCGGAGACCTTGGGGATCCCGGCCGGCAGGTCGCGCGTCCAGCGGGCCGCCCAGTCGTGCTCGACCAGGATCACGTCGGGGTCGCGGGCCAGCGCGTCGTCCTTCGCCTGCTGCAGCTGCCGCCAGAAGACCTCGACCTGCCAGGCGGCGACGGGCATCGTCAGCGCCCGCGGCAGCACGCCGGGGGCGGTCCGCACCGTCCGCAGCACCTCACGGACCCGGGACGCCGGGCGGTCGACCGCGAGCAGCGTCGCGCCGATGTCGGTCAACGACGCCCGTCCGGCCTGCTGGTCGGGGTGCACCGGAGCGACCACGTCGACCGCGGCTCCGCGGGCGATCAGCTGCTTGATCAGCTGGAACTGGCGGGTCGAGCCGCCACTGCCCCCCGGCCAGTACGGAAGCTCCGGGGTCAGCCACGCCACGCGCATCGCACGGAGGCTAGCGACCCCCGGGCGGGGCGGCGGGCCCCCGGGGCACCGACTAGCGGTGCGCCACGAAGAACCAGATCGGCTCGGTGAAGACCCGCTCGAAGTCGGCCCGCGAGTAGGGGCCCTCGCCGTCGATGTCGAAGATCCGCAGGCCGACCTCGCCGACCAGCAGGTCGTGGACGTCCCCCGGGCTCGTGCCGAAGTGGTCCGCTCCCCCGACCCCGTGCTCGAAGACCACCGTCGGCTGGTCGCGCTCGAGCATCTCGATGCCGCCTTCGAGCA
Source organism: Patulibacter sp. (assembly GCA_041648495.1). GTDB lineage: Bacteria > Actinomycetota > Thermoleophilia > Solirubrobacterales > Solirubrobacteraceae > Patulibacter. Next base: position 8,592 of record JBAZOW010000043.1, read on the forward strand.
CGCCCAACTCGGCGCCCTCGACGTCGATCTTGAGCAGCGAGACCGGCCGCGCCGGGTCGACGCAGTCGTCGAGCCGCTTGACCGGGACCTCGAACGACTCGGACGACTCCCCCGCGAAGCCCCGATCGCGCAACCCGCTCAGCTGCGGGTTGGAGACCACGTGGGTGAACGTCGCCGTGCCGGCCTCCGCCGCGACCGCCGCGTGGTGGACATCGACACCGGGGAAGCGTTCGCGCAGGTCCGCGGCCTGCGCCGGCAGCGGCTCGAACGCCAGGTGGGCGCCGTCGGGGGCGTAGCGCACGATCTGCTCGAGCACGTCGCCGCAGTGCGCCCCGACGTCGATGCAGTTGGCGTCCTGCTGGAGCCCGTGCGCGAGCAGCAGCTGCAGGTGGAGGTCGTCCCGGGCGTTGCGCCGGGCCAGCGGGCTGACCCGCTGGTGGACCGCGCGGGCTGGTCCTCCCGCCCCGACCCGATCGGCCAGGGCGGCGATCCGTTGCACGGCGGTTCCCGTCAGCGACATGGCCCGGACCGTATTGGATACGTCGTCCTCGGCGAGCCACCGGGCATCCGCGTACGATTCCGCTCGGGCATCGGACGCGGCTCGGTCCGCGCTCGGCTCTCGGCCCCACGACGCCCGTGACCGCCACCCCTCCCGACAGCACCGCGCCGGTGCACCACCGCGCCCCGACGCCCCAGGGCGCCGCCCGTACGGTGCTCGCCCAGGTCGGGGCCCGCGGCTTCGCGCTGCTCGCCTCGGTCGGCAGCATGGCGATCGTCGTCCGCTACCTCGGGATCGAGGAGTACGCCGGCTGGGGCACGGTGCTGCAGCTGATCGGGCTGATGGCGTTCGCGGTCGACCCCGGGCTGTCGTCCGTGGTGGTCCGGCGGATCGTCCAGGACCCCGCGACGGCCCCGAGTCCCCGCGCGCTGATCCCGGTCCGGGTGGGATTCGGGATCGCCGCCGCCGTGCTGATCGTCGCGTTCACGATCGGCCTGCGGGGGTCCGGAGCCGCGCTGCTCGCGGTTGCCCTCGGCGGCCAGATCCTGCCGCGCGCGATCGTGCTCAACGCCACGCCGTGGCTCCAGGTCGACCAGCGACTGCACCGCCAGACCGGGTGGGAGGCGCTCGGCGCGGTCGTCGGGCTGGTCCTGATCGCCGTCTGCGCCGCCGCCGGGGCGTCGGCGCCGCTGCTGGCCCTGGTCGGCTTCACCGGACCGACGATCGCGCTCGCCGTGGTCATGCGGTTCGAGCTGCGCAAGGCCCCGTCGCTCGGACGCCAGATCCCCGGACCCCAGTGGCCCCGCGTGCGCTCGCTGCTGCTCGAGGTCGCGCCGCTGGCCGGCGCGCTGATCCTCGTCGCGCTCTACATGCGGTCGTACGTCTTCTTCATCAACGAGACCGAGACCGACGCGGTGATCGGCCGCTACGTCTTCGCCTTCCAGTTCGTCGACCAGCTGATGGTCGCGGCGGCGATCGTCGGCGGCGCGGCGCTGCCGCTGCTCGCCGTCCGCGCCCGGACCGCCACCTTGCTGCACGACCACCTGACCCACCGGCTGGTCGTCGCGGTCGCCGCGATCGGCGCGCTGGCCGGCTGCGCGATGGTCGCGTGCGCCCGGATCCTGACCGACGCGATCGGCGGCCCGGAGGCCCGCGGCGCCGAGTACTTCATCCAGCTGCTCGCCCCGCTCGCGCCGCTGCTGATGCTCTCGTTCGTGCTCGCGTTCGTCTACGTGACCACCGGCCACGGCAAGCGCTACCTGGCCTTCAACGCGATCGGGCTGGCCGTCAACCTGGCCGCGCACGTCGTCTTCACGCTCGAGTACGGGGCCGACGCCGCCGCGCGGATCACCTGGCTGACGGAGTTGGTCGTGACCGGCGTCGCGATCCTGCCGCTGTTCGCGGTCGACTCCGGCCGACGTGCGGCCGCCACCGTGATCGCGATGGTCGGCGTGGTGGTCGTGGCCGGCGAGCTCGCGGCCCGGACCGACGTCTCGACCCTGCTGACCGGCCTGGTCGCCGGGGCGATCATCGCGTTGATCGCCCGCGGATCGCTCGTCTGGCTGGTCCGCGAGGCGGTGCTGCCCGCCCGGGCGGCGGCGGTCGAGCCCACCGAGTCCTGACGCCGATCACCCGGTGACCCGTACGATCCGTCGGAGATGTCGACGGACAACATGCGCGAACTCCGCCGCCTGGGCTACGAGACCACTCGTCCCGACGTGCAGCGGCTGGTCCCCCACAACGCCCAGCGGATCCTCGACCTCGGCTGTGCCTCCGGCGCGCTCGGGGCGGCGCTGAAGGCCCGCCAGGGGGCGGAGGTCGTCGGGATCGAGCTGCTCGAGGACTACGCGGCCGAGGCCGCCGAGCAGCTCGACCGCGTGATCTGCGCCGACCTCAACAGCGGTCTGGCGGCGGACGACCTGGGCACCTTCGACTGCGTGATCGCCGCCGACGTGCTCGAGCACCTGGTCGAGCCGTGGGTCACGCTCGAGGCGGCGGCCGCCCGGCTGCGTCCCGGTGGGACGATCGTGATCAGCCTGCCGAACGTGCAGTACCTGCGGACCTTCCGCGAGCTGCTCCGCGGGACCTGGCCGCGCGACGACGTCGGTCCGTTCGACCGCACGCACCTGCGCTGGTTCACGGTCCGCGACGCCCGCGCGCTGCTGACCGACGTCGGGGCGACCGAGATCGCCGTCGACTGGCAGTACTTCTTCACGGGCTCGGCGCTGCGCGTCGCCCGCGGGCTCGGCGAGCGCGCCGCGCCGTTCCTGGCCGGCCAGATGGTGCTGGCGGGACGGTTCCCCGGGTCGGCATGAGCCCGACGCCGCCGCGCGTCCTGGTGATCTCCCAGGACCGTCTCGACGGGCAGATCGCGGGCACCAGCATCCGCGCGCTCGAGCTCGCGCGGGTGCTGCGGCGCAGCGCGACGGTCACGCTCGCCGGGGTCGGCACGCCCCCGGCCGAGATCGACGGGATCCCCTGCGTCGGCTACACGCCGCAGCACCCCGACGCGCTGCGTCCGCTGCTGGACATGACGGACGTGGCCGTGGCGCTGCCGCACTGGCCGCGCCTGATGCGGTTGCTCCGCTCGTCGCCGGCCCGCGTGGTCTTCGACCTCTACGTACCGCAGCCGCTGGAGATCATGAGCGGGTTCCCCGGTCTGCGCCCGCGGATCGGCGACACCCTGACCGAGTTCGCCACCGACCGGATCGTCGAGGCCCTGCGCGACGGGGACTTCCTGCTCTGCGCGACCGAGAAGCAGCGTGACCTCTACCTGGGGATCCTGCTCGCCGAGCGGCTGATCGACGGGGCGCGCTACCGCGCCGATCCCACGTTGCGCTCGCTGATCGACGTCGTCCCGTTCGGGCTGGCGGACGACGACGCCGCGCCGACCGGGGGTGCCGGGATCCTCGGCGCCTTCCCGCAGTTCTCGGCCGACGACGACCTGGTGCTCTGGAACGGCGGCGTCTGGCCGTGGCTCGATCCGGAGACCGCCGTGCGCGCGGTCGCCCGGCTCGCCGAGCAGCGCCCGCGGATCCGCCTGATCTTCATGGGGGCGGCGACCCAGGTCCCGGCACAGCGGACCGCCGCTCGCGCCCGAGCGGTCGCCGAGCAGCTCGGGGTGCTCGGCGACCACGTGGTCTTCCACGACGGCTGGGTGCCGTACGACGAGCGCGCCGACTGGCTGCTCGACGCACGCTGCGCGCTCTACGCCCATCACGACCACCTCGAGACGCGGTTCGCCTTCCGCACCCGTCTGCTCGACTGCTTCTGGGCCCGCCTCCCCGTGGTCTGCAGCGCCGGCGACGAGCTGGCCGACGAGATCGAGCGCCGGGACGCCGGGCGGTCCTTCGCCCCCGAGGACGTCGCCGGCTGCGCGGAGGCGCTCGATCGGGTGCTGTCGCGTCCGCGCGAGGACTTCGCGCCCGCCCTGGCGACGCTCGCCGACCGCTACCGCTGGACGACCGTCGCGGCCCCGCTGGAGCGGTTCGTCGCGGCCGACGCGACCCAGCCGTCGCGCCGTCGCCGCACGGTCCGCCCCGGGCACCTGGCCCGCCACCACGGCTACCGCCTGGGCCGGGCGGCGCTCGACGCCGTCGGCAAGCGCGACTGGCCCAACCTGTAGCCGCGGTCCGCAGGCCGCCGGGGCTGCGCGCCGTCCCGGTACGGGTCGTTAGGGTCCCGGGAGATGCGTGCCGCGATCGTCGAGTTCGTCCAGCGACGGGGCTGGGGCGTCCGCGCCCGACCCCTGGTCGACGGGCTCGACCTGGTCGGCAGCGAGTACGTCGGCCGGCTGCCGTCGCGCCGGCTGCGCGACCTGATCGCCCGCCACGTGCTCGGCGTGCGACTGCACCCGAACGCCCAGCTCTACCGCTGGACCGAGCTGCGCCGGGGACGCAACATCACGATCGGAGCCGGCAGCATCGTCGGCTCGCGGGCGACGCTCGACGGTCGGCTCGGGATCACGCTCGGCGCGAACGTCAACCTGTCGAGCGAGGTCGCGATCTACACCCAGCAGCACGATCCGCAGTCGCCGAGCTTCGCCGCGGTCGGCGGCCCGGTGACGATCGAGGATCGGGCCTGGGTCAGCTCGCGGACCACGATCCTGCCGGGCGTGACGATCGGCGAGGGCGCCGTGGTCGCCGCCGGGGCGATCGTGACGGCCGACGTCGCCCCCTACACGATCGTCGGCGGGATCCCCGCCCGCAAGATCGGCGAGCGGACCCGCGATCTGGAGTACGAGTTCGCGAAGTCCGACGCCGCCTGGTTCGCCTAGCCCGCGGGCGGCACGGCTCCCGCGCGTCCGCCGGCGTGCGATCCTGAGCGGTCGTGAGCGCGCGCCTGGAGCACATCGGCCTCAATCTGCTCTACCTCGTCCCCGGCGAGGTCGGCGGCAGCGAGATCTACGCGTACCAGCTGGTCGATGCGCTCGGGCGGGCCCGACCCGACGTGCGGTTCACCGTCTTCTGCGGTCGCGAGGCGGGGCCGGCGCTGCGCACGGTGGGCTGGCCCGGCAACGTGCATGTCCACGTGATGCCGGTCGACGCGCGCAACAAGCCGGCGCGCGTGGCGACCGAGGTCTTCCTGCTGCCCGGCGCCGCCGCTCGCGCCGGGGTCGACCTGCTGCACTCGCTGGGCACCACGTCACCGCCCGTCGTCCCGGGGCGCCCGAGCGTCGTCACGATCCTCGACCTGATCTACGAGGCGTACCCGACGACCTTCCCGACGGCGGCCCGCTGGGGACTGAAGGCGCTCGTCGGGCCCGCGGCCCGCCGGGCCGACCGGGTGATCACGATCTCGGCGGCGGTCGGCGACGACGTCGCCGACCGCCTGCGGGTCCCGCGTGAGCGGATCGTGCCGGTGCTGCTCGGGCACGGCATGACCGTGCCGGACGAGGTCACGCCGGAGGCCGACGTCCGCGAGCGGTTCGACCTGGGCGACGGGCGGATCGTGCTCTGCGTGTCGGCCGCGCTCGCCCACAAGAACCTGGCGCGCCTGCTCGAGGCGTTCGCCCTGCTCGGACCCGAGGCCGCCGACGTGCGGCTGGTGATCGCGGGACGCGCGGCGATCGAGCACGAGGCGCTGCGGGCCGACGCCGACCGTCTCGGGATCAGCGACCGCGTGACCTTCACCGGGTGGATCTCCGACCCCGACCTGGAGGGGATCTACGGGGCGGCGAGCTGCTGCGTCTACCCCTCGCTCTACGAGGGATTCGGCCTGCCCGTACTCGAGGCGATGACGCGCGGGGTCCCGCTCGCCTGCTCGAACGCGACCTCGTTGCCGGAGGTCGCCGGCGATGCGGCCGTCTTCTTCGATCCCCACGACACGGCGGCGATCGCTTCCGCGGTCGGCGGTCTGCTCGCCGACCCGGAGCGCGCGGCGCGACTCGTCGCCGCCGGTCGGGAGCGGGCGGAGCACTTCACGTGGGAGCGCTGCGCCGAAGGCGTGTTCGTTGTATACCAGCAGGCCCTTGAGGCGCGATGACGGTGCGATTCTGTTACGGTCCGCCGTCGTGACGAGACCCGCTCTACGGCGTCCCGGCGCCGCGCGGGTTCCGCTGCCGTTGCTAGCGCTCCTCCTCGCGGTGCTCAGCCTCGGGGCCGGTTGGACCCTCGTGACCCCGGCGATGCAGGCCCCCGACGAGCGGGCCCACGTCAGTTACACGATCTGGATGGCGACGACCGGCACGCTGCCCGCGACCGGACCGCTGGGCCCCGCGACGCCGACCGAGGAATCGCTCGCGACCATCGCGTCCAACGCCGACCGCGCGGCGAGTCAGACCTCGGTCAAGATCTCCTGGGACCGCGAGCGCTACGAGCAGTGGCGACGGGACGACGCCAAGCTCGGCGATGCCGCGCGTCGCGACGGCGGCGCGCTCGCCAACCCCGCGGCGAGCAACCCGCCGCTCTACTACCTGACCACGCTGCCGGCCTACCTGGCGACCTCGGGCAGCGATCTGTTCGGTCAGCTGACCGCGATGCGACTGATCTCGGTGCTGTGGCTGCTCGGCACGGTGATCGCCGCCTGGCTGCTGGCCGGCGAGCTGTTCGGCCGGCGTCGGCTGCTGCAGACCGCGGTCGCGGGCTTCACCGGCCTGACGCCGATGATGCTCTTCGTGTCCGGCTCGGTGACCCCCGACGCCGCGCTCTTCGCCACCTGGGGCCTGGTGCTCTGGCTCGGCACCGTGGTCCTGCGTCGCGGGCTGACCGCGCGTCGCGCGTTGGCGCTCTGCTTCGTGCTCGGGCTGGCGATCGTGGTCAAGGCGACCAGCTACGCGCTGGTGCCGCCGGTCGGACTGGTGCTGCTGCTCGGGGTGCTCCGCGCGCGCCGCGCCGCGGCCACCGCCATGCCGACGTCCGCCGACGACCCGGTTCCGGACGCGGACGTCGTGCCCGCCGACGACCGCGCGGCCCACGACGAGGGCCTGGTGCCCGCCCCGCCGACCGAGGCCGCGACCCGCGGCGGCCTGCTGCGGATCGCCGGCGCCGCGGCCCTCGGGCTCTTGATCACCGCGGGCGCGTGGATCATCGTCTCGCGCGCCCTCGGGGTCGCCGCGCTCGCGCAGGGCGCCGACGTCGCCAACTCGTCCGGCGACGTTCCGCTGCACGCCTTCCCCTCGTACGTCTGGCAGTTCTACCTGCCCCGCCTGCCGTTCATGGATCCCGCGCCGGGCATCCACGCGTACCCGGCCTGGGAGTTCTTCGTCAAGGGCACCTGGGGCGCGTTCGGCTGGCTCGAGGTCCGCTTCCCGAACTGGGTCTACGTCGTGCTGACCGCGCTGATGGCCGTGCTGATCGTGCTCGCCGGCCGCAGTGCCTGGCGCGAGCGCCGGCGGATCGACTGGTTGATCCCGGGGTTCTTCGCCCTGGTCGGCGTGCTGCTGCTCGGTGCCCTGCACTGGACCGAGTTCCACAAGGGCGGCACCGGGTTCATCCAGGGCCGGTACCTGATGCCGCTCGCGCCGCTGGTCGGCGCGGTGCTGGTGCGCGGTCTGCTCGAGCTGCCCAAGCGCTGGCTGATGCCGTCGATCGCCGTCGGACTCGGCGGCCTGGTCGCCCTCAACCTGTTCGCCTGGGGCCTGATGCTGGAGCGGTTCTATGCGTAGGGCGGGACTGCTCTTCCTGGTCACCGTGCTGGTCGGCGCCGTGGTCTTCGTGGTGCTCGGCGCGCTGCGCCAGTCCGACGACGCGTTCAGCCTGAACGTGCCCGTGATCGGGATCGCCGCCGAGCTGCCCCCCGGGTCGACCTTCTGCCAGAGCCAGCTCGACGTGCCGATCGGCGGGACGTTCGACGGCGGGCGATTGAAGCTCGGTACCGAACGGCGGCCCGGGCCCCGGCTCCAGGTCCTGCTGGCCGACGACCAGGGACGGCCGATCGCGCGCGCCACCGTGCCGGGCGGGTACGCGGACAACAGCTCGCCGCGGTTCCGGTTCGGGCGCGAGATCAAGTCGGGACGCGGTCTCCAGCTCTGCTACACCAACGACGGTGACGTCCCGGTCTTCCCGTACGGGTCCGGCGGCGATCCCAATCCGTCGACCACGTTCACGCTCGACGGGCAGGGGCTCCCCGTCGACGTCGCGGTCGTCTTCGAGCGTCCGTCCCGCTCGTCGCTGGCGGCGGCCGGGGACATGCTCGAGCGCGCGACGCTGTTCCGCACCCCGCGGCTCAGTGCCGCGCTCTACGGCGTGCTCCTGCTGCTGTTGTTCGC
>JBAZOW010000044.1:0-16521 GCA_041648495.1 Patulibacter sp.
CGCTGCGCGCTGATCCGTCGACCGAGAGCGACGAGCTCCGGGTCCTTGCTGGGGCGACCGAGCTCCGCGGGCTCGACCGTGGACTGGGCGCTGCTGGTGTTGTGCATCTTGCTCGTTCCTGTGATTGGGAGTGATCGGAAGAGCGTCTCTCAGGGGGGTTGAGGGCTCGGGGGGTTGGTGGCGTTCGGTCCCGCCGGGGGGTGCTAGGCGGGAGCGCGTACGGGGAAGGTCTGGAGGAGGTCGTCGAACTCGTCGAACGCCTCCTGGAGCTGGTCGCGCGTGATCTGCACCTCACGGAGGCGGATCTCGGGAGCGAAGTCGTCGCGGACGAAGCACGAGAAGAGCAGCAGCCCGTCCCAGCTCCGGATCGTGGCGCCGACGTTGACCTCCATGTGATGGAGGACCGCGTGGTCGGTGCGACCCTCGAGCAGGTCCAGGAGGCCGTTGCGTAGTCGGGCGAGCTCGTCGGCCATGATCGTGACGGGGACGTTGGCGCGGAAGAGGCTCGAAGTGCCCGCCGTGAGACGCACGTCTCCCAGCAGCCAGTTGGCATCCGGACCTTGTTGGATTCGCGGGTACTCGTACCGTTCGATGCGGATCTGGAGGCGCGCGCCCGGCGCGGTGATGCCCGCTTCATTCGACATCTGCACCATCGTGAGGAGCAGCGTATATCGCATCAGTCGTGCGTGGGGGAATTTTAAGATGAATGACGTGTCTAGAATATATTTGTGCCCGCAACATGCAGAAAACCCCGCAAGATAAAGGTCTTGCGGGGCTCTCTGGCTGGAACGGCACTGTCTTTAGCCGTGTCTCCTGTGACGTACCGTGCGTGTCGCGCGTCGTATGTCAATCGACGTACGGCCTGCGTACGTCGTGACGATCAGCGTTTCCCCGGCAAGCGGAACGCCACGATCTGCGGGCTCTGACCGGCCCCCTGGGCCATCCCCGCGGGCGCCACCAGCGTGCCGCCCTTGACGACGATGCCTGCATTCGTTCCGACACCGAGGCTCTTCTCCCACACCTTCCGGCCGGTCTTCGTGTCGTAGGCCAGCACGTTGCCGTCCATCGTGGTGACGAAGACGATGTCGTTGGTCACGCTCGTCGCCCCGAACGAGACGCTCGGCAGCTCCTTGCGCCACGCGCGCTTGCCGGTCGCGACGTCGAGGGCCACCAGCTCGCCCTCCATGTCCGGGGTGCCCTGCAGCGTCGCCCCGTCGACCAGCGTGGCCGGGTTGTTGACGACCGCGGCGTAGACCCGCTTGCCGTCGCTGGCCATCGGCGAGATCACGCCCCCGAGGATCCCGGGGTAGATCTCGACGTTGGTCTTCAGCTTCTCCTCCTTGCCGCGCATCGCCAGCAGGCCGTCCTTGGTGTGGCCGTTGTGGCGCCCGACCGGCTTGCGCCAGACGACGTCGCCGGTCTTCTGGTCGGCCGCGATCACGTAGCCCGACTTCCCGCCGATGATCGCCAGCTTGCGGCCGCCCTGGCTGACCAGGATCGGCGGACCCTGGAGGTCCCAGTCGTAGATGTCGTGCGGGGTCTCCTGGTAGTACCAGCGCAGCTTGCCGGTCTTGGCGTCGAGCTTGACCAGCGAGTTGGTGTAGAGGTTGGGTCCCGGGCGGCCCGAGCCGTACGGCTCGTCGGCCGTGCCCGGCCACGGGCTCGGGTTGCCGACCCCGAAGTACATCCCGCCGTCGTCGTCGAACGCCGGGGTGTACCAGAGCCCTCCGCCGGCCGACTGGGCGTCCTTCTTGCCCTTGCCGCCGGCCTTGATCGTGTTGAAGTTCCAGCGCTCCTTGCCGGTCTTCGCGTCGAGCGCGTAGAGCGTGCCGGCGTGGGTGTCGCTGTAGCCGGGGCTGGCGGCCGATACGGGGACGGTCGAGACGTAGACCAGGCCGTCGTGGAACCCGGGGGCCATGTCGATCCCGTCGGCCTCGTTCTTGGTCAACGTGACCGACCACTGCTCCTCGCCGGTCGCCTGATCCAGCGCGAAGGCCGCGGTCGGCGTCGCCGCGTAGACCCGTCCGTCGCCGACGACGAGCCCGTTCGGGCCGGCCGACGGCAGGTTGTACTCGGTGCGCCAGAGCGTCTCGCCGGTCTTCAGGTCGATCGCCTCGACGTTCGACGCGAGGTCCTGCGAGTAGATCACGCCCTTGTCGATCACCGGGGTCGCCGCGTAGCTGCCGTAGTTGCCGGCGCCGTCGATCGGACGGCTCCAGGCGTTCTCGAGCTGCTTGACGGTCTTCTTCGTGATCGGCCCACCGGTGCGGCGCATGTTGCGCAGGTCGCCGTTCGGGTAGCCCGACCCGGTGAAGTCCGCCTTCGGCGTGGCCGGCTCGGCCTCGGTGGTGTCCGGGGTGGTGGCCGTACTGGTGGCGCCCGCCGGGTCGTTCTTCGCCTGGTCTTCCGACGTCGACGACCCGCCGGCGACGAGCACCACGACGACCACCACCGCCAAGAGCGCGAGGACGAGGGGTATCGCCCAACGGGCCGTCGGACGACGGGACGGGGACGGGTTGGAGTCGCCGGTCGAGCCGGACGGTGAGCCGGGGCTCGGTTGCGTGGTCATGCCACGGTCCTTTCACGGCCATTGGCCGCCGTTTGAAGCACGAATCGTTCGACGACCCGGTTGGCCAGCAAGCCGAGGCAGCCGAGGTTGGCGAACCCCGGACCCTGCGAGAGCGCCGAGAGTCCGGGGATGTGGAGCGGCGGGGTCAGCCCCGCCACGTCGAGCGCGCGACCGAACCGCAGCTCGGCCTCGCTGGTGGGGTTCCAGCCGTCGCCGATCCGCGCGGCGATCGCCGCATGGGTGTCGGCGGCGATCAGGCGCCGGACCGCGTTCCACAGGTCGAACCCGGTGCAGTTGGCGACCAGGTCGTACTCGCGGTCGGAGTCGTCGCTCGGCTGCTCGTGCTCGACCCGCAGGCGGTCGCCGCTCGCCCGCACCGCCGCCACGCGACCGGCAACGAACGCGCACTGCGGGTCGTAGGCGAGCTTGGAGAGCGCCGCCGGACCGAAGACGCCGCGGTCGGTGTGGTGGATGAACCGGCGGCGGTACTCCTCGTCGAGCCGGTCCCAGCCGATCGAGTCCGGATCGGAGTAGACCCGGTTCTCGACGAAGCTCTCGCCGCGACTGAGCGGCGGCTCGGGCGTGTGGATCGTGATCCGGGCCTCGGGGTGCGCGCGGCGTAGGTAGACCACCGTCGCGATCGCCGATTCGCCGCCGCCGATGATCGCGACCTCGCTCGGCACGTCGCGCGGCAACCGCTCGAACGCGCTGCGCGCCTCGTCGCAGCCCACGATCCGGTCGGCGACCTCGGGGTCGTGGGCGAGCGCGCGACTGCCGCCCGGCCCGGTCAGCATCAGGGCGTGGCCACGGTGCTGCTCGGCGTTGCCGTCCGGCCCGGTGACGTCCAGGCACCAGCGCTCGCCGTCGTCGCCGGTCTCCAACCGCACCTGATCGACGGTGCCGGGCCGGATCTCGACCCCGTCGGTGGCGCGGGCCAGCGCCCACTCCAGGTAGCGACCGTAGTCGCTATGGGTGATCGGGGGCGAGTCGGCGTTCAGCCACCGCGCGTAGCCACCGTTGTCGATCAGGTGGCGCTGCCAGGAGAAGTCGGACAGGACGGCGTCGATCCGCGCGCCGTCCTCACCGAACGTCCGGTGACTCTCGTACGGAAACCCGATGTCCTTGTGAGGGGTGATGGCGAGTTCCTCGTCGCCCGAGGTCATCCCGCTGATCCCCGACCACGACGCCGCGGGCTGCACCGCTTCGACGATCAACATGGAGATCTGTCCGAGACCCAGCCGGTTGATCGCGTGGATCTTGGCGGCGACCGCGGTGGCCTTGGCTCCAGCTCCGACGACCAGCAGGTCCCACGAGCGGCTCACAGGACGGGGACCGGATCGGACGTCGGATCGAGCGCCAGCGGGGTCCGCCGCGGGTGCGCGGTGACGAGGCTGCGCGCCCCGGGTCCGAAGCTGATCGCACTGCGGACCGCGCCCTCGGACTTCGGGTCGACCGCGTGCAGCTCGGTGGTCGCGATCACGGTGCGCATCACCTCGCGCATCTCGCGACCGGCGAAGTCCGCCGCCAGGCAGCGGCGCACGCCGCCGCCGAACGGGATCCAGGTGTAGGTGCCCGGCGGTCGGTCGAGGAACCGCTCGGGACGGAACCGCTCCGGCTCCGGGTAGATGTCGGGGTCGCGGTGGATCAGGTAGATGCACGGAGCGACCGTGGTGCCCGCGGGCAGCAGGTGGCCGCCGAGCCGCATCGGCTGGAGCAGCCGGCGGACCACGACGGGGACCGGGGCGCACAACCGCAGCGTCTCGTTGACGACGGCGCGGGCGTAGTGGTCCACGCCGCCGGCCTCGACCTCTTCGGTCAGCCGGTCGAGCGCCTCGGGGTGGCGCAGCACGCGCTCGAACATCCACGCCAGCGACGCCGACGTCGGACCGTCGGTCAGCAACGTGACCAGCTCGTCGCGCAGGGTCTGGTCGTCGAGCAGGCTGCCGTCGTCGTCCTGCACGTGGGCGAGCATCGAGATGATCCCCTCGCCGGGATCGTCGCCTCCGCGGCGCCGCCGGACCTCGGCGAGCACCGCCTGCTCGATCGGCGCCATCGCCGCGCGGAAGGCCGGACTGCGGGCGACCCAACGGGGACCGAACGCGGTCAGCACGGTCGAGCGGTGCGGATGCCCCGCCCACTCCGTCAGGACGTTCAGCAGCGTGTCGACCCGCCGGCGCAGCGCCGGGTCGCCGTCGCCGAAGACCGACCGCAGGATCACGTCCTGCGTGATCGCCTGCATCCGCGGCCAGAGCTCGAACGGCTCGTCGCGCGGCCACTCGGCCACGGCGCGGCGGGCGGCCTCGACGCTCGCCTCGCCACCGTGCTGCAGGTGTCGGCCGCGGAAGTACGGGAGCAGCAGCTTGCGGCGCCGCAGGTGCTCGGGCTCGTCGAGCAGCATCACCGACCGCGATCCGAGGATCGGGCCGAGCAGCGGGTTGGCGATGTCGACGCCGACGGTCGCGGTGTCGGCGGTGAAGACCTTCTTGACGTCGTCGGGATCGCAGAGGAAGACCCAGCGCCCGAAGTGGCGCATGTCGAGCGTGAAGGTGTCGCCGTACCGCGCGCGGCAGCGTTCCATGAACGGCATCGGGCGGTTGAGCCAGCCGAGCGCCTGGAGCGTGCTCGGCATGCCGGGACCGGGCGGCAACGTGGAGCGCGCCGGGCGATCGCGGGGCGACCGCCGCAGGATCGTGCTGTCGGCGTTCAGCCCGCCGCTCACGGTGCCACCCCCTCGGGCCACTCGGCCGGGATCCCGTCGCGACCGACGTACCCACCCGCGCCACCGGCGCAGAGGTAGACCACGTCCTCGCCGTCGTCGCTCACGGTGGTCAGCTGGCGCACGGTGTCGGCGTCGACCCGGGCGAAGCCGCCCTCCTCGATCCGGTGCACGGTGCCGTCGTCGAACCGCATGTCCAGTGCGCCGCGGTGCACGAAGTAGAGCTCCTCCTGCGCCGCGTGGCGGTGTCGGCTCCCCTGGTGCCCGGGGACGCGGACCATCGCGTTGACCCCGAAGGCGGTGACGCCGAGCGCCCGGCGGACCTTGCGGAACCCGTGGGCGCAGCCCAGGTCCGCGAGCTGCCCGACGGCGTAGCCGTCGCCGACCGTCACGCCGGGGTAGTCGTCGCTCGGCGGCTGGTGGGGCGACGGGTCGCCGCGGAAGACCCACGGCTGACGCCGGGCGATCACGCTGCCGTCGGCCACGCGCTCGCGTCCGTAGACGACCCAGCTGGTGTCGACGACGCCGAACCGCTCGACCACCTCGAACCGGTCCTCGTGGCCCGCGACGAACGCGTGGATCGTCACGCCGGCGTCGTAGCGCCCGTCGAGCAGGCCCTGCCAGACGACCGGGTTGGCGGACACCGAGACCACCTCGTCGTAGGCCGTGTGGAGGTCCTCGACGTAGCCCTCGGCGGCCGGTACGACGGCGATCGAACGCGGCCGATCGACGTCCTTGCGCACGACCAGCGCCATCTCGCGCGCGGGCAGCAGGAAGTCGTCGATCACGTACAGCCGGTGGCGGTAGCGCTCGGTGATCACGTTGACCAGCGGGTGCGAGCTGCACTGGACCAGGAAGCCGTTCGGCGTCTCGCAGGCCAGCCGCGCCCCGGTCTCGAAGTCGTCGACCAACCGCACGGTGGCGTCGTCGAGCCCCTGGAACGCGACGAACCGCTCGACCGCGTGCTCGTGGCAGGTGCCGTGCGGGCCGAGCGTGAAGAACGTCGGCCCGGTCATCGCTCGGCCTCCGAGGGGACGGCCTCCATCAGCTCGTCCTCCATCCGGCACGTCGACGCGATCAGCAGCTCGAACAGCGCGCTGGTGAACTCCGGCGGCAGGTTGGCCACGGCACCGCGCTCGAGGTAGCGGTTGCGGACGATCTCGACGCGATCGGGCTGCATCATCGCGATCCCGTGCTCGCTCTTGTAGGCGGCGACGTCGCGGCAGATGTCGAAGCGCTCGCCGAGCAGGCGGGCGATGTCGTCGTCGAGCACGTCGAGGCGGCGGCGGAACGGTTCGAGACCAGAGGTCATGGCGCTTCTCCCTTGGGGTGCTCCCGGCCGACCGGTCCGTCCAGCAGACCGGTGACGAAGGCGTGGCTGCAGTCGGCCAGCGTGGACACGCCGTAACCGCCCTCCTGGACCACGCAGAGCGGCAGGCCGGTGGCCGCGAGGACCGCGCCGATCCGGCGGAACGTCGCGGGCGGCAGGTCCCACGTGCCGTGGGGGTCGCCGGCCACGGTGTCGTAGCCGAGCGACACCACGACCGCGTCGACCGTGCCCGCCAGCTGCGTCGCGGCGTCCGCGACCGCCGCCAGGTAGTCGTCCGCGGAGGGCACGCCCTCGAAGCCGACCAGGTGCTCGCGCTCGCTGTGCGGGACCGCGCGGCCGTCGGGGGCGTTGGCGACCGGCGACGCGTGCAGCGAGTGCAGGTGGATCCGCTCGTGGGGACCGACCACCGCCGACGTGCCGTTGGGGTAGTGCAGGTCCAGGTCGAGGATCCCGACGGTGGCGAAGCCGTGGTCGAGCAGCGTCAGCGCGGCGGCGCCGGCGGTGTTCAGGTAGCAGTAGCCGCCGAACCAGGCGGGACCGGCGTGGTGCCCCGGCGGACGGCTGACCGCGTAGGCGAACGGCGCGCCGTCGGCGACGCGGGTCGCGGCGGTGATCGCCGCCCGGACCCCTTCGCGGGCAGTCTGGACCAGGCCGGCGCATACCGGGACGTCGGCGTCCATCCCGGGCGCCGCGAGGTCGGGCCGCAGGACGGGGACGTCGGAGGAGATCTCGTCGAGCGTCGCCAGGTACGCGGGATCGTGGAGCCGGGCGAGCGTGCCGTCGACGGCGAGGTCGTCGGCCGTGGCGGCCTCGGCCCGCGTGCCGACGTGGCGGGTGATCCCGTCGCGCACGGCGTCCAGCCGCCCACCGCCCTCGCGACCGACCACCGGCCGGCCGCCCTCGAGGATCCACGGGGCCGCGACGTCGATCGTCGGGCGCTGGTCGATCATCACCAGGGCGGTCACGACAGCACCCGTCGCATCCGGGGGCCGACGGGGGCGAACCCGCACGTCAGGTAGAACCCGGTCGTCGCCTCGAGACCGCGGAAGCTCGGTCGCGGCAGGCCGACCTCGACGCAGTCGATCCGCTCGCGCGGCAGGACCTCGTCGACCAGCGTGCCGACCAGGTCGCGGCCGACGGCGTGGCCGCGCCAGGCCGGATCGACCCAGAGCTCCTCGATCACCGCGTAGCGGCCGCTGCGGTGGATCGCGGTGCGCCAGCTCGACCCGAGCAGGCCGATCACGTCGCCGGCGGCGTTCGGTCCCGTGACGGTCGCCACCAGCAGGCTGCCGAGCGAGGGGTCGTGGACGACGGCCCGGGCGGCTTCCTCCATCGGGCTGACCGGGGCCGGCGAGGCACCGAGCTCCTCGAGCAGCCGGGCCACGCCGCGCGCGGCGCCCGCCACGTCCTGGGGCGTGGCGATGCCGACCGTCCACGACGGGGACACGGCGACCGGCTCGGCCGAAGCGGTGGGCTCGGGGCCCGTCATGCCGTTCCGGTGGTCGTGCGCGGACGCTCGGTCAGGATCGTCATCGCGTCGGGGTCGACGCGGCCGGTGACGGCCTCGGCCACGGCCCGCATCGGCGCCCGTGCCTTGAGCATCAGCTCGTCGAACTCGTCGCCCGGGTCGGACTGCAGGACGATCGCGCCGCCCGCACCGATCGTGACGCCGGTCGGCTCGATCACGATCGTGCGGATCACGATGCTCAGGTCGACCGACCCGTTGACGCCGAAGTAGCCGAGCCCGCCGGAGTAGACACCGCGAGCGGACAGCTCGATGTCGTCGATGATCTCCATCGAGCGGATCTTGGGCGCGCCGGTCATCGACCCGCCGGGGAAGCACGCCCGAACGCACTCGACCGGACTGCGGCCCTCGTCGAGCCGACCGACGATCGTCGAGATCATCTGGTGGACCGTCGTGTACTGCTCGATCACCATCAGCTCGGGCACCGCGACCGAGCCGACCTGGCAGACCCGTCCGAGGTCGTTGCGCAGCAGGTCGACGATCATCAGGTGCTCGGCCTGCGACTTCTCGTCGGCGCGCAGCTCGGCGCAGAGCGCGGCGTCCTCGGCGGCGTCGGACGAGCGCTTGATCGTGCCCTTGATCGGCCGGGCCTCGACGGCGCCCTCCTGGCTGACCGAGATGAACCGCTCGGGCGACGAGCTCGCGATCGCGTTCTCGCCGAGCTTGAGGTACGCGGCGAACGGCGCCGGATTGCGGTGGCGCAGGATCCGGTAGAGCGTGAACGGGTCGGGCCGGACGTCGGCGGTCAGGCGGTTCGTCAGGCAGATCTCGTACGACTCGCCGGCGACCAGCGCCGCCTGACAGCGCTCGATGTCGGCCAGGTACTGGGTCCGGCCGCGCTCGCAGCGGAACTCGATCGTGCTGTCGGTGGCGTCGACCGCGGGCAGGTCGTCGGCCGGCCGGTCGGGGTGCTGGAGCAGGTCGCGGACCGTGTGCTCGGCGCCGTCGAGCCAGAGCTCGGCGTCCAGCGGATCGGGGCCGGCGAGCGCGACGATCCGGGTCTCGCCCCGGACGTGGTCGACGATCACGGTCCGCGTCGCCCGCAGCAGGTCGGCGTCGGGCAGGCTCGAGCGGTGGACGTTGGGGGAGCCTGCGTCGGCCTTGCACTCGTAGCCGAGGTAGCCGACGAAGCCGCCGGCGGGACCGGGATCGAGCCCGTCGGGGACCGCGACCGGCATCCGCTGCAGCTCGCCGTCGAGCACGTCGAAGATCGAGGCCGTGACGGTCTCGGCCGCCTCGGCGTCGTCCGTGCGCTCGATCCGCACCGTGCCGGTCGAGACGTCCGAGCTCAGCCGGCAGCGCTCGGGCCCGGCCGTCGTCCCGAGGAACGAGCGCTGGGCCAGCCGCGATGGGGCGTCCACGCTGTCGAGCCAGAACGCGTGCTCCGCGTGGCCGAACAGTGCCGCGAAGACCCGTTCGGTCGACGGCACGCCGTCGAGGGTGCGGACGTGCAACGCGTAGCCGGGCGCCGCCTCGTCGGCGGGCACGGGGTCGGCGGGTGCCGCGTCGTCGTCGGGCGCGGTCGCCGCGGTCGGCTCCGGAACGGGGGAGGCCGAGACGGCCGGCGGCGTCGGATCCGGCGGCGAGGGCAGCGCGATCGGCGCTCCCGCTTCCGGGCGGGCGGTCCGCGCCTGCCACTGCGGCCCGTGCTGCTGGACCGCGTACCGCTCGGCGCCCGCGTAGAAGTTCTCGAACAGCCGGTGCCCGTACTCGGTGGCGATCGACTCGGGGTGGAACTGGACCCCGCAGATCGGCCGGTGGCGGTGCTCGATCCCCATCACGACGCCGTCGTCGGCCCACGCCAGCAGCCGTCCGTCGGGGCCGAGCGATCCGGGACGGACCGCGAGTGAGTGGTACCGGACGGCGTTGAAGCGCTGGGGGATCCCGGCGAAGATCCCGTCGTCGACGTGGGTGATCGGGCTGAGTCGCCCGTGCATCGCCAGCGGCGCGTTGGTCACGGTGCCGTTGAGCGCGTTGCCGATCCCCTGGTGGCCGAGGCAGATCCCGAAGACCGGCGTGGTGGAGTGCAGCAGGACGTCGCGACAGACGCCGAAGTCGTGCCAGCGCTTCGGGTTGCCGGGGCCGGGGGAGAGTACGATCGCGTCGAACTTCGAGCGCGACAGCGCCTTCCATGAGACCGCGTCGTTGTCGATCACCACGGGGTCCTCGCCGGCCACCTCGGCCAGCAGGTGGAACACGTTGTACGTGTACGAGTCGTGGTTGTCGATCAGCAGCGTCCTCATGATCCGACCGACAGTCCGAGGCTCCGTTCGACGTCGTCGAGGGCGATCCGCACGATTGCGGCGACCTCGGGACTGCGCGGCTGCTCGACGTACCAGCGGGCCAGGTGCGACGCGTGACGCGCGATCGGGGTCACGTCGAGCTTGCCGATCGAGCTGTTCAGGTGGACGCGGAACAGCTCGCTCTGGACGATCGCGAAGCGGTACGCCAGATCGTCGATCGGGTCGTCGTGGGTCGCGACGCCCACCGGGTGCACGCGCGCACGGGCGAGATCCCAGGCCAGGCTGCGGCCGTCCTGGAGCAGCTCGGCCGGGTCGAAGTCGACCGACTTGTGGGGCTGCTGGAGCAGGAAGTAGCCGAGCGCGACCTGGGCGCCGAGGCACTCGGGCACCGGCAGCTGGTCGCGGACGGCGCGCTTCTCGGGATCGCGGTCGATCTCGGCGTCGAGCATCTCGATCAGCTCGTCGATCAGCGACGCGCCCTCCTGGCTGGAGGACAGCCGCTGTCCGCCCTCGGCGACGAGGCCGTGGAAGACCGTGTGCGTCGGGTGCTGCTCCGTGACGTTCTGCGCGGCGAGCCGCGCCATCAGGTCCTGGCGGCAGGTGACGTGCGAGACCCACTCGCCGCCGCAGACCTGGATCGACGTCATCTCCTCGAGCTCGGGAGCGACGGTCCAGTAGGCCAGGGCCCGCATGTGCTGGGTCGACAGGCCGTCCGGGCGGATCAGCGGCATCTCCTCGAGCTCGGAGCGACCGGTGCGGTAGATCACGACGCCGTCCTCACGCCGCTCGAGCGCTCCGGCCTCCATCCCGGCGGTGCCCAGAGCGGACATCTCGTCGAGGAAGTCCGATTCGAAGATCACCCGGTCGAACTCGATCCCGAGCCGGGCGAGCGTCTTGCGGTGGCCGGCGAGCACCCAGGCGCGGGTCTTCGACCACAGCTCCAGGACGTGCGGGTCGCCGGCGAGGACGCCGTTGACGATCGCGTCGGCGCTGTCGTCGTGCATCACCGACTCGCGGTCCAGCGAGTCCTCCACGGGATCGTCCTGCGCCTGGGCCCGCGACTTGATGTACGAGGCGTAGCAGGCACCCACGAAGTGGTCGCTCTTGCCTGGGATCTCGTGCAGGACCTGCGTGTGCTTGCCGGAGTACATGATCCCGGCCATCGCCTCGCCCATTCCGCGCCCGATGTCCGACAGCAGGCTGCGGCGCTCGATCGTGGCGCCCGCTTCGCCGAGGGCGGCGCTGAGCGCATGCCCCACCGCGAGGTTGCGCAGGTGACCGACGTGAAGCGCCTTCGTGGTGTTGGCGCCCCAGAAGTAGACCGCAGTGCGTTGGTCGGCCGCGAGATCCGCGTTCCGCCGACCTGCTCCCCCGTCGGCGAGGATTCGCTCGCCCGCGTCTCGGAGCCACTGGTCGTCCAGGCGGACGTGAATCGTTCGTCCTGACGGAACGACACTATCTACGAATGAGCTATGCGCGATAGCGTCGAGGGCGCTCGTGGCACCCTCGTCCCCCGCCCAGTCCGTCGTGAGCGGGATCAACAGCAGGTCGCGGCCTGGTTGCGCTTCGTACGGAGCCCGCGGGGCCCACAGCGGATTCTCGCTTGTGGGCCCTGCCAAATCGTCTAGTCGGTCGAAGAGATTGGGCTCCATGAACGGTCACCGCCGCGTGCTGTTGGAGGTACACCAGCCGGGGCTCGAACCCGGACGCTCGGAGTACTAGTCCGATCCTCTAGCCTATTGAGGTACTGGTGCCTGGAGAGACTCAACTGCGTCTCTGGTGCCCAGACTAGACGAGGTTCCTAGAAGAAGCAAGCGTTTCTTTTGCTGAGTTCAAACGCTGTACGTATCGTTGGGGTGACGCTTGGTTACTCGCGTCGCGAGTATGGTGCGCGCCGCATTCGAGGCTTGGACGATCGTCACGAAGACGTGATCGGGCCGTCGTCAGTCAGTCACATGGCCGAACGGTCGGTCCGGATATGGCTCAAGAGGCGGCGGATTCGATACGCGACCGCTCCGTCGGGCGCCCCGTCCGGACGGGGCTCGCGGCGCAGGCCGCTGAAAACCCCCGTGAATGCTAGGGAATTAGGTCTTTCGAAGTCCGCATCCGGGGCGATACTGGAGCGATCTGAATCGACTCTATCTATCGTCTACCGACCGTTTCGGCAGGCGAGAATATAGCTCTGGAGGTCGAGAAGGCGTCCAATTTTGCTCGATTTCGTTGCCGGTGCTCCACGGCTGGGCTACGTTCGCGGCCAGTGCTCGAAGTCGGAAGGAATGGGTGATGGACATCAACATCGATGCGACCTATCGGGAGCCACGCGGTTCGTTGTTCGCGGCGTGGGAAGAGGCCTTCACTGCGCCAGCCACATGGCGCGAATCGTTCGTGTCGGGCCTTCGGGCGGTAGTGCGACTACTCGAGGAGGATCGGCGCGTGGCGGACACCTGCGTGCTCGCGTACCTGCCGGTGACGACCAGCGGCTCGCTCGTCTGGCATCGCGAGATCGTCCGCTCGCGGATCGCGGAGATCATGCACGACAAGTGGGTCGTCTGCGGCGGACCCGTCGTTCCGCGGATGCACTTCGAGGTGCTGCTCGGCGAGGCCTGTACGTTGCTGCGCGAGCGTCACCGGACCGGCGCGAGCTACGCGGACCTTCCGGACATGGTCCTGACGATGTGGGGCCGCGAGGCCCCGGACCTGGCTCACGTCTAGGCCCAGAGCTTGAGCCCGAGCGAGAACAGCAGCAGCCGGGGCCGCAGGGCCCCGGCGGTCACGGCGACGCGACTACGGCTGAACCGCGGACTGCTCGGCGGCGGCGTCCGCCGCCCGCTGCTTCGCGCGGAACTCGACGGCCGCGTCGTGGGCCGCCTGGGCGCCCTCGATGCCGGCGTACGGCAGGAAGAGCGCGTAGACCAGCTCCGGGACGGCCTCGCGGAGCTCCTCGAGCTCGCCGCGCAGCACCCGGGCGTAGATCACCTCGTGGATCCCGCCGGCGATCGTCTCCGACGTCATCGGCGGCATGCCCTCGCCGCCGCGAGCCTGCTTGGCACCCGTGGCGATCAGCTCGGAGAGCTCCCGCATCGAGCGGTCGCGACGGGCGACGGCCTCGGCTCCGGCGCCGAGCACCTCGACGACGCACATCTCGGCCATCGCGGGATCGGCGGCCAGGCCGTCGACCAGCACGGTGACCGCGGCGGTGGCGCGCTCGATGATCGAGCCCTCGGCCTGGAAGACCTCGATCATCGCGGCCTGCAGGCGGGTGACCGACTCGTCGTAGGCGACGAGGAAGGCCGATTCCTTGTTCGGGAAGTGGTCGTAGAACGTCCGCCGCGAAACGCCCGCCGTGCTGATGATGTCCTCGACGGACATCGGACCGTAGCCGGCGAGGCTCGCGACGTCGACGACCGCGCGCAAGATCCGCTCGCGCTGGTTCTGGACGACGGTCTCGCGGGGGAGGCCATGCCTCCCGGGAGGGAGCTGCCCCGGGCGTCGGCCCCGGCTCTGAGTCTCGGTCACAGCAGGAACATAGCCGTTTCGAACCAAGTATTCTGCCCCCCGACCGGGGTATACTGTTCGTACTAGTCGCGTGAGGGCGGGCTCATGCGCCCGAGAAGCCCTTGCCGTGCTTGCGCACGAGGCCGTCACGCTGTAGGAGCGGGAGGGTCCGGAAGAGGACGCTGACGGGGAGATCGAGGCGCTCGGCCAGCTGCGCAGCGGTCAGGCCGGGCTCGGCGGTCACCAACGCAACGATCTCCTTGTCGTGCCCCTCACCCGAGCGGTCGGCCGACGTGCTGGCCGGAGACGTACGGGTGCGGCCGCGCTTCGCCGCGCCGCCGCGCTTGGTCCGCGCGCTCCCGCCGTCGGCGTCGCCGGACTCCGAGGCGGATGCCCCGGGAGCCCCGGTGAGTCCGGGGATCGGGAAGTTGGCGATGTGCGCAGCGACGTCCGCCGCATCGAGGTTCGAGATCACGCCACGGAGTTGCTGCAGGGCGTGGTATTCCTGAACCAGCGGGTGAATCTCCGCCATGCGCGCGTCGATTCGGGTCTGAAAGTCTTCGATCAGATTCAACGGACTGCCTCAAACGGCGGGATGGATTGCGGCGCGAAAGGCACCAAGTACCGGGCACGGTATCGCGTTGGGGGCACTCTGCACGGTCCGGTGGACGGATCCGGCGCCAAGACCGCTCGGTACACCGCGGTGTTCCTTGAATCTACTTGTGGTAGGTACTGGAGTTTGGCGGTTGGCGTAGCGCTTTTCCGGGCCGCGCGGAGCAAGCTCAGGCACTCGCTGACCGGGCCCCTGCGGGGCCTGCGCATGGTCCGTGTACAGATGTATGCCGATGGGGTCGAATGTGGGGATTAATTCCCGCACATTCAGTGGGGTGCTCGCGACGGCGCGGACCAGGGACATCGATGGCCCCGGGGCCCGCGGGCCGCGATCGGGATGCCGTCGACACCGCGATGCGCCGTCGACACCGCGATCACGACGCCGTCGACACACGAGCGCCGTCGACCCCGCGAGCGGGAACGCGGGCGATACCCTCGGCGGGTGACCGTCTCGTCCCCCGCGGCCTCGACGTTCGACCCCGCCGCCTTCTCGGCGTTCCGGTTCGTCGTGATCGAGGTCCTCTAGTGTCGAACGCCGCCGCACTGCCGACGCTGACGCAGGGCGCGGCACGGCGGATCGCGCTGGCCGCCCAGGGCTTCGCGGAGCGCTCCCACCGCGAACCGCCCGAGCGACCGTCGATGGCGCACCTGCAGCGGACGATCGATCGGATCGGCCTGCTCCAGATCGATTCGGTCAACGTGCTGACGCGCGCGCACCACATGCCGCTGTTCAGCCGCATCGGTCCCTACGACCTGGACCTGCTCGCGCGGGCGTCCAGCCGTCCGCCCCGTCGGTTGGTCGAATACTGGGCGCACGAGGCGTCGTTCGTGCCGCCCGAGACCCATCGTCTGCTGCGCTGGCGGATGGCCCGGGTCGCCGAGGAGGCGTGGGGCGGAATCCGACGGGCCGGGGAGGACGTCGCGGTGATCGACGCGGTCGAGGCCGAGGTGGCCGCCCACGGACCGCTGACCGCCGTCGAGGTCGAGCAACGTCTGGAGCACCTGGCCGGAGAGCGCCAGGGCAACGGCTACGCCTGGAACTGGTCGCAGGTGAAGCGCGCGCTGGAGTACCTGTTCTTCTGCGGTCGCGTCACCTCGGCGGGCCGGACGGCGCAGTTCGAGCGGCGCTACGACCTTCCGCAACGGGTGCTCCCGCCGGAGATCGCGGACGCCCCGGACCCCGAGCCGGAGGACGCGATCCGCGAACTGGTGCGGATCGCCGCTCGGGCCCACGGGGTGGCGACCGCGCCGTGCCTACGGGACTACTTCCGCCTGTCGGCGCCGCAGGCCCGGCCCGCGATCGCCGACCTGGTCGCGGCGGGCGAGCTGCGGCCGGTGCGGGTCGAGGGCTGGGATCGCCCGGCGTACCTGCACGTCGACGCCCGGCGTCCGCGGGCGGTCGAGGCCCGGGCGCTGCTGTCGCCGTTCGACTCGCTGGTCTTCCGGCGGGACCGGGCGGAGACGCTCTGGGGCTTCCGCTACCGGATCGAGATCTACGTTCCCCGGGACCAACGGGTCCACGGCTACTACGTGCTGCCGTTCCTGCTCGGCGAGCGGCTGGTCGCGCGGGTCGACCTGAAGGCGGACCGGGCGGCGGGAACGCTGCGCGTGCAGGCCGCGCACGTCGAGGCCGACGTCGGGGACCGCGGCCACGTGGCCGCCGAGCTCGCCGCCGAACTGTGGTCGATGGCCGGGTGGCTGGGCCTCTCCGACGTGGTGGTCGCCGACGCCGGGGACCTGGCGGCCGCGCTACGAGCGGCGGTCTGAGGGCGGTCGGTCGGGTGGTCAACGGAGGCCCCCAACGCCGACCGGTCGTCGTTCGACACGCTGGGGACGTCCAACGCCGACCGGTCGTCGTTTGCGGTCCGTGACCGCGGGGCGGTTCAGTCGGTCGGTTGCGTAGCGGCCGCGAGCGCCGCGACGGCCGCGGCGAACCGGTCGCCGCGGTCCTCGAAGTTGCGGAAGACGTTGTGGCTGGGGGCCGCGGGGGAGAGCAGGATCGTCGCACCCTCGGGAGCCAGGGCGGCCGCG
>JBAZOW010000045.1:0-16475 GCA_041648495.1 Patulibacter sp.
AGGCGTCGCCGGGGCGGACGGAGCGCCGGGGACGCCGGGCCCGGTCGGCCCGATGGGCCTGATCGGTCCGCCGGGCGTTCCGGGCGTGATGGGTCCCCAGGGGATCCAGGGCATGGTCGGCCCGCAGGGCATCCAGGGCGAGATCGGTCCGCAGGGTGAGAGCGGTTCGCCGGGCGAGTCCGGCGAGCAGGGCGACGTCGGCCCGACGGGTCCCCAGGGTCCGCAGGGCGAGGTCGGTCCGGCGGGTCCCGCCGGACCGGAGGGTGAGGTAGGACCGCAGGGCCCCGCAGGCCCGGCGGGTCTGGAGGGTCCGGCCGGCGCCGATGGTGCGACAGGCCCGGCGGGTCCGGAAGGTCCGACCGGTGCCGATGGCGCAACAGGCCCGACAGGACCCCAGGGTCCTGAGGGCCCGGAAGGCCCCGCCGGCTCGACGTCGGTCGTCCAGGCGTACCGGACCGGGACGACGGTTCCCGCCAACGCGCCGCGCAGCGCGGTGAACACGTGGACGGTCGGCGCGGACACGCTGCCGGGCTTCAACGCGACCACCGGGACCTTCACGGCGCTGGAGGCGGGCACCTACCGGATCGCCTTCGACGGCACCGCCGGCCCGACGAGTGCGGTCACGATCAGCACGGGCGCGAACACCTGGTTCAGCCTGACCCTGGCGCAGAACGGCGTCGACGTGGTGACGCGGCGCTTCCCGGTGCTGGACGTCAACGTCGCGCTGGTGCTGACGTTGCGGGCCCCGATCCGCGAGGCGTCGGCCAGCGCCGAGCGGTACGTCACGCTCGCGGCGGGCGACGTGCTCCAGCTCGACGTCACGAACCAGTTCGGGATCCCGATGAACCTCGACGTCGGCATGTCGATCACGCGGGTGTCGTAACTGCCGCCGATTCCGGTCCCCTCCGCGCTGCGGAAGGGACCGGATAGGGGAGGCCACCGGGGTTCGTGCCCGAAGATCCGTGACCGCTGCGGTGCGTCGATCCGTGCGGTGGTGCCGTTGGGCGCGGACCGCGGACCAGCGGCCCCCGTGCCGAGACGGTGGCCTCGTATCCTCTGCCCGGTATGCCGACGCTCGACGCGCACGCCGCGCTTCTGGACCTGATCGACCGGGCGCTCGCCGAGGACCTCGGCGACGGGGACGTCACCGCCGAAGCGACGATCCCGGCCGACCTGCAGGCGGTCGCGACGATCACCCAGAAGCAGCCCGGCGTCGTCGCCGGCGTCCATGCCGCCGCGGAGGTCTTCGCGCGGGTCGACCCGCGGCTGCGCGTCCAGGTGGTCGGTCCCGAGGGGGTCTGGCGCGACGGGGGCGCGGTCCTCGAGATCACCGGCAACGCCCGCTCGATCGTGGCCGCCGAGCGCACCGCCCTGAACATCATGGGCCGGCTGTCGGGCGTGGCGACGATGACCGCGGCCTACGTCGCGGCCGTCGACGGGACCCGCGCCAAGATCCTCGACACCCGCAAGACGACCCCGGGGATGCGACTGCTCGAGAAGCAGGCCGTGCTGGCCGGGGGCGGCGAGAACCACCGGATCGGCCTGTTCGACGAGGTCCTGATCAAGGAGAACCACGCGGCACTGGCCGGAGGGGTGGGCGCCGCCGTGCGAGCGGCCCACGCGCACCGCCCCGAGCTGCCGATCGTCGTCGAATGCGAGACGCTGGACGAGGTCGACGAGGCGCTCGCCGTCCACGCCGAGCTGGGGCTGGAGCGGTTCCGGATCCTGCTCGACAACATGCCACTCGATGTGATGCGTTCCGCAGTGGACCGGGCCGCCGGCGCGGTACCGTTGGAAGCATCAGGCAACGTCTCGTTGGGGACCGTGGGGGCAATCGCGGCGACCGGCGTAGACTTCATCTCAGCCGGTGCGCTGACCCATTCCGCGCCCGTGCTGGACCTTTCGCTGATCTTGGAGCCCCGCCGATGAGCATCCAGCTTCCGATGGCCGATGACCCGGTTCGCGCCGGTATTCCCGCCCTGCCCGAGGATCGACTGCGCGCCCTGAGCGACGAGATCCGTGCGCTCGCGAAGGCCAAGAACGCGGTGATCCTGGCCCACAACTACCAGCTGCCCGAGGTCCAGGGCGTGGCCGACGTGGTCGGCGATTCGCTCGGCCTGTCGATCGAGGCGGCGAAGACCGACGCCGACGTGATCGTCTTCTGCGGCGTGCACTTCATGGCGGAGTCGGCGTCCGTGCTCAGCCCCGACAAGACGGTGCTGATCCCCGATGTCGATGCCGGTTGCTCGCTCGCGGACTCGATCACCGCCGACCAGCTGCGCGACTGGCAGGCCAAGCACCCCGGCGCGATCACGGTGATGTACGTCAACACCACCGCCGAGGTCAAGGCGCTGACCGACTACTGCGTGACCTCGTCCAACGCGGTGCCGGTGGTCGAGCGGATCTACCGCGATCACGGCGCCGACACCGAGATCCTCTTCGGGCCGGACATGTTCCTCGGCTCGTACGTCGCCAAGCGGATCGAGCAGGAGCGGCGCGAGCGTGGCGAGGACGTCGGCGACTTCGGGTCGCGGTTCCACGTCTGGGACGGCGAGTGCCACGTTCACGCCGGGATCCGTCCGTCGGACATCGACCGGGTGCGCGGCGAGCATCCCGACGCCGACTTCCTGATCCACCCCGAGTGCGGCTGCTCGACCCAGGCGATGGAGTACGTCGCTGCGGGCGACATCGACGCCTCGGGCGTGCACATGCTCTCGACCGGCGGGATGCTCGACTTCGCCGAGGAGCAGGCCCAGCAGGGCCCGATGCCCGACGGTTCGCGGCGGACCGCGATCGTCGCGACCGAGACCGGCATGCTGCACCCGCTGCGGATGGCCGCCCCGGACGTCGACTTCATCCCCGCCAACGTCAATGCGGCGTGCGGCTACATGAAGATGATCACGCTGGAGAAGGTCCGCAACTGCCTGCGTGACGGTACCGGCGTGGTCAAGGTGCCGGACGAGGTGGCGAAGCGCGCCCAGCTGCCGATCGAGCGGATGATCCAGGTCGGGCGCGACGCGAACGCCCCGCTCGGCGGGGAGTAGCGCGGCCGGGCCCGGTCGTCGTCGGACGATCGGGTCGACCGCTCGGCGGGTTGGGCGGTCAGGTATACGGCGGTAGATCCGGGGTGGAGGGGTCGCTAGCATGCACGCCATGCCCAGTCCGGACGCGGTATCCACCACCCCTCAACCACGTCGCAGGTGGCGATCGGCTCGCCGCGCCGTGGTGGCAGGCGTCGTGGCGCTAGCGTGCCTACCGGCGGCGCATTCCGGCGCCGCAAGCCTGTCGGAGAACTTCGACGATCCCGGGGTGCCCGGGTGGCTGGTGAAGAACAACAGCACGAGCCCGTCCGGGACCTTCGGGTGGGGTTCCGGGAACCCTACGGTCTTCCCCGCGTACAACGGTGCGCCGAGTTCCTACGTGTCGGTGAACTACCAGACCACGACCGCGGTCAGCGGCGCGACGATCAGCAACTGGTTGATGACGCCGCGGATGTTTGGCCTGTCGCAAGGCGACAAGATCTCGTTCTACACGCGGAAGCCGGGCGCGGCCTACCCGGACCGGCTCGAAGTACGGATGTCGACCAACGGGTCGTGCAATCCCGGTACGTCGGAGGCCGACATCGGCGACTTCGAGACGCTGCTGGTGTCGGTCAATCCGACGCTGGTCGCCGGGGGGTATCCGACCGTTTGGACCCGCTACGAGGTGACGCTTCCGTCGATGACCCCCGCCCGGGGCTGCGTCGCGTTCCGGTACTACGTGACGAACGCCGGGTCGTCCGCACCCAACAGCGACTACATCGGCCTCGACCAGGTCGATGTCGTCGACCGTGACGGGGACATCACGCCGGACACGACGATCGCGACCGGCCCGTCGGGGGCGGTGGGACCCGATGCCGCCGCGTTCACCTACACGGGCACGCCGAGCGACGGGGTGGCGTCGTACGAGTGCCGTCTGATCTCGGCCGACGAACCGGATCCGGAGCTCGCGAGCTGCCCGACGGCCGGCCGGGAGTACGAGGAACTGGCGGCCGGGGAGTACACCTTCGAGGTGCGCGCGGTCTCGGTCGACGGGAACGTCGACCCGACCCCGGCGACGCGCGAGTTCACTGTCGACACGACCGCGCCCGACACGTCGATCGCCAGCGGGCCGGAGGGCCTGGTCGGAAGCGCCGACGCGACGTTCACCTACGACGGCGACCCGAGTGAGGACGTCGCGGGGTTCGACTGTCGGCTGACGCCGGAAGGGACGACGCCGACGACCTTCGCGACGTGCCCGAGCGCGGGCCGCGACTACACGGGTCTGAACGACGGGACGTACCTCTTCGAGGTTCGGGCCAAGGACGCGGTGGGGAACGCCGATCCGTCACCGGCGACGCGGGAGTTCACCGTCGACACGACGGCACCGGACACGTCGATCAGCAGCGGGCCGGAGGGCCTGGTCGGAAGCGCTGACGCGTCGTTCGCCTTTGCCGGTTCGCCCGTGGGAGACGTCGAAGGCCTCGAGTGCCGCCTGCGGTCCGTCGGCGACGACGATCCGGCCTTCGTCGCTTGCGATGCCCCGACGGCCCAGGCCTACGACGACCTGGCCGACGGGAAGTACACCTTCGAGGTCCGGGCGAAGGATGCGGCGGGCAACGCCGATCCGTCGCCCGCGACGCGCGAGTTCACGGTCGACACGACCGCGCCGGACACGGAGATCGTCTCGGGTCCGGAGGGCTTGGGTGCGGACGCCGATGTGGCGTTCGGGTACGCGTCGGTGGTCGAGGAGTCCGGCGTGACGTTCGAGTGCCGGCTGGTCGGCCCGAGCGCCGCCGATCCGGAGTTCACGAGTTGCGCGGTCAGCGGTGAGTCGTACGAGGTCCCGGACGGTGCGTACCGGTTTGAGGTCCGGGCCGTGGATGCGGCCGGCAACGCGGATCCGTCACCGGCGACGCGCGAGTTCACCGTCGACGCGACGGCGCCCGATACGTCGATCAGCAGCGGGCCGGAGGGCCTGGTCGGAAGCGCTGATGCGTCGTTCGTCTTTGCCGGGACGCCCGCGGAGGACGTCGAAGGCCTCGAGTGCCGCCTGCGGTCCGTCGTCGACGACGATCCGGCCTTCGTCGCCTGCGACGGCCCGACGGCCCAGGCCTACGACGACCTGGCCGACGGGACGTACACCTTCGAGGTCCGGGCCAAGGATGCGGCGGGCAACGCCGATCCGTCGCCGGCGACGCGCAACTTCACGGTCGACACGACCGCGCCGACGGTGACGATCACGACCGGGCCGGAGCCGACGTCCGCGACGACGACGGCGGTCTTCGCGTACGCGTCCTCGCCGGTCGAGGACGTCGAAGCGGTCGAGTGCCGCCTGATCCGGCCCGACGACGCCGACCCCGCGTTCGCGCCCTGCGCCGACGACGCCGCGACCTACGAGGGGCTGGCGGTCGGGGCGTACCGGTTCGAGCTGCGTGCCCGCGATGCGATCGGCAACGTCTCGGCGATCGCCGACTGGTCGTTCACCGTCGAGACGCCGCCGCTCGAAGAGCCGCCGGCGGAGCAGCCGCCCGGAGAGACCCCGACGACCCCGACGACCCCGACACCCACGACGCCGTCGGCTCCGCCGGTCCCGTTCGTGCCGCCGGCCCGTCGCCCGGAGCTGCCGATCGCACCGCCGGGTCCGCCGGCGAATCCGCAGGTCTCCGGTCTGCGCCTGGAGCGGACGACGTTCCGGGCCGCGAGGACCGGAGCAGCGTTCGGTCCGGCAGGAGCGTCGCTCCCCGCGGGGCGCGGGACGTGGCTGCGCTTCGGGCTCGACCGGGCGGTTCGGATCGAGCTGCGGATCTCGCGGTCGGTGAAGCGTCGCTGGCGGCCGCTGCGCGGCGTGGTCGCCACCAAGGCAACGCGCGGGACGGTCCGAATCGCCGTTCGCGGTCGGTTCCGCGGCGTGACCCTGCGACCCGGGCGGTACCGGCTGAGCGTGACGCTGACCGACCCTGCGACCGGGGCGAAGACGACCGAGCTGCGGCAGTTCCGGATCCGCCGCTGAGTCGGCGGGATGGTGTAGGTGCGGGGCGGCGGCCACTGACGCGTCGGCGTGTTGGTGGATACCGATCCACGCGAGGATTGCCGTGACGAGTGTCACTCGCCGGTAGCATTCACTCCGTGCATCAACCACCGCCGTTCCCCGCCAAACGTCGACCACGCTCCCGCCGGCTGGCCCGTGTCGCCCTCGCGGCCGCGCTGGCGGTCGCCTGCGCGCCGCTCGCCACCGCGAGCGCCGGCACGCTGACGGAATCGTTCGACAGCTGGCCGCCGAGCAACTGGATGCGGCAGAACAACAGCAGCCCGTTGGGCGCACAGTCCCAGGGCTGGTTCGTCGGGACGGCGACCGGAGCGACCCCGGACCCCGGGCCGTTCAACGCCTTCAACGGCGCCGACAACGCCTACGCCGCGGCCAACTTCGCGAGCACGGCCGGCGGCACCGGCACGATCAGCAGCTGGCTGATCACGCCCACGCTGAGCGGCCTCACCCAGGGCGACACGGTCTCGTTCTACACCCGGAAGCCGACCGTCGGACCCGGCCAGACGGACTTCCCCGATCGGCTCGAGGTGCGGGTGTCGACGGGGGGCGCCTGCAGCCCCGGGTCGACCGCGTCAGGGGTCGGGGACTTCACGACGCTCCTGGTCTCCATCAACCCCACGCTGGTCACCGGCGTCTACCCCCAGGCGTGGACCCAGTTCACGGCGACGCTGCCGCCGATGCCGCCGACCACCGGATGCGTCGGCTTCCGCTACTTCGTGACGGTTGCCGGGCCGACCGGCACGAACAGCGACTACATCGGCCTCGACCAGGTCGAGATCACCGACCAGCCGGACAACGTCACGCCGGACACGACGATCGGGTCCGGTCCCTCGGGCGCCGTCCCGTCGAACGACGCGACCTTCACCTACGCGGCGACGCCCGCCGCAGGGGTGGGCTCGTACGAGTGCCGGCTGACCCCCGAAGGCGAGACGGCGCCGGACTTCACGGCCTGCTCGTCGCTGGCCCAGACCTACGAGGATCTCGCGGACGGGAGCTACACCTTCGAAGCCCGCGGCGTCTCGCACGGCGGCAACGTCGACCCGACGCCGGCGTCGCGGACGTTCACGGTGGATACGACCCCGCCGGACACCTCGATCACGTCGGGGCCGTCCGGCACGATCGCCACCGACGACGCGATGTTCGGGTTCGCGGGCGAGCCGTCCGACGACGTCGCCGGGTTCGAATGTCGCCTGCGGTCCGCCGCGGACGACGATCCGGCGTTCGACGACTGCGCCACGGCGACCGAGCAGTCCTACGACGAACTGGCCGACGGGGCCTACACCTTCGAGGTGCGAGCCTACGACCAGGTTGGGAACATCGACCCGACGCCCGCGTCGCGGACCTTCACGGTCGATACGACGGCCCCGGAGACCACGATCCTCACCGGCCCGAGCGGCACGGTCGGCGCCGAGGACCTGACCTTCACCTACGAGGGGACGCCGGCCGACGACGTCGACCGCTTCGAGTGCCGACTGCGGACCGCCGATGACGACGACCCGGTCTTCGCGAGTTGCCCGGCGGAAGGCCGCACCTACAGCGACCTGCCGAGCGGCGAGTACGTCTTCGAGGTCCGCGCGATCGACGCGGTCGACAACACCGAGATCCCGCCCGCCGAGCAGGCGTTCACGGTCGACGTCACCGCCCCGAGCGTGACGATCGAGAGCGGTCCGGAACCCGCGTCGACGGCGACGGCTGCGAGCTTCGCCTTCACGGCGGGCCCCGAGGAGGACGTCGAGTCGGTCGAGTGCCGCCTGGTCGGTCCCGGCGACGCCGATCCGGCCTTCGCGCCGTGTCCCGACGGCACCCGGAGCTACGAGGGCCTTGCGGTCGGCGAGTACCGGTTCGAGGTTCGGGCGACCGACGCGCTCGGCAACGTCTCGCAGACCGCGCAGTGGGCGTTCCGGGTCGAGGCCCCGACCGTGACGCCGGTCGAGCCGACGCCGACGACCCCCGCGCCCCCGACGGTTCCGGCCCTGCCGACGTCCCGCCAGCCCGGGCCGCCGGTCGTCGTGCCGCCGCCCGCCAACCCGCAGATCAGCGGTCTGCGCCTGCTGCAGCCGAGCTTCCGGGCGTGGGCGTCGGGTCCGTCGTTCGGCCTGGTCCGCAACGCGCGGGTGGGCGAGGGTCGTGGCACGTGGCTGCGCTTCCAGCTCGACCGCAAGGTGCGGATGGAGCTGCGGATCGCGCGGCAGGTCAACCGTCGCTGGCAGCCGCTGCGCGGCGTGATCACCCGGACGGCGTTCCGCGGAACGACGCAGATCCCCGTCCGCGGGCGGTTCCGCGGAAAGACGCTGCGGCCGGGCACCTACCGCCTGAGCGTCACGCTGGTCGACGCCGTGACCGGCACCAAGACCACCGAGCAGCGGACGTTCCGGATCC
This sequence comes from Patulibacter sp., assembly GCA_041648495.1. Taxonomy (GTDB): domain Bacteria; phylum Actinomycetota; class Thermoleophilia; order Solirubrobacterales; family Solirubrobacteraceae; genus Patulibacter. The sequence goes on from JBAZOW010000045.1 coordinate 8,446, forward strand.
GCGGCTAGCGAGGACGCAGGCCGAAGGGCCCCGAGCCGCCGAGGCTCGGGGTCGGGGGCGGCGCAGAGAGGGGACCTAGGTCCAATGTACGTCGCACCCCGCGGAAATAGCCTTCCGCGGGTGCTGCGCATCTCTCCGAATCCCGCCCGTCGACGACCATCGGCGCGGCTTCGACGCGCGATCGTCGCCGGCCTGACCGCCGTGGCTTGCGTGCCGGCCGCCACCGCCGGAGCCCAGACCTTCACCGAGGGCTGGGAGAGCTTCCCGCTCGCGGACTGGACGATCGAGAACAACAGCAGCACGATCGGACCGAGCACGTGGATGGGTGGGGCCGACACGGACGCCTTCGTCGCCTACAGCGGCACGCCCGACTCGTACGTCGGGGTCAACTACCTCAGTGCCGGAGGCGTCGGCAGCACCGTCAGCACCTGGTTGATCAGTCCGCCGCTGACCGATCTGACGCAGGGCGACACGGTGTCGTTCTACACCCGGACGCCGGCGCGCTCGACGAACCCCGACCGGCTCGAGTTGCGCGTGTCGACGAACGGGTCGTGCGACCCCGGGACCGCGGCCACGGACGTCGGCGACTTCTCGACGCTGGTCACGTCCGTGAACCCGACGCTCGAGCGCGGGGGCTACCCGGAGACGTGGACGAAGATCTCCGCGACCCTGCCGGCGATGGCCGCATCGACCGGCTGCCTGGCCTTTCGGTACCACGTCACCGGGGCCGGATTCGGCGGTGCGAACGGCAACTTCGTCGGGATCGACCAGCTGGAGGTCACCGACCAGCCGGACGACGTGGTCCCCGAGACGAGCTTCGTCACGACGCCGCCGACGGCCACGGCGGACAACGAGATCTGGTTCACCTACACGGCGACCCCGCTGGCCGGTGTCGCGCGGATCGAGTGCCGGTTGATCGGCCCGGGGTATCCCGATCCGGCGTTCGAGACCTGCGGCGCGTCCGCTCACGGCTGGACGACGCTTCCCGAGGGCACCTGGACCTACGAGATCCGGGCGGTGTCGCACGGCGGCAACGTCGACCCGACGCCCGCGGCCTACACGTTCACCTACGACGCGACGGCGCCCGAGACCGCGATCACCGCCGGGCCGACCGGCCGCGTCGCCCCCGCGGGGGCGACCTTCGCCTACGCGAGCGTGCCCGTGGGGGACGCGACGGACTTCGAGTGCCGCCTGCGCAGCGCGGGCGACGACGGTCCCGCGTTCGCCAGCTGCGACGCGACCGGCCTGAGCGTTCCCGGGCTGACGGACGGCGAGTACGTCTTCGAGGTCCGCGCGATCGACGCGGCGGGCAACGTCGACGCCACCCCGGCGGCCCGGGCGTTCACGGTGGACGCGAGCCTGACCCCGGTGGACCCGACCGACCCGACCGACCCGACCGACCCGACCGACCCGGTGGATCCGACGGACCCGCCGGTCGACCAACCGCCGGCGGAGCGGCCGCCCACCGAGCAGCCCCCGGCGGGTCTACCACCCGTGAACCGACCGCCGAGCGGGCGACCGGCGGGACGGCCGCCGACGGCGGTCGCGCCACGGTTGAGCAGCGTGCGGTTGACGCGCACGACCTTCCGGGCGTGGCGGTCCGGCAGTCCGTTCGGGCAGCCCCAGCGGATGCGGACCACCGGCGGCCGCGGCAGCTGGCTGCGGCTGAAGGTCGACCGCTCGGTGCGGCTGGAGCTGCGGGTCTCCCGCGCCAAGGGACGGAGCTGGACGCGGTTGAAGGGGACCGAGAAGGGCACGGCCAACCCCAAGACCACACGGATCCCGGTGCGGGGCCGCTTCGGCGGCAAGACGCTGCGCACGGGCCGCTACCGGCTGACGATCGTGGCGATCGACCGGGCGACGGGCGCGCGGACCACGAAGCACGTGACGTTCCGGATCCGGCGCTGACTTCGAGCTGATGCGGATCTGGCCCGTGGAGTGGGCGACATCCGCATCAGCTCGGTCGGCGGCCGGGGCTGAGGCGGAATCCGTCCGACCGACGGGCCGAGCGACCGACCGACGGGCCGAGCGTCCGACCGACCGACGGTCCGGCCCGCCCGGCCCCGGCCCTCAGCCCTCCCAGTCGAAGTCGCCCGCGGTGTGCGGGCCGACGCAGGCCACGGCGGCCTGCGTCGGGTCGATCGCACGAGCGACCTCGCGGACCTCGTCGATCGTGACCGCGTCCATCTGGGCGATCGTCTCGTCGGCGTCGAAGGTCTCGCCGTGGACGATCGTCTGGCTCGCGGCCTGGCGGGCGACGGCCCCGCTGTTCTCGAACGCCAGCACCAGCCGTCCGGCGGTGTACGCCCGGGCACGGTGGACCTCTTCCTCGGTCGGACCGTCGTCGTGCAGCTCGCGGACGATCTCGCGCATCCGCGCGTAGGCCTCGGTGGTCTTCGTCGAGTCCAGCCCCGCCGACAGCTGCAGCTGGGTGATGTCACCGATCGACCAGGCGGACGCCGAGACCGAGTAGGCCAGGCCCCGCTGCTCGCGGATCTCGTCGAACAGCCGCGAGCCCATCGAACCGCCGAGCAGCGTGCCGTAGATCGACAGCGCGGCACGGACCTTCGGGTCGTTGGCGTCCAGGTCCGGGCGGTACGAGAGCCGCAGGTGCGACTGGTTGGTGTCGCGCTCCTCGATCACGCGGTCGGTCCGCGGAGCGGGGGCCGGCTCGGCGCTGGGGGCGGGGGACAGGTCGGGGAAGCGGCCGAGCAGCTCGTTCAACCGCTCGTCGCTGGGCAGGTGGTCGAGCGAGCCGACCAGGAACGCCCCGCCGCGGCGGCCCGACCACTGGCGCTCGCGAAACCCGACGACCTGGTCGCGGGTGAACGTCTCCAGGTGCTCCTTCGGACCGAGCACCGAGCGACCGAGCGGGTGGTCGCCGAAGGTCGCCTGGTCGAGCAGCATCTCGGCCAGGGCCGACGGCTGGTCGTTGTAGCGGGCGATCTCCTGGATCACCACGCCGCGCTCCTTGTGCAGCTCGTCGGCGTCGAGCAGCGGACGGCCGGCGAAGTCGGTCAGCAGGTCGAGCGCCTCCTCGGCGGACTCGGAGCGGACCGTGATGTGGAACGCGACCAGCGAGTGCGAGGTGTAGGCGTTGAGCACGCCGCCCATCCGCTCGGCCGTCTCGTTGACCTTGCGGTAGTGGTCGAAGGTCTCGCCGCCCTTGAACACCAGGTGCTCGAGGAAGTGCGCGATCCCGTTCTCCTCGGCCCGCTCCGTCCGAGCGCCTGCGTCGAACGCGACGAGCGCGGTCAGGGTCCGGGTTCCGGGTACGGCGATCCGGTGGATCGGCAGGCCGTTGGGCGCGGTGGTGACGTTCTGCGGCATTCCGACGAACGTACCGCACCGCCCGCGGGATCCCGGGGCCGGGCGGGCCTGCGCGCCCGGCCCCGTCGAACGGCTCGGCACGACCCGACGTCCCTCGACGCCGGTCGGTCGGCGATCCCGCGCCCGTTCGGCCGCCGATCGCGCTCTGATACCCCTCGGACATGGATACGCGCGCGTTGGGCCAGGGTCTCGAGGTCTCCGTCGAGGGCCTCGGCTGCATGGGGATGTCGGAGTTCTACGGCACGGCGGACGAGGGGGAGGCGGTCCGGACGATCCACCGGGCGATCGAGTTGGGGGTGACGTTGCTCGACACCGCCGACATGTACGGCCCGTTCACCAACGAGCGGCTGGTCGGCCGGGCGATCGCCGACCGCCGCGACGACGTGGTGCTCGCCACGAAGTTCGGCAACGAGCGCCGCGAGGACGGTACGCGGATCGGGATCAACGGCCGCCCCGAGTACGTGCACGCGGCCGCCGACGCGTCGCTGCAGCGGCTCGGGGTCGACCACATCGACCTCTACTACCAGCACCGCGTCGACCAGACGGTGCCGATCGAGGAGACCGTCGGCGCGATGCGGGAGCTGGTCGAGGCCGGCAAGGTCCGCCACCTGGGGCTGTCGGAGGCGTCGCCCGACACGATCCGCCGGGCCCACGCGGTGCACCCGATCAGCGCGCTGCAGACCGAGTACTCGCTGTGGACCCGCGACCCCGAGGACGAGATCCTGCCGCTGGTCCGCGAGCTGGGGATCGGCTTCGTGGCCTACAGCCCGCTCGGACGGGGCTTCCTGTCCGGGGCGATCCGCTCGGTCGACGACCTGGAGGAGGGCGACTTCCGGCGCCACAACCCCCGGTTCCAGGGCGAGAACTTCGCCAAGAACCTGGAGCTCGTCGACCGCGTCGAGGAGATCGCGCGGGAGAAGGGCGTGACCGCCGGACAGCTGGCGCTGGCGTGGACGGTCGCGCAGGGCGTCGTGCCGATCCCGGGGACGAAGCGGGTGACGTACCTGGAGGAGAACGTCGCGGCGGCCGAGATCGCGCTCGGCGACGACGACCTGCGGCGTCTGGACGAGGCCGCACCGCAGGCGGCCGTGGCCGGCGAGCGCTACCCGGACATGTCCACGATCGACCGCTGACGGGGACCGACCTGCGCAAGCCGTCTTGCAGGGGACATAAATGCACGACGGCATGCAGGATTCGTGGGGGAGCGGTGCAAATGTGGAAGCCGTATGGCTTCTCAGCGCTCCACCACCGACCGTCAGCGTGCGGCTGCCGCACGCCGCGCCGCCGCCCTCGCGTCCGGGGCCACCGACGAGCGCGCCCCAGCGCCCGTGGTCGCGCCGCACGACCGCAGTGCGGTGATCGAGTTCCGCGGCGTCACCAAGGCGTACGACAACACGCACGCCGGCGTCCAGGACGCCAGCTTCACGGTGCGCCCGGGGGAGTTCCTCTTCCTCGTCGGCCAGACCGGTGCGGGCAAGTCGACGCTGATGAAGCTGCTGTCGAAGGAGATGGAGCCCGACTCCGGACTGATCCGGGTCGCCGGCCGCGACCTCTCCGAGATCACGCGCAAGAAGATCCCGTTCTACCGCCGCAACCTCGGCGTGGTCTTCCAGGACTTCAAGCTGCTGCCCAACCGGACCGTCTACGACAACGTCGCCTACGCGTTGCAGGTCACCGGAGCCAACCGCAAGCAGATCCGCCGCCAGGTGCCGGACATCCTGCGGCTGACCGGGCTGTCGACCAAGCTGCACCACTACCCGCACCAGCTGTCGGGCGGCGAGCAGCAGCGCGTCAGCGTGGCGCGCGCGTTCGTCAACCACCCGCCGCTGCTGCTCGCCGACGAGCCGACCGGCAACCTCGATCCCGACACCACGATCGGGATCATGCAGCTGCTCTACCGCATCAACAAGACCGGCACGACCGTCGTCGTCGCGACCCACGACGAGGGCATGGTCAACCGGATGCGCCGCCGCGTGATCGAGCTGTCGGACGGCAAGATCATCCGCGACGAGTTCTCCGGCGGCTACGGCGCCACCCCGCTCAGCGAGACCACCGCCGAGTTCGGCGCGCTGCTGCGCGGCGAGCCCGCGCCGGCCCCCAAGCGGATGGGCCTGACGTCGGCCGAGGCGTCCGACCTGTTCGACGACGCCTTCAGCGAATAACCGGCGCCGCCGCGCACCCGATCGTCGCCACCCCGAGGAACCGATGAACCGCATCACCTTCTTCTTCAAGGAAGCCATCCGCTCGATCGGGCGGAACCCGATCCCGAGCTTCGCCGCGCTGATGGCGGTGCTGATCACCGTGCTGGTGCTCGGCATCTTCATCCCGGCCGTCCAGCTGGCCAACGGCGCCGCCGACGACGTCCGCGGACGGATCGGCGTGAACGTCTTCATGAAGACCAACGCCGACGAGGCCGCGGTCGCGCAGGTCCAGCAGCGCCTGCAGTCCAGCACCCCGCACGTCAAGAGCGTCGAGTTCGTCTCGAAGGCCAAGGCCTACGAGGAGCAGAAGAAGCAGAACCCCGAGGCCTACGCCCTGCTCGGCAGCACCAACCCGCTGCCGGACACGTTCCGGATCACGCCGGACAGCGCGTCGAACGTCGAGGCGCTGGTGGCGGCTCTGCAGAAGACCAGCGTCAGCGGCAAGACGACCCCGTACGCCGCGTCGATCAGCTCGATCAAGACGTCGAAGAACGAGACCGCCAAGATCATCCAGATCACCGGCGCGGTCAAGCTCTCGCTCGGCCTGCTCGGCGCGCTGCTGATCATCGCGTCGATCCTGCTGATCTCCAACACGATCCGGCTGTCGCTGTTCTCGCGGCGTCGCGAGGTCGAGGTGATGAAGCTGGTCGGCGCGACCGACTCGTTCATCCGCTGGCCGTTCGTGATCGAGGGCCTGATCCTCGGGGCGATCGGCGGAGCGATGGCGATCGCGTTGCTCGGGGTGGCCAAGCTCACGATCCTCAACCAGCTGGAGGGCATCGCGAGCCTGATCTCGCGGCCCGACATGATCCAGTTCGGACCGCTGATCGGGATCCTGATCCTGGCCAGCGTGGTCGTCGCCGCCGCGGGCTCCGGCCTGTCGCTGCGCCGCTTCCTGCGGGTCTGATCGTGGCTCGGATCGTTGCGGCGCGCGCCGCAACGATCCGGCTATGACGAAGAGCTGTGTAAGGATCCGGTTGGTTGCGGCCCGTTCCGGGTGACGGACGGGCATCCTTCACAGGGTGAACTTCACGCTTCGATTCCTCCGCGGTGCCGCGTCGGTCGTGCTCCTGGCCGTGGTCGTGCTGGCGATCTTCACCGCCGGCGCGTACGTCGGCATCCGCGAGCCGCAGGCGCTGCCCGACGTGCTCCGCGAGCGGGTGATCGATGCGGAGGGCCCCAGCGCGGTCAGCGAGGCGTTCGGGATCATCCGCGAGCAGTACTACGAGGAGCCCGGCCAGGCCGAGCTGCGCGACAACGCGATCGACGGGATGGTCGAGGGACTCGACGACCGGTTCTCCACGTACTTCGATCCGAAGGCCTACGCCCAGTTCCAGCAGAGCCAGGACAACCGGTTCGACGGGATCGGCGTGGTCATCAACGAGGACCCCAAGGGCCTCAAGGTCGTCCGCGTGTACGCGAAGTCCCCTGCCAAGGAGGCCGGGATCAAGGCCGACGACGTGATCACCGCGGCCGACGGGGTATCCCTGAAGGGCATGAGCGCGACCCGAGCATCCGGCAAGGTCCGCGGGCCGGCGGGGACCAAGGTCAAGCTGCAGGTCGAACGTCGCGTCGACGGCAAGACGACGTCCCGCACGATCGACACCGAGCGGCGACCGGTCGAGGTGCCGATCGTCGCGTCGACGCTGCGGACCGAGGGCGACGAGAAGGTCGGCGTGGTCCGGCTGGCGCAGTTCACCAACGGCGCGACGCTCCAGGTCGGTCAGGCACTAGCGCGACTGGAGAAGCGCGGCGCCAAGCGGTTCGTGCTCGACCTGCGCTCCAACCCCGGCGGCCTGGTCAACGAGGCCCAGGGCGTGGCGAGCCTGTTCCTCGAGGGCGGCGACGTGGTGACCCTGAAGGGCCGCACGATCGGCGAGCAGTCGTACCCGGCCACCGACAAGCCGGTCTTCCCGAAGCAGCCGCTGGTCGTCGTCGTCAACCAGGGTTCGGCGTCGGCATCGGAGATCGTCACCGGCGCGGTCCAGGACCGCGACCGGGCGACGGTGGTCGGTGAGCGGACCTACGGCAAGGGCGTGTTCCAGCGGGTGGTGCCGCTGAGCAGCGGGGGCGCCCTGGACATCACCGCCGGGCAGTACTTCACGCCGAAGGGCCGCAACCTCGGCGGCAGCGGGACCACGGTCGGCAAGGGCCTGCAGCCGGACGTCAAGGTCAAGGACGATCCCGACAGCGGTCGCGACGTGGTGCTCGAGCGCGCCGTGAAGGTCGCCGCGAAGGCGAAGGCGCCCCGATGAGCGGGGGGAAGAAGCCCGCCCGCCGCGGAGCCAAGCCCGGCGGCAAGGGGCCGGCGAAGAGCGCGGGCAAGAAGAAGCGGCGCGGACCGGGACCGAAGCGGCCGCCCGAGGGCGGCCGCCGCGGGTCGTCGGACCAGCGCTCGGCGATGCCCGGGGACGCTGACGAGCGGGCCGCACTCGAGGGCACCGGACTCGACGGGCCGAAGGGCCGGACGTCCGGGGGCCGGGGCGGCGGACGGGGACC
>JBAZOW010000046.1:0-16456 GCA_041648495.1 Patulibacter sp.
GCCGGTTCATGCACTTCGGCCAGGAACTCGAATCCGAAGCGCTGATCGAGCTTCTGCGGCCCTCGGGGCACGTCCGGACGGTGCTCACGGCGGACGTCTACGGCGAGGGGGAGGCGGACCGCCTGGTCGGCCGCGCGATCGCCGACGCGCCCCGGTCCGAGGTTCGGCTGGTCGGCGCGGTCGGTCACGACTTCTACGACGGGGCCCGCAAGGGCGCCAAGGGCTTCCAGCGGTTCACCGATCCGGAGCTGCGCGGTCCGGACGCCTACGCGGACTACCTGCGCCGAGCGACCGAGGCGAGCCTGGAGCGCTGTGGCACCGACTACTTCGACCTGCTGCTGCTCCACAACCCGGACCGGATCGGCTACACGTCCGAGGTCGTCTGGGACGCGATGGCGGAGCTGCGCGCGCAGGGCCTGACGAAGGCGATCGGGATCGCTCCCGGTCCGGCGAACGGCTTCACGCTCGACCTGCTGACCTGCTTCGAGCGGTTCGGCGACCGGATCGACTGGGCGATGCTGATCCTCGGCCCGCTGGAGCCGTGGCCGTCACGCCTGGTGCTGCCCGCCTGCGAGGAGTACGACATCAAGGTCCTGTCGCGCGTGACGGACTACGGCGGGATGTTCTGGGGCGATCTGCGCGCCGACACCCCGCTCGGCGAGTTCGACCACCGGCGCTTCCGCCCCGACGGCTGGGTCGAGCGCGGGCTGGGGATCGTCGACCGGATCGCCGCGGTCGGCAAGACCCGCGGCCTGACGCCGATGCAGACCGCCGCGCACTGGACGCTGTCGCAGCCGGCCGTCCACTGCGTCGTGCCGACGATGATCCAGGAGCTGCCGGGCAGCGTGGTGCCGCCGACGCCGATCGCCGAGAAGCGCCGCCAGCTGGACGAGCTGACGATCGAGAAGCGGTTGACCGCGACCGAGCTGCAGCAGATCACCAACTGGGGCGACAACGCCGGCAGCATGGCGCTCAAGGGCGCCTCCTCGGTCTACTCCGGCGAGCCGCAGGCCGACCAGTGGGAGATCGGCGTGCCGCAGCTGCAGGCCGCCCGCCGCTGGGGCATCGACCCCGACCGCGAGCTGGTCAAGGTCGAGGAGCCGGTCGAGCAGGTGTAGAACGCAGAACGGGCCCGGAAGATCCGGGCCCGCCTGGTCCTGCGGGGCGGCGCCGTGGCGCCACCGAAGTACGTTGGTGTGACTAGCGGTCGTCGCGACGGCCGCGGCCGCGCTCCGGACGCTCCTCGCCGCGGTCCTCGCGGCCCGGCATCGAGATCATGCGCGGGTGCGGGTAGGGCAGGAGGGCCAGCTCACGCGCCTGCTTCACGGCGCGAGCGGCGTGGGCCTGGTCGCGGGCGTTGAGGCCGGTCGCGCGACGCGAACGGATCTTGCCCTTCTCGGTCACCAGCGCGCGGAGGGCATCCACGTGGAGGTGGTCGATCTGCGAGACCTGCTCCTTGGTGAGCTTGGGCGTGCGCCGCGGGCCACCCTTAGGAGAACGCCGGCCACGTGCCGGTTTGCTGGAAGGTCGAGCCATAGAGCGGGCATGATGCCATAACCCCGTGCCCCGACGCGGTCCGCCTCGGGGTCAGTCGACGGCGATGCGACCGTGGGCGATCAGGGTCGCGAGCGCCGAGAGGGTCACGCGTCCCCGCCACTCGACCTCCTGCGCCGGGGACCATACGCCCCAGTCGAAGGTCCAGCCGCCGTCGGGCTGCTGCTCGTCCTCGAGGCGGTCGAGCTCGCGCTCGATCAGCTCGGCCGGGAACAGTCCCCGGCTGCGGCGGTTCGGTCGGGGCGACAACGTCAGCGCGGTCAGCCGCTCGTCGTCGGTGCCGCCGGACACCGGCAGCGAACCGTCGTCGCGCAGCAGCGCGGCGATCCGGTCGATCGCCGCGGTGGCGCGCTTGTCGTCGGGGACCGCGTCGAGGAACTCCAGGCCGAACAGGACGTCGTAGGCCCCGAGCGGCTCGGCGCCCTCCAGCCGGGCCCAGCACCAGGCGTCGGCCTGGGCGATCCAGCGCTGAGGATCGGTCCCCGCGCCGTACGACCAGCGGGCGCGGTGGGCCAGGCCGGCCAGCGCGAAGGTCAGGTGGGATCCGGCCGGGGGAGCGGTCGGATCGACCCACGGCGCGTGCGGGGCGTCGGCCGCCGCCGGCAGCGCGAACGGCACTCCGCCGTCGGGCAGCGCGATCGACGCGATCCACGTGGTCGCGTCGGCGACCATCGGATCTTGCAGCGCGCCGACCTCGGCCAGCACGTCGAGCGCGGCGTGGGTCGCCAGCGGCTCGCTGTGCGCCGCCCGCAGGTCGGGCTCCAGCGCGTGCCCGAACCCGCCGTCGGGATTGCGGTAGGCCCGCAGCGTCGCGAGCACGCGGTCGACGGGACCGCCGTGGAGCAGCACGGCGAGTCGGTGACGCTCGAGCAGCCGGCCGTTCGTGAGCACGAACCGCTCGGCGGCGGCGAGGTCGAGCGACATGGAGCGCAGACTAGCGATCCGCGGACGCCGTCCCGCCGGGTTGCGACGGCTCAGCCGGCGTCGGGTCCGGGGGCTCCCGGACCGCCGGTCAGCGTCTGCTTCTCGGGCCAGCCGGGCGGCATCGGAAAGCTCTCCTCGCCGATCCCCAGGACCAGCGGCTCGCTGTCGTCGGCGCGGGCGGTGACCGAGAACGAGACCTGGGGGCGGGTGGTGTCCCAGTGCAGCTGGAGCACGTTGGCCTGCCCGAGCAGCGCGGCGGCCGCGCGGGTGTCGATCGCGTACCGCTCGACGCCGCCCAGCGGGGCCGCGATGTCGCCGGTCTGCGGATCCGCGTCGAACGGCGACAGGACCTTGAACTCGGGGAGCGGCGGCACGGCCGCGTCGAGCTCGATGCTGTGCGGAAGGTGGTAGACGCGGTCGCCGATCGTGACCTCGATCGGGCTCAGGCGCTCGACGTCGACGACGGCCGGCTCGTCGTCGCCGAAGTCGCCGCCCGGGCTCGCGATCACGGCGATCGCGCGGTTGGCGCTCGCCACGTGCAGCAGCTCGCGCAGCAGGGCGACGACGGGGTCGAGCGGCCCGACGGTCGCGACGAGGTCAAGGGAGGGTTCGGTCATCGGTCGGTGTCCCGGACGAGGGTCGGTCCCCACGGCGGCGGCCGCGGAGGTCGAACCTACCGCGAGCCGCGCTCAGAGGGCGGCGGGTCGGCCCGAGCGGTAGGTCTCGTCCATCGTGCGGGCCCAGACCGCGTCGCCCCAGCGGGCGCGGTTCTCGGCGATCGCCCGCTCGCGGTCGTAGTCGACGCGCCGCAGCTCGACCCGGCCGTCGTCGTGGAGGATCCCGTAGGCCGCTCGCGGGTCGCCGTCGAACGGCAGGCCGACGCTGCCCGGGTTGACGACGCGCGTGGCGCCCCCGTCGGTTCGGGTGATCGTCCGCTGCATCGGCAGGTGGGTGTGGCCGACGACGAGCAGCTCCGGGGTCCGGTCCTCAAGCAGCTCCGCCTCGCCGTCGTGCGGGTCGGGCAGCAGGCCGTCGACGTCCGAGCGTGGGGAGGCGTGCCACGCCTCGCCGCCGGGGATCGGCTGCCAGAGCGGCAGGGTGTAGAGCTCCGCGACCGTCTCGGGACCGAGCGCGTCGCGCGTCGCGGCGACGCCGTGCTGCGCGAACGGGATCGGCGGGACCTGGTCGCCCTCGACGGCCCAGCGCTCGTGGTTGCCGCGGATCCACCGGGCGTCGCCGAGGCTCTGCAGTCGCTCGACCGTCGCCTCCGGCCACGGGCCGAAGGCCCCGACGTCGCCGCCGATCAGCCACGACTCGGCGCCCTGGCTTCGCGCGTCGTCGAGTACGGCGTCGAGCGCGGCGAGGTTGCCGTGCACGTCATAGAGCAACGCGAGCACCCCACGACGGTAGCGCGCGCCGCGCGCGAGGCGACGAAACGCCCGTCTCCCGCGGTAAACGGAGCAACGGATCCGCTTGTGCTAGCTTCGAAACGGATTGGTCGCTCCGGTTGTTGCGTGAGGTTGAACGCGGCAACCCGGAGCGCCCCTGTACGCCCTCCCGACCGACCGGAGAACTCCCATGCCTGCCGAGCCAACCCACTCCCGGAGCGACTGGATCGCGCTCTACGTCCTCTGCGTGGGGATGCTGATGATCGTGCTCGACGGCACGATCGTGAACGTGGCGCTGCCGTCGCTCAAGTCCGACCTGGAGTTCTCCGACACCGGGCTGGCCTGGGTGCTCAACGCCTACCTGATCGCCTTCGGCGGCCTGCTGCTGCTCGGCGGCCGGATCGGCGACCTGATCGGGCAACGCAAGATGTTCCTCCTCGGAATGGCGATCTTCACGGTCGCCTCGGTGCTCTGCGGCCTCGCTCAGAGCCAGGGCATGCTGATCGGAGCGCGGTTCCTGCAGGGCGTCGGCGGGGCCCTGGGCTCCTCGGTGATCCTGGCGATGATCGTGACGATCTTCCGCGAGCCGCAGGCGCAGGCCAAGGCCCTCGGCGTCTACGGATTCGTCGCCTCGGCGGGCGGCTCGCTGGGCCTGCTGCTGGGCGGCGTCCTGACCGACGCGATCAGCTGGCACTGGATCTTCTTCGTCAACGTGCCGATCGGGGCCGCGACGTTGGCGCTCGCCTGGCGGCTGGTTCCGGACCGTCCGGGGATCGGCCTGCACCACGGTGCGGACATCCGCGGCGCGGCGCTGCTGACCGGTGGCCTGATGCTCGGCGTCTACGCGATCCTCGGGGTCGAGCAGTACGGCTGGGGAGCCACGCGAACGCTCGTGCTGGCCGCGGTCGCGATCATCCTGCTGGCGACGTTCCTCCGCCGGCAGACGCGGGTCGCCGAGCCGCTGATGCCGCTGCGCCTGTTCCGCTCGCGCAACGTCTCCGGGGCGAACGTGATCCAGGCCCTGCTGGTGGCCGGGATGTTCGGGCTGTTCTTCTTCGGCGCGCGGTACCTCGGCGAGGTCCTCGGCTACACGCCGATCGAGGTCGGGCTGGCGTTCCTGCCGGGCACGGCGCTGATCGGCCTGATGTCGCTGCGGGTCGCCGAGCCGCTGATGATGCGGTTCGGTCCGCGGGCGGTGCTGATCCCCGGTCTGACGTCGCTGCTGCTGGCGTTGCTCTGGTTCTCGCGGACGCCGGTCGACGGCAGTTACGTGGTCGACGTGCTCCCGTCGATGGTGCTGTTCGGGATCGGCGCCGGGATCAGCTTCCCGCCGATCATGACGCTGGCGATGTCCGGCGCGACGCCGCAGGACTCCGGTCTGGCGTCGGGCCTGGTCAACACGGCGATGCAGATGGGCGGGGCGATCGGGCTGGCCGTGCTGGCGACCTTCGCGGCCGACCACAAGGCGAGCGAGCTGGCCTCCGGGCTCTCCGAGACCGAGGCGCTCAACGCCGGGTTCCACCTGGCGTACCTGATCGGGGCGGGCCTGCTCGCCCTCGCGATCGTGATCGCGGCGGTCGTGATGCACGCGCCCGCTCCGCATCCGGTGACGGACGGGGACGGGTCGGATCCGCGGGACGACGCCGATCGACTGGTCGCTCCGGCCCTGGTGGGGGCCGAAGCCGACTAGCATCGATCTATGAGCAGTCCCGCGGTGCACAGCGGTCCCGGCGAGCACGACCACGAGTCGCGCCCGCTGCGGGCCGACGCCCGTCGCAACCGCGAACGCGTGCTCGAGGCCGCGTCGACGGTCTTCGCCGAGGAGGGGATCGAGGCCAGCGTGGCCGAGATCGCCCGCCGGGCGGGCGTCGGCGTCGGCACGCTGTTCCGGCACTTCCCGACCAAGCACGACCTGCTGCTGGCGACCCTGGAGGTCGGCTTCGACGAGATCGTCGTGGCGGTCGACGAGGCGCTGGCGACGGACGACAGCTGGGCGGGCCTGGCCCACGTGCTGACGGTCTGCGCCGAGATCCAGGCGCGGGACCGCGGGTTCCTCGACGCCGTCGGACCGGAGCTGTTCGCCGAGCCGAGCCTGCAGCTGCGCAACGCGGAGCGGATGGAGCTGCTGACCCGGCTCGTCGAGCGCGCCCGGGCCGACGGCGTGGTCCGGGACGACCTGCGGGCCGAGGACCTGCCGTTCCTGCTGAGCGCGCTCGGCGGCGCCACCCGGACCTGCGGGAACACCCAGCAGGCGGCACCGACCGACCTGTGGCGGCGCTACCTGGGGATCATCCTCGACGGGATCCGGCCGTCGGGCGCCACGCCGCTGCCGGTCTCGGCGCCGACGCTGGAGCAGCTGACCGCCCGCTGCCGGTCGGCCTCCGGCAGCTAGGCCTCGGCGCGGCGGGTCTCGTCGCGGACCTCGCCGACGAGCTCCTCGAGCACGTCCTCGAGCGCCACGACGCCGATCACGGTGCCCATCTCGTCGCGGACCCGCGCCAGGTGCACCCGCGAGCGCTGCATCGTCTGCAGCACCAGCCGGAGCCGGTCGGTGACGGCGACGTTCGGCAGCGCACGGGGGACGGTCTCGTCGATCGGCGCGTCGCGATGGTCGTCGAGGGCCAGCAGGTCCTTGAGGTGGACGTAGCCGGTCAGCGTGCCCTCCTCGGTCCGCACCGGGAACCGCGAGAACCCGGTGCGGCCGGCGAGCGCCTCGACGGTCGCGGGGGTCACGGTCGGCGGAACGGTGACGAGCTCGTCGAGCGGCAGCAGCACCGACCGCGCCGTGCGGTCCTCGAACTGCAGCGCGTCGAGAAGCAGCTGCCCCTCGCCGTGGACGAGCAGGCCCTCGCGGTGCGACTCGGCGACCAGGCCCGCGACCTCGTCGCGGGTGAACGCGCTGGTCACCTCGTCCTTCGGCTCGACGCCGACGCCCCGCAGAACCATGTTCGAGATCCAGTTGAGGCCGGCGATCGCCGGGCGCAGCACGCGCACGATCATCACCAGCGGCGGACCGAGCACCAGCGCCGAGCGCTCGGGCCCGGCCAGCGCGATGTTCTTCGGCACCATCTCGCCGAGCACCACGTGCAGGTAGACCACGATCGACAGCGCGATCGCGAAGGCCACCGGGTGCAGCAGCGACGACGGGATGCCGATCGCGTCGAACAGCGGCTCGATCAGGTGGGCGAGCGCCGGCTCGGCGATGTAGCCGAGGCCGACCGAGCAGATCGTGATGCCCAGCTGCGCGCCGGCCATCATCAGCGAGACGTTCTCCATCGCGCCGAGCGTGATCTTGGCGGCGCGCGAGCCGGACTCGGCGCGCGGCTCGATCTCGGTGCGACGGGCGGAGATCAGCGCGAACTCCGCGCCGACGAAGAAGGCGTTGAGGCCCAGCAGGACCACGCCGATCAGGAGGGCGATCGTGTCACTCATCGCTCGTCCTCCTCGTCGGGCTGGGGAAGGTGCTCGACCACGGCCCGCAGCTCGTCGATCCGCAGGCCGTCCATCGACTCGACCGTGAAGGTCACGCGGTCGAGCGGACGCTCGGGGTCGGGGCCCTCGATCACGAGGGTGTCCCCGACGTCGGGGATCCGCTCCAGCCGCAGCTGCAGCAGGCCGCCGAGGGTCTCGTAGGCCTCGTCCTCGGGGACGAACGCCTCGAACAGCTCCTGGGCCTCGTCGGGCCGCAGCAGCGCGGGCACCAGCCACGAGCCGTCGAACTGGCGGCGGGAGACCGGCTCGCTGTCGTCGTGCTCGTCGAGCACCTCGCCGACGATCTCCTCGATCAGGTCCTCGAGGGTCACGATCCCGTCGATCCCGCCGAACTCGTCGACGACGACGGCGATCTGCAGCCCGCCCTGACGGAGCACGGCCAGCAGCGGATCGAGCTCGAGCGTCGACGGCACGACCACCGGCTCGTCCATCACCTGGTCGACGCGGACCGCGTGGCGCTGCCCGTGGGGGACCGCCACCGCATGGCGGATGTGGACGATCCCGCAGATCTCCTCGGAGCCCTCGCGCTCAACGGGGAACCGCGAGTGCCCGGAGCTGCGGGCCAGCGCGATCACGTCCTCGACGGACGCGTCGGCGTCGATCGCCGTCATCCGGGTGCGCGGGGTCATCACGTCCTCCGCGCGGCGCTCGCCGAACGCGAGCGAGCGCTGCAGCAGCGTCGCGGTGTTGCTCTCCAGCGTGCCCTTCTCGGCCGACCGCCGGACGAGCGACGAGAGCTCCTGCGGGGAGCGGGCCGAGGCCAGCTCCTCCTGGGGCTCGATCCCCATCCGCCGCAGCAGGTTGTTGGCGGTGCCGTTGAGGCCCCGCAGCGGCCAGGCCATCGCGTGGGTGAACCCGCGCTGGAACCCCGAGACCGCGCGGGCGGTCGCCAACGGACGGGCGATCGCCAGGTTCTTCGGGACCAGCTCGCCGAAGATCATCGTGATCGAGGTCGCGAGCACCAGGGCGATCACGACGGCGATGCCGGTGACCGCGGTCGGGCTGGCGCCGAGCGACTCGAGCGGACCGTCGACGAGGCGCGCGATCGCGGGCTCGGCCAGGAAGCCGATGCCGAGGTTGGTGACGGTGATCCCCAGCTGGGCGCCGGAGAGCTGCGTCGAGAGGCTGCGGAGGGCGTGCGAGACGCCCTTGGCCCGGCGGTCGCCGGTCTCGGCGAGCGCGTCGACCTTCTGCCGGTCGACGGTGATCAGGGAGAACTCGGCGGCGACGAAGCCACCGCAGGCGGCGACGAGCAGCAGCGCGACGCCGATCAGGAGCAGCTCGGTCATCGGGAGATGCTCCGAGCGGGACGACGCGTGGGCATCGTCACGTGGTGAGCGCGTGCAGGGACGCGCTCCGGACCGGGAGGACGGTCGTCGTCAGCGTGCTCGAAGGCACGCTCCGTACTTGCCGACCCGTCGTCGCTGGGTGTCATCACGGGCTGCATGCTACGGGCGACGGCGGCGGCGTGCTCCGTTCCGTGTACGCGCGGGGCGAGCGTGGCCGGCGGACCGCGGCCCGCGGTAGGCTCGCCGCCGTGCCCGTCGTCCCTCCGGAAGCCCCCGCGCCCGTGCCCTTCGCGATCCACGGACCGACGCTGAGCCTGCGGATCCCGACCGTCGATGACGCGGCGGCGCTGCTCGGGCTGGCGTCCGATCCCGACGTCACGCGCTGGTTCTCGTGGGGGCCGTACGCCGACGTCGCCCAGCCGCGGCGGTTCATCGCGGGGCTCGAGGAGGAGCGCCGCACCGGCCTCAAGCTCGACCTGCTCGCCGTCCACCACGAGCACGGCCCGGCGGGGATCACGGGGCTCTACGAGTTCAGCCCGCGGGACCGACGCTGCGTCTGCGGGACGTGGTTCGGCAAGCCGTTCTGGGGGACGGGGGCCAACCGCGAGTCCAAGGCGCTGCTCCAGCACCTGGCGTTCGAGACGCTCGGGATGCAGCGCTTCGGCAGCTATTCCAACCCCGAGACGAACGCTCGACCCGCGCGCTGCTCGGCGTCGGCCTGCGCCACGAGGGCGTGCTCCGCGGCTACCACCGTCACGGCGACCGCTACCTGGACGTGAACATCTTCGGCCTGCTGCGCGAGCAGTGGGAGGCGTCGCCGTTGCGGGCCGAGTTCGCCGACCGGATCAGCGTGGTCGGCGAACCGCCGGACGCCTTCTACGCCGCCTGAGGTCGGCGCGGCCCCGCTTTGGGGCATCATGGTCGGGTTGCGCTCGTCCCGGCACGCTCCCCCGTCCGATCTCGCGATCACCCCCACGGATCCCTCCGATGCCGCCGCGTCTCCCGACGCGACCGTGGCCGTCGACATCGACGGCCTGGTCAAGCGCTACGGGGAGCGGATCGCCGTCGACGGCGTCTCGTTGCGGGTGCCGCGCGCCCGCGTGCTCGCCCTGCTCGGACCCAACGGCGCGGGCAAGACCACGACGATCGAGACCTGCATCGGCTTCCGCCGCCCGGACCGCGGAACGGTCCGGGTGCTCGGCCTCGATCCGGTCAAGGAGAACGCGCAGCTGCGCCCGCGGATCGGCGTGATGCTGCAGAACGGCGGCGTCTACCAGGCTGCCCGCTGCCGCGAGATGCTGCGGCTGGTCGCCTCGTACTCGGAGCACGCGCTCGACCCCGACGCGTTGCTCGACCGGCTCGGCCTGACCCCGGTGGCGAACACCCCGTACCGCCGGCTGTCCGGCGGTCAGCAGCAGCGGCTCTCGCTGGCGATGGCGATCATCGGCCGCCCCGAGCTGGTCTTCCTCGACGAGCCGACCGTCGGCCTCGATCCGCAGGCGCGGCGCGAGACCTGGCGGATCATCGAGGCGCTGCGCCGGGACGGCGTCACCGTCGTGCTGACCACGCACGACATGGAAGAGGCCCAGCGGCTGGCCGACGACGTGGTGATCGTCGACCACGGCAAGGTGATCGCGCGGGGGACCAGCGAGGAGCTGACCCGCGGCGACGCCGAGCGCGAGGTGCGGTTCCAGGCGCCGGCCGGGCTCGACACCAGCGGGTTGGTGGCCGCGCTGCCCGCCGGCGAGGCCGTCCACGAGCCGACGCCGGGGACCTACGTCGTGGTCGGTCCGGTCGACCCGCAGGTCGTCGCGACGGTGACCGCGTGGTGCGTCGATCAGGGCGTGCTGCTGACCGGCCTGCAGGTCAAGCACCGCACGCTCGAGGACGTCTTCCTCGAACTGACCGGACGGGAGCTGCGCGCATGAGCGCGATCACACCGACCCGGGCCGAGGACGCGGGGGAGTTCGCGCCGCGTCCCGGCCGCGCGTCGATCCGCTCGATGGCGCTCGCGCAGGTCTGGATGGAGCTGAAGCTGCTGCTCCGCAACGGCGAGCAGGTGATGCTCAGCCTGATCGTGCCGATCGGGCTGCTGATCCTCTGCACCCAGGTCGACTTCATCACCGTCGACGTCGACGGCTCGCGGGCGGACTTCTTCGTGCCGGGCGTGCTGGCGCTGGGGATCATGTCGACGGCCTTCACCGGCCAGGCGATCGCGACGGGCTTCGACCGGCAGTACGGCGTGCTCAAGCGGCTTGGCGCGACGCCGTTGCCGCGTTCGATCCTGCTGATCGGCAAGACCGGAGCGGTGCTGGTCGTCGAGGCGCTGCAGCTGATCCTGCTGGTCGGGGTCGGGCTGGCGCTCGGCTGGGATCCGCACGGCGATCCGTTCTCGGTGCTGCTGTTCCTGGCCTTCGGCACCGCCGCGTTCTGCGGCCTGGCCTTCCTGATGGCCGGCGCGCTGCGGGCGATGACGACGCTGGCTCTGGCGAACATCATCTGGTTCGTGCTGCTGGTGCTCGGCGGGATCGTCTTCCCGCTGTCCGAGCTCGGCGCGCTCTCCGGCGTCGCCGAGCTGCTGCCGAGCGGCGCGCTCGCCAACGGCCTGCGCGAAATCCTCCAGGACGGGCACGTGGCGCCGTTCAAGGACCTGATCGTGCTCGGTCTCTGGTCGGTCGTGACGCTGACGGCGGCGGTCGCCACCTTCCGCTGGGAGTGAGCAGGACCCCTCGGGCTCTGAAACCTCGCACCCGCATTCCGGGCGGCGGTCCGGATACGCTGCGGGCGTGGCGAAAGCACTGCCGATCCCGGGCCTCTCGGCGGAGATGCCGTTCGCGGCCGCCGCGGTGGCCACGGTGCGGGTCCGCGCCGAGGAGCTGTTCGACCACGCCGAGGGCGTGCTCGACGTCGATCAGATCGAGCGGGTCCACGACATGCGGGTGGCGTCGCGTCGTCTGCGGGCCGCGCTCGAGGTCTACGCGCCGTGCTTCGCGAAGGCCGAGCACCGCCGGGTGCTGCGGGACGTCAAGGCGCTGGCCGACGCGCTCGGGGCCCGGCGCGACCCGGACGTCCAGCTCGAGGGCCTGGAGCGGTTCGCCGCGGTCCTGCCCGACGCCGATCGCCGCGGGGTCCTGCGATTCATGGCGACGGCCCGCCGCGACCAGGCGCGGGGCAACGAACGGCTGGCGACGGCGCTCCGGGAGCTCGACCTGGACGAGCTGGCCGCGCGGATCACGGCGCTGATCACCTCCGTCGAGATCCCGAGGGTCGAGGAGCAGGCGTGAAGGCCCGCAAGGTCCCGGGGCTCGACCCCCACGGCGAGCTCGCCGACAACGTCGCGCGGATCGCCCGCGTCCGCCTCGACGAGCTCTGCGACTTCGTGCCGGCGGTGCTCGACGCGTCCGAGGTCGCGGCGCTGCACGACATGCGGATCGCGGCCAAGCGGCTGCGCTACCTGTTGGAGGCGACCGCCGAGACCTGCTTCGGCGACTACGCCCGGACCGCCGCCAAGCGGGCCCGCGACCTGCAGGGCCTGATCGGTGAGATCCACGACTGCGACGTGGCGATCCCGCGCGTCGAGCAGGCGCTGGAGGCGATCGAGACGGCCGACGAGGAGGAGCTGGTCGACCGCGCCGAGGACGCCTCGGACCTGGATCCGCGCCTGGCCGGCGAGCTGCCGCACGCCGACGAGCACCGGGGGCTGGTGACCCTGCTGATCTACCTGCGGGCGCGGCGCCGGGTGCTCTACCGGCAGTTCCTCGTCGCCTGGCGGGAGTGGGAGCGCGACGGCGTGCGGCCGCGGCTGCTCTACGCGCTCGCCGAGCGACCGGAATCGATAACACCGCGTTCACCGGATGACAACGACTCGGGGTCGTCACCGGCGTAGGCTCGATCGACGATGTCCGATCTGTTGCGTGACCCCGGTGTGGCCAGCTCGTCCCACGAAGACGCCGGAGCGCCGGATCCGACCGATCCCCAGTGGTTCACCAACCGCGAGCTCTCGTGGGTCGACTTCGACGAGCGGATCCTCGAGCTGGCGCAGGACGAGCGCCAGCCGTTGCTCGAGCGGGCCAAGTTCGCGGCGATCTTCGCGTCGAACCTCGACGAGTTCTTCATGATCCGCGTGGCCGGCCTCCACGCGAAGGTCTGGGCCGACAACGTCCGCAAGTCGCCGGACGGCCGGACCGCGGACCAGGCGCTCGACGCGCTGCGCGAGAAGCTGGCGCCGCTGGTCGACCGGCACGCGCGGCTGGTCCAGGACACGTTGCTGCCGGCGATGGTCGAGCACGGGATCCGGGTCGTGCCGTACCGCGACCTGCGCGCCGACCAGCAGGCGGTGCTGGACGAGCGGTTCGACGGCGCGATCTACCCGGTGCTGACCCCGCTGGCGGTCGGCCTCGGCCGGCCGTTCCCGTACATCTCGAACCTCTCGCTGAACCTGGCCGTGCTGGTCCGCGACCCCGACTCGGGGCAGACGGTGTTCGCCCGGATCAAGCTGCCGACCGAGGTGATCGACCGGCTCGAGGTGTTGCCCGGCGAGCCTCGTGAGGACGGCAACGTCGAGCGGATCTACGTGCCGCTCGAGGAGATCGTCGCGGCCCACCTGGACCGGCTGTTCCCGGGGATGGAGATCCTCGACAGCGGGATGTTCCGGGTCACCCGCGACGCCGACTTCGAGATCTCCGACGAGGCCTCGGACGTCAAGCGCGCGCTCGAGGCGGAACTGCGCAACCGACGGTTCGGCGAGATCGTCCGCGTCGAGATCAGCGCCGCGATCAGTCCCGCCCTGCAGCGCGAGATCGTCGAGCAGCTGGGGGTCGAGCAGCGCCAGGTCTACGACCTGCCCGGGCCGCTCGACCTGACGTCGCTCTGGCAGATCGTCAACGCTCCGGGGCACCGCGAGCTGCTCGCCCCGCCGTGGCGCCCGGTCACGCACCCGCGGCTGCGCGAGGGCGACGACGAGCAGGCCGACATCTTCGCGGCGATGCGCCGCGGAGACGTGCTCGTCCACCACCCGTACGACAGCTTCCACACGTCGGTCGAGCGGTTCGTCGAGCAGGCGGTCGCCGACCGCGACGTGCTCGCGATCAAGATGACCGTGTACCGCACGAACGCCGACAGCACGCTGCTGCCGGCGCTCGTCCGGGCGTCGGAGCAGGGCAAGCAGACCGTCGCGCTGGTCGAGCTGAAGGCGCGGTTCGACGAGCAGGCGAACATCCGCTGGGCCCGCGTGCTGGAGGACACCGGCGTGCACGTGGTCTACGGCCACCCGTCGATGAAGACCCACGCCAAGTGCATCCTCGTCGTCCGCCGCGAGGGCGGCAAGGTCCGGCACTACCTGCACGTCGGCACCGGCAACTACCACGCCAAGACGGCCAAGCTCTACACCGACTTCGGGCTGTTCACCTGCGACCCCGAGATCGGTGCCGACGTCGCCGATCTCTTCAACCAGCTGACGGGCTTCGCCAAGCCGAGCCCGCTGCGGCGTTCGCTGGTCGCTCCGAACGACCTCCGCGGCGGTCTGCTGGCGCGGGTCGACCGGATGGTCGAGGCGCACCGGGCCGGCCGCGAGGTGCGGATCCGGATGAAGATGAACGCGCTCGTCGACCGCGAATCGATCCTCGCGCTCTATCGCGCGTCCCAGGCGGGCGTTCCGATCGAGATCAACGTGCGTGGCGCGTGCTGTCTCCGGCCTGGCGTTCCGGGCCTTTCCGACACGATCCGTGTCCGGTCGGTGTTGGGCCGGTTCTTGGAGCATTCCCGCCTCTTCGTCTTCGAGAACGGTGACGAAACCGAGGTATTCATGGGCTCGGCGGACATCATGGAACGGAACCTCGACAACCGTGTCGAGCTGGTTGTACCTGTCGACGATATCTCCGCGAGGCACGAGCTTCTCGAGGCCCTCGATCTGGCCTTCGGTGACGAGGACGGAGCCTGGGATCTGGGCCCCGATGGTCGCTGGACGCGTGTTCAACCGCGCCAATCAGAGACGTCAGTCGGTCTGCAGCGCAGTCTGATGGAGCTTCACGCACAGCGAGCCCGAGAGGCGGATCTCGAGGAATGAGCCAAACATACGGTCGTCCGGTTCGTGTGACGCTTGTACAGAGAAAGCACGCCCCTTTGCAGCGTTTTGATCGCTAGTCTTGATCAGGTGTACGACGCATCGGGATCCCAGGACATCAAGCCCGGACGCTCTCCTCGTGACGAACGACTGAGCCGTGCCGTGGTAGTGAACGCGGCCATCGAGATCGCTCGCCGCGATGGGCTGAACGCCCTCTCGATGCGGCGACTCGCCGAGGAGCTCGGCGTCTCGACGATGGCTGCCTATCGCCACGTCGCGAGCAAGGACACGCTCGTCGACGACGTGCTCGAGGCGATCGTCGAGACGATCTCGCTCGAGACTACGGAGAGCGACTGGCAGAAGCAGATCGAGCAGCTCGCCGTGCGCAGCTACCGCGTGTTCCTGGAGGTTCCCGGGATCACCGACCACCTGCACGGCCGGGCGCTGGTCCGGCCGGCGGTCGTCCGCTGGCTCGAGGCGCTAATCCAGCCGCTGGTCGACGCCGGCATCGAGACCGGCTCGCGCGCCGGCTTCACGACGTCGCTGGTCTGGCTGCTCCGCGGGGCCACCCGCCTGTCGGACGAGTGGAACGCGACGATCAACGCGCTCGAGGAGATCGCCACGGAGGGTCCCGAGGACAGCTCCAACATGCGCAGCGGTCGCAACGACCTCGGCGAGCAGCAGGCGGAGGACCTGCTGGTCACCGGCATGCACCTGCTGCTCGGCGGACTGACCCGCTAGCAGGACCCCGCCGCCCGGCGGAGTCGGATCGACTCCGCGCGGCGGCCGGCAGCACCGTCGTTACCAGTGCATCCCGCGGGTCAGGGCGGCGAGTACCCGCATCTCGATCCCGGCGCGCTCGTCGGGGTTCTCCTGGCCGCGGGCCGCGGCCGAGTCGGGGAAGACGCGGAAGCCCATGTTCAGGATGAAGTCGCTGACCCGCGGCGCGACGGCGTAGAGCACCTCGCCGGTCGTACCCAGCAGCGTGTTGATCTGCTTGGGGTGATCGACGATCGCGGTGGCGATCATGTCGGCCGCTTCGACCGGCGTGATCGTCGGCATCTTGTCGTAGAGCTTCGTCGGCGCGATCATCGGCGTCCGCACCAGCGGCATGTGGATCGTCGTGAACGTGACCTTCGCGCCGAGCAGCTCGGCGGCGACGATCCGGGTCCAGGCGTCCAGCGCGGTCTTGCTCGCGACGTAGGCGCTGAACCGCGGCGGCCAGGTCTGGGCGCCGATCGAGCTGATGTTGATCACGTGCCCGCCACCGTGCTCGACCATGTGCGGCAGCACGCCCATCACCAGGCGGATCGCGCCGTAGTAGTTGAGCTGCATCGTCCGCTCGAAGTCGTGGAAGCGGTTGAGGCTGAGCTTGATCGAGCGGCGGATCGAGCGTCCGGCGTTGTTGATCACGACGTCGACGCGATGCTCGCGGGTGACCGTCCGGGCCAGCTCGTCGATCGCCTCGAGGTCGTTGAGGTCGCACGGGTAGACGTACGCGGTGCCGCCGTGCGCCTCGATCTGGCGGCGCAGCGCCTGCAGCTTGGACTCGGTCCGGGCGACCAGCAGCGGGGTGCCGCCGGACAGCGCGACCTTCAGGGCCGTCGCCTCGCCGATCCCCGACGACGCGCCGGTGATCAGCACGGTGCGGCCGACCACGGCGTCGCGCAGGCGCTGGTCGTTGTGCAGGGCCGGGTCGAGGTTGCGCTCCCAGAAGTCCCACAGCGTCGCGGCGTAGTCGCGCAGGC
>JBAZOW010000047.1:0-16264 GCA_041648495.1 Patulibacter sp.
CGTTGGTGTCGCCGGCGCTGTGGATCCGGAACGTCACGCTGGTGCCGCTCTGGATACCGGTCAGGCCGTAGTAGGTCCCGACGCCGGAGTAGGTCTTCAGCACGTTGGAGGACATCTGGATCGCGAACGCGTAGGAGCCTTCGTCGGCGACGTAGGCCGAACGCCCGCGCGCCAGGTCGTTCCACTGGTCCGAGCCCCAGCCACCGCTGTCCTCCTCGAACCCGTAGTGCAGGTAGACGCCGGAGTCGGGCGCGCCGACGGGCGGGCCGGACGGGCCGCAGTTCGGAGCGGCCGTGAAGCTCCGGAAGACGCACGTGGTCGGATCACCCGGGGCGCCGATCCCGAAGTTCTCGTGGCGACTCTTGTTGTACGGATGGGTCGTACTCAGGAAGTACTTGTCCCAGAGCAGGTAGCCGTCGGTCCCGTTGGCCAGCGCGGTGCTGATCTTGGCCTGGAACCAATCCGCACGACGCTGCAGCGTCGTCGCGGTGACCGGGTCGCTCTCGTCGTACGTCGCCGGGCTGTCGTAGCGGCTCTTCGCGCCGTCGCGGACGTTCGCCTTGATGCCGGCCTCGCCGACGATGAACGGCTTAGCGCCGCAGTCGGCGAGCCGGTTGCCGAAGCTGTTCCCGGCGATCCCGTAGACGTTGGTCGGCCACGCCTCGTTCATCGCGTCGTAGTCGTGGACCTCGCAGATGTCGACGGCCCCGGCGTGCACGTACTCGTACTCGGTCCGGTTGTCCGCGGGGTTGCTCGGGAACGCGTCGTCGGGCCGCTGGCCGCACTGGCCGATGCCCATCGTTCCCAACGAGACCAGCGGCGGCTGGCGGCCCGCGACCCCGTCGACGTAGGACGTCTTGATCGCCCCGGTCATGTCGTCGGCGAAGCTGCGCAGGGTCTGTGCGCCGCTCGCTGCGCAGACGCTGCTGGCCGACGTGCTGCGCGTCTCGGCCTCGTTGACGATCTGGAAGAAGGCGATCGTCGAGGCGTAGCCGGAGTCGGGGTTGAACCGCTTGGCCACGAGCTGCGCCCACTGACGCGCCGAGTAGGCGTAGCCGGTCATCGGGCTCGCGCCGGCGACGGTGTAGTCGTTGGCGTAGAAGCCCGCGGTCAGGTTGCCCTGGTCGTTGCCCGCCGCGTCGTACCCGTCGTTGGCGCGGTCGCAGGCGGACCACTGGTTGACCAGCACCGGGACGACCTTGAGCCCGCGGTTCTTGGCGCCCTCGAGGATCCGTACGAACGGCTTCCAGCCGTCCCCGCCCGGGGCGTCGTGGAAGTACTCCTGGAAGAACCAGACCCGGATCGTGTTGGCGCCGGTCTGCTGGATCCGGTTCATCTGCCGCGTGAAGTCCTCCGAGCTCATCGGGTCGCCGCAGTTCTGGTCGCCCAGCACCGGGTGGTTGGAGAGCGTGTAGTCGTTCCAGCCGAGCGAGACCCAGGGGGCGCTGTCGAGCACGAAGATGCCCTTGCCGGAGCCGTCGGTCGAGCGGCTGACGACGGGGGAGGCACTCGCCGCGGCGCAGAGCGCGGAGACCAGCAGGACCACCGCCAGCGCTACGGCGGCGAGGACGGCCAGGAGGCGTGCGGGTGGTTGAGCGGGGAGCGTCATCTCGTGGTCCGGGCCGGAGGGGGAGCGTTCGGGACCTCGTATAGGCCATAAACGCCTTCCGAGCGTAGCAGGCGTCCCCACTTATGGAGACGCGCTCGTATGCGAAAGGACGAACGATCGAGGAGATCCGGCGGATCGTCGTCGGGCGCTCGACGGATGGTCATGGTCGGCGGTCCCCGGGCACAGCCGGACGACCCCCACACCCAGAGCGGGGGAAGCCCCGTACCATGAGGGGTCGCTCCGGGGGTCCATCTCAATGGCCTCGCGGCCCGTGGCGGCCGTGGACACATCGGATCTCGCCGCCGGGGCCCTCAGTCAGGCAACCAGCCTGGCTTTCGGGCCCCGACAACGACCTCCTCGGTCCCCGACCACCACGACCTCACGATTCCACCGAGATAGACCCCATGGCTGTACTCATCGCCTCCGATCTGAAGAAGGACATCAACGGCAACCCGCTGTGGAAGGGGCTGTCGTTCAAGCTCGAGCGCAAGGACCGGATGACGCTCTCCGGTCGCAACGGCGCGGGCAAGACGACGCTGCTGCGGATCCTCGCGGGGCAGTCGAACAAGGACGGCGGGGAGCTCTCGTTCGAGAAGAACGCCCGCGTGATCCTGCACGACCAGCGGCCGCCGCGGGAGCAGGGGATCACCCTCCGCGAGTACGTCACCTCGGGTCGTCAGGACCTGGTCGACCTGGAAGCCCGGCTGCGCGGCTACGAGCAGAAGATGGCCGACGGCGACCTGGAGGTCTTCGACTCCTACGCCCGCGCGCAGACCGAGCTGGAGGCGCTCGGCGGCTACCGCTGGCGCGACGAGGCGGCCGACACGGTTCGCGGCCTGGGCTTCACCGACGAGGACCTCGACCGCAACCTCGAGACCTTCTCCGGCGGCCAGCTGACCCGCGCGTCGCTGGCCCGCGCGCTGAGCGCCAAGCCCGACCTGCTGCTGCTCGACGAGCCGACCAACCACCTGGACCTCGAATCGCTCGAGTGGCTCGAGAAGACCCTGGTCGCCTACGAGTCGGCGATCGTGCTGGTCGCCCACGACCGCTGGTTCCTGGAAGCGGTCGGGACCTCGGTGCTGGAGATCGAAGCCGGACGGGCGAAGTTCTTCGCCGGTACGTGGCACAACTGGCGCAAGGAGCAGGCCGCCCGCGAGATCGCGCTCGGCAAGTCGATCGCCAAGCAGGAAGCGCAGATCGCGCGGATGGAGGACTTCGTCCGGCGCTTCGCGGCCAAGGCGACGAAGGCCAAGCAGGCCCAGTCGCGGGTCAAGGCGCTCGACAAGATCGAGAAGATCACGCGCGATCCCACGGACAACCGCACGATGGGCTTCCAGTTCAAGAAGCCCGAGCGCGCCGGCAAGGTGATTTACGAGTTGGAGGGCGGTCGGATCGAGGTGCCGCCGCCGACGCCGGTCGCCGACGGCAACCACAGCCAGATCACCTACGTCAGCGACCCCAACGCGCGGGTCCTGCTCGACGACGCCGAGCTGTGGCTGGAGCGCGGCGAGCACGTCTGCCTCGTCGGCCCGAACGGCGTCGGCAAGACCACGCTGATCGAGACGCTGGCCGGCAAGCGCCCGCTCGCCGACGGCACGATCAAGACCGGCCACAACGTCCAGGTCGGCTACCTGTCGCAGCACGGCGAGGAGC
The DNA here is from genome assembly GCA_041648495.1 of Patulibacter sp. Classification (GTDB taxonomy): domain Bacteria; phylum Actinomycetota; class Thermoleophilia; order Solirubrobacterales; family Solirubrobacteraceae; genus Patulibacter. The sequence continues at coordinate 3,263 of JBAZOW010000047.1, forward strand.
TGGACTTCCCGGGCGCGCGCACCGTGATCGAGGCCTGCATCAAGGCCACGGGGCTGAAGCCGACCGAGGCCCGCTCGCTGCTGGGCAAGTTCCTCTTCAGCGGCCAGGACGCCGAGAAGGCGCTCGACGGCCTGTCGGGCGGGGAGCACAAGCGCCTCGGCCTGGCGGTGCTGGTGGCGTCCGGGGCTAACGTGCTGATCCTCGACGAGCCGACCAACCACCTCGACATCGAGTCGCGGGAGGCGCTCGAGGACGCGCTCGGCAACTACCCCGGCACGCTGATCATGATCAGCCACGACCGCGCGCTGCTGGAGGTCGTCGGCACGCGGACCGTCGCGGTCGAGGACGGCGAGCTGCACAGCTACCTCGGCGGCTGGCAGGAGTACGTCGAGGTTCGCGAGCAGCGGATGGCCGCCGAGCGCGCCGCCCGCAAGGACGACAACGCGGCGGCCAGTCTGGCTCGGGCCGGCGGCGGCACGAGCACCGGTGCGACCGGTGGCGGTCGGAAGACGTCACTGGACGGCGGCGCCAAGGCGACGCCCACGACGGGCGGGGGCACGGCGACCAAGGCCAAGCCGAAGCTCTCGAAGAACCGCCAGCGGCAGATCGAGAAGGCCGAGGCCAGGATCGAGGAAGCCGAGGAGGCGCTGTCCGCGCTCGAGGAGGAGCTGGCCGGCCCCGACGCCTGGTCGACGCCCGAGGCGACGGAGCGCAACTCCGCCCGTCACGAGGCGGCGAAGACCGAGGTCGCGGCGCTCTACGACCGGCTCGAGCAGCTGACGGCCGAGTAGTGCCGGTGACGCCGCGCGCCGTCGTCGGCGGGCTGGAGGCGACGGGCCTCGTCGAGGTCACCGACGACCCGGCCGCGCTCGACGCCGGGGGGCGCTGGGCCGTCGTGCTCGACTTCGAGGGGCGGCTGACCGCGGCGCGCTTCGCGGACTGGGCGCCGTGGTTCCCCGCGTTCGACGACGGAGAGACCTGGAGCCCCGTTCCGGCGGACGCCTGGACGTCGAGCCTCGACGAGACGTCGTTCCGCGCGGGAGTCGAGGACATCCGCGGGCGGATCGCCGCGGGTGACGTCTACCAGGTCAACCTCTGCCGGGTGCTCGCGGCGGAGCTGGGGGCGGACGTCGCGCTGCACGGCTTGCATCGCCTTTTGGCGGCTCAGCACGCGGCCCCGTACGCCGCGCACGTCTTCCTGCCCGATCAGGACGTCGACGTGGCGTCCGCGTCGCCGGAGTTGTTCCTCTCGCGGGACGACGACCGGGTGGTCTCGCGGCCGATCAAGGGCACGGCGCCGACCGAGGACGGTCTGCTGCCCAAGGACCACGCCGAGAACGTGATGATCGTCGACCTGGTCCGTAACGATCTCGGGCGGGTCTGCCTTCCGGGCACGGTGGAGGCGACCGCGATCTGCGCGACCGAGCACCACCCGGGGCTGGTGCATCTGGTGTCGACCGTCGAGGGGCGGATGCGGCCCGACGCCGTCTGGGCCGACCTGCTGGAGGCGACGTTCCCGCCGGGGTCCGTCGTCGGCGCGCCGAAGCTCGCGGCGCTCGACGTGATCGCGGACCTGGAACCGGTCCCGCGCGGACCCTACTGCGGCGCGATCGGCTGGATCGACGCCGACGAGCGGACGGCGGACCTGGCGGTCGGGATCCGCTCGTTCTGGCGCCAGGGATCGACCCTGCGCTTCGGAACCGGGGGCGGAATCACCTGGGACAGCGATCCGGCCGGGGAGTGGGCGGAGACCCAGCTCAAGGCGTCGCGGTTGCTCGCCGTCGCCGCCGGCTGACGACGATCGCGAATTTCGGCCCCCGCGGGGGCCGGGAGCGACGCTTTTCTCGACGAATCGTTTGCGCTCTCGGCGTCGCGATCGCGGCCGATTGACCTTGCGCGACGTTTTCACGCGCGCACGATCGTCGGAGAGGCCCAAAAAGTTCGCGGTTCCGCGAAATATTTTTCGGGAGCGATTTCGCCAGAATCGTGTGTGAACGACCGCTCGATTCTGTGTAGGCTCTTCGCGAATCTTGACGATAGCGATCTCGGAGCGAGTTCGGTGCAGATCATCGACAGCGTCTCGGGAATCGTCGCGAAACAGAGTGCGCGAGCGGTCGCTCGGGCTCATTGGATCAGGAGGTCATGATGGGTTGTTCTTTCAAGAACTCTTCACACCTAACCAGCGGTCCGGCATGGTGTTGAAGTCGATGTTTTATCTTGAGGAAGCGGTGCCGGTTCGTCCAGACGACGCGGTACGCACACAGCGCGCTCTGACGGCCGCGCTTCGCTCCCTGAGCGACTCCACCTTCGTGCAGATCACGGCGGTCTGGACGGGCCAGATCACCGGATTCGAGGATCTGCGTCTGACCCAGGATCTCGGCCGGGCGGGATGGGCGACGCACTGGCACGGAAGCGCCGGCAAGACCCGGGACATCGGGCTTGCGCCGCGCGTCGCGGCGACCTGCGTGGTCTCGGCCGACGACGCGGTGCGACGGCTCGACCACGTCCGGCCCGTGCTCGACGCACCGTTCGAGCGGCTGGAGGTCCGCAGCGCGGCTGCCGACCAGCACGACACGCGGTGGTCGATCGGCTCGGAGGGCGACATGGACTGCGTCGTCGTCGAGGCGTGCGGGCGCGACGAGTCGCAGGTCCGTTCGCTCGTCGAGGAGTTGGTGGAAGCGGTCTCGCAGGTCGCCTGAGTGGCGTGAGCGCACCGATTCGGGGGAGACTGGGGCGGTGAGCTTCCCGATCCCACGACCGCGCGTGCGGTCCTGTGCGCAGCCGCCGAGCGGACGCGGAGGAACGGCGCGGTGATCGAGGGGAGCGGGAGCCGATTCCGCAAGCGGCTCGGCGACGCGCTGCGACCAGACGGTTGGCGGCGGTCCGGCGAAGCGCCGGTGGCGACCGTGCCGGCCGCCGGGACGTTCGTGCGTCCGTTGGACAACGGGTGGGTCGCGGTGCTCTCGGCTCGGTGGTACGGGCGTGACGAGATCGAGCTGCCCTCGTGGCTCCCCGGTACGCACGGGGTCGTGGTGGTCGGATCATCGGCGACGTTCGCGCCCGCCGAGCGGCTCGGGGCGCAGCTCGGGCTGACCGACCCGAGCTGCGGGTTCAAAGCGGCGCGGTCGTTTGCCGTGCCGGGCCAGGAGCCGGGGTACCGGCAGTTCCGCGGGCCGGAAGACGACGAGCGGGTGGTCGCGGAGATCGCGGACTACGCGCAGTACGTGCTCGTGCCGGCCGCAGAGCGGAACGCCGGGCTCGACGGCTGGATGGCGGACCGGCTGGCTGCCGGCCGGGGCGAACCCTCGCGGTCCGCCTGGACGATCCCGGTGATGTTGCTCGCGCACGGTCGTGAGCGCCATGCGATGTACCGCCTGGAGGCGGCGCGCCGTGACCCGGAACTGGCCGACGACGAGGCCTTCGGAGCGTTCGCGGATCGTGTCGAGGAGTTCGTCCGGTCCGGCGAGGCGCTCCCGACGGACGGCGAGGCACTCAGAGCGGTGGCGCGGGTCCGGGCGGAGCTCGTCGTGGTTTCCCGTACCGAAGCGGCTCGCGCGGAGGACGAGCCGGACGGGGAGACCAGCGGTTGGGAGGCCCTCGGCGGGCTGGTGCTCATCATCGCCGTCGTCGTGTATCTCTTTGGGAAGGGCGCCGCAGTCGCCGGGTTGGACCTCGGATGGGGCTGGCTTCCGGCGGCCGCCATGGTGGCCTTCGGCGTGCTCAAGATCGGCGAGCACACGGAGGAGTTGCGGGAGAAGTGGGGGGACCGCGGCAGCGCCGACCGCGTGCGGGAGTACCTGGAGCGGCAGCGCGAGGAACGCGAGCGACGCATCGAGTCGGCGGACGAGGACTCTTCGGAGCACCGACGTCTCGATGAGGCCGACGACCAGGACAACCCTGTAGCGCCGAGCGGCTCCGACGCCAGCGGTTCCTGAGCCTGCATCTCGCTCGACCTCGCGGCGCTCGGCGGTTCGGCCGCGACAAACCCCCTGCATCTCGCGACCGTCGTTCACACGACCGTCACCGGTCGTCCACACGACTGTCACTTCCCGACGGGGGCGGAGGCGGAGTCTTGCGGCATGAGCATCCAGAACGAGACGGTCGACCTCCCGCCCGCGCTCTCGCGGTGCGACCTCCACGTCCACACCACCGCGTCCGAGTTCACCAAGCTCGGCGTGCAGCGGCTCGTCGGGCTGCCGGAGTGCGCCACCCCGCCCGAGGACGCCTACGACCTGGCCAAGCGGCGGGGGATGGACTTCGTCGCGATCACCGACCACGACACGATCGCCGGGGCGCTGCAGATCGCCGACCGACCCGACGTGATCGTCGGCGAGGAGCTGACCGCCTGGTTCCGCGGCGAGCCGCAGGCCGTCCACGTGCTGGTGCTCGGGATCAACCAGGACGACCACGACTGGCTGCAGGCCCACAACTACGACCTGGAGCGCTGCGCCGAGTACCTGCACGAGCGCGAGATCCTGGCCGCGGTCGCCCACCCGTTCTACGACGTCGAGGCGCCGCTGACCGCCCGCCATCGTCGCCAGCTGGCCGAGCTGTTCCCGGTCTGGGAGACCCGCAACGGCTCCCGCGCCCGGGAGCTGAACGCGCCGGCCGGCCACTTCATCGAGACGGCCGGCGGGATCGGCGTGGGCGGCAGCGACGACCACGCCGGCGTCGACATCGGCCGCACCTACACCGAGACGCCGCTGGCCTACACGCCCGCCGAGTTCCTCGCGCACATCCGTGCCGGCCGGGCGGTCGCGCGCGGCAGCCAGGGCAGCGCCGAGCGCTGGGCCCACGCCGCGATCGGCCTGGCCCTGCGCGCGCTCGGCACCGACGACGGAGACGGGTCGACCCGTCCGTCCGCCGGGCCGCGGCCCGAGGCGGTCGCGACGATCCTCTCGCGGTTCCTGCGCGACGCGGACGCGCGCCGCGGCGACGACGACGAGGACGTCGACCTGCACCCCGACGACGCGCGGCTGCTGCTGCGGGCCTGGCGCTCGGGCGTCGGCCTCGACGGCCTGACCGACGTCCAGGTGCTCGGCCTGCTGCAGGCCGACGACTTCGACCACCGCGATCTCTACCGGCGGGCGCGACACGTGCACCAGGAGCGCCTGCGGGCGGTCAGCCTGGGCGTCGGCGAGGAGATCGCCGCCGTCGCCGAAGGACGGGACCACGACCTGGCCGGCTGGGGCGAGTCCCTGCTCGACGCCGTGATCCCGGTGCTGCCCTACGTAGCGGCGACGGCCTTTCTCGGCCGCGAGCGACGCAAGCTGCAGCCGCAGGTCGACGGCGAGCTGCCGCGGATCGCCCTGGTCGCGGACGGGATCGGCAGCGTCCACGGGGTCACCCACACGCTCGACACGCTGCGCGAGCGTGGCGCCCCCGGGTTCGTGGTCGAGGTGCTGGGGACCGACCCCAACGTCGACCGGCGGCTGCCGGCGGTCGCCAGCTGCGAGCTGCTGCAGGACGGCGCGATGCACGTCGGGGTGCCGACCGTGCCCGCGCTCGTCGCCGAGCTGGCGGAGGGACGCTTCGACGCGGTCCACGTCGTCGCGCCGGGCCCGGCCGGGATCGCCGCGCTGATCGTCGCCAAGCTGCTGGAGCTGCCGGTGATCGGCAGCTTCCACACCGAGCTCGGCGCCTACGCCGCCGCCCGGACCGGCGACCCCGAGCTGATGGTCTACGTCGACCTGGCCCTGGGAGCGTTCTACGGCCACGCCGACGTCGTGCTCAGCCCGAGCGTCCAGACCGACGAGACGCTCGAGCGGATCGGCGTCGCCGCCGACCGCGTCGGGCGCTGGGACCGTGGGGTCGACCTCACGCGGTTCCGCCCCGACCGTCGCAGCCCGCAGCGTGCGGCCGCGCTGTTCCGCGGGGCGACGCAGCCCGACCGGATCTACCCCGATCCCGATCTGACGGTGCCCGACGCACCGCCCGTCGTCGGCGACCGGCGGCACGTGCTCTACGCCGGACGGCTGACGACCGAGAAGGGCGTCGACCTGCTGGCCGACGCGTTCCTCGCCGCCCGCCGCCGCGACCCCCGCCTGCACCTGGTGCTGGCGGGCGACGGTCCGGAGCGCGGGGCGCTGGCGCGCCGGCTGGGGGACGCCGCGACGTTCCTCGGCTGGGTCCGCGGGGGAGAGCTGGCCGACGTCTACGCCAACGCCGACGCGTTCCTGTTCGCCAGCGAGACCGATACCTTCGGCCAGGTGGTCCTCGAGGCGCAGGCCTCCGGGCTGCCGGTGATCGCGGTCGACGCGGGCGGTCCGCAGTCGCTGATCAACGACGGGGTTAGCGGCCTGCTGCGGGCCCCGGACGCCGACGCGCTCGCCGACGCGTTGGTCGCCGTGATCGTCAACGACACGCTGCGGGCGCGGCTGGTCCAGGGCGGGCTCGACCACGCGGCGGCGCGGACCTGGGAGGCGGCGACCGAGCGTCTCGGCCGCGGCTACCGCCGAGCCCTGGCGGCGGGCACCCTGCACCGCGCGCAGCGCGACGCCGCGGCCGAAGTGCTCCACGACGCGGTGCGGCCGGACCGTCGCCGGCGGCGTCGCCGGGCGGCATGAGCGCCGTGTCGCCCGCGACCTCCGTGCTTCACGTCACGTTCACGACTGGTTCACGGGCTCGTAACCGGCGGGGCGTCATCGCGACGGAGACTGCATCGTGATGAGCACCGCCACGCATGACACCGGTGAACCCGGCTCGGTCGGCGAGCCGATCCGGGTCGCGCAGGTCGAGATCCGTCCGGCCGAGGGCCTGGCCCTGATCGCCGGCCGCGTCGTGGCGTTGTCCGTCCGCGAGTTCGAGCTGCTGTCGGCCCTGGCCGAGCGCGCCGGGCACGTGGTGGCACGGGACGCCCTCTTCCAGACCGTCTGGGGAGGCCCGTTGCGCCGCGGCGACCGGTCGATCGACGTCTACATCCACAAGCTCCGCCAGAAGCTCGAAGCCGCGGCCCCGGGCTGGCGGTTCATCCACACCCACATCGGGTTCGGATACCGCTTCGCCCCGGAGCCGGCGGCCTGATTCGCAGGGCTCGGTGCCCGGATGAACGCGATGTTCACACGGAGTTCACACCGACGCCACACCGAGGTAACAGGATGCAGCTCAGGCGCTGACACCCTGGATCTCGACGTTCCAGAGCACCCATTCCAAGGAGACCACGTGCGTATCCGTACGTTCACCGCGATCGGCGCCTCTGCCGTTCTCGCCATGGGAGTCGCCGCGTGCGGCTCTGACGACAACGACACCAACGAGAGCGCCAGCACCACCGCTGGGGCCGCCACGACGACCGCGGCCAGCGAGCTGCCGTCCTTCACCGGCTCGATCAACGCAGGTGGCGCCACGTTCGCCAAGCCCGTCTACGACACCTGGGGCGCGACGCTCCGGGCGCAGGGTCTGAACTTCAACTACGCCGGTACGGGTTCCGGCGCGGGCATCGCCGGCGTCACCGACGGCACGCTCGACTTCGGCGGCAGCGACTCCGCGACCGACGACGACGAGCTGAAGGCCGCCGAGAAGAAGAACGGCGACGTCCTCAACATCCCGATGTTCTTCGGCGCGGTCACCGCGTCCTACAACGTCGAGGGCGTCGAGACCGGCCTCAAGCTCGACGGCGAGACGCTGGCCGACATCTACCTCGGCGAGGTCAAGACCTGGAACGACCCGGCGATCGCCGCGCTCAACGACGGCGTGACGCTGCCGGACACGAAGATCACCGTCATCCACCGTTCGGACGAGTCGGGCACGACGAAGGCGTTCCTCTCGTACCTCGGCGCCTACTCCAAGAAGTGGGAGGACGGCCCGGGCGTCGACAAGTCGGTCAAGTGGCCGACCGGCACCGGCGCGAAGGGCAACGACGGCGTCGCCGCCGCGATCAAGCAGACGCCCGGCTCGATCGGCTACGTCGAGCAGGCCTACGCGCTGCAGAACGACTTCGCCTACGCCGCGCTGAAGAACAAGGCCGGCAACTTCGTCGACCCGACGCTCGAGTCGGTCTCGGCCGCGGGCGACAGCGTCGAGGTGCCCGAGGACCTGCGCTTCGCGATCTTCGACGCCGAGGGCGACCAGACGTACCCCGACGCCTCGGCCACGTTCGTCGTGATCGCCAAGGACCTGTGCAAGGCCGGCAAGTCCGAGACCGTCGCCAAGGACGTCAAGGGCTTCCTGTCCTACGGCCTCAGCGACGCGGGCCAGGACGAGGCCAAGCAGCTGGCCTACGCGCCGCTGCCCGACGCCATCCGCACCAAGGCCCAGGCTGCGGTCGACTCGCTCGAGTGCAACGGAGCACCGATCTCCGGAACCTGAGCTCCCGAGCACGGCAGACGGGGCGCGGGCCCGGTCGCTACGGCGACCGACTCCCGCGCCCCGTAGCCGCGTCCGCGATCCCGCACCCGTCACATGGCTTCCCGCACCGCAACCACCTCCACGAGCGACGCCGGCACCCGCCTGCGTCAGCACCTCGCCCGGACCAAGACCGGCAGCTGGCTCGACCCCTGGGTCAAGGGCGCCCTGACGGGCCTCGCCGGGCTGATCCTGGTCCTGCTGCTGTTCTTCCTCTTCAAGCTCGCCAGCGAGGCGCAGCCCGTCTTCGCCGCGTACGGGTTGCTGGACTTCATCGTCAAGGTCGACTGGCTGCCGTCGCAGGACACCTTCGGCGCCGGGGCCCTGGTCGCCGGCACGCTGATCACCTCGGTGATCGCCCTGGTGATCGGGGTGCCGATCGCGGTGGCCACGGCGCTGTTCGTGACCGAGCTGGCTCCGGTCCGGCTGCGCGGCTGGATCTCGGGCCTGCTCGAGCTGCTGGCGGCGGTGCCGTCGGTCGTCTACGGCCTCTGGGGCATCCTCTTCCTCGCCCCGCGGCTGCAGGAGCCGTCGCAGTGGTTCGCCGACACGTTCGCGTTCATCCCGTTCATCGGCGGCGACGTCTCGGTCCCCAACTACTTCGTCACCGGCCTGATCCTGGCGATCATGATCATCCCGATCGTCTCGGCGATCTCGCGGGAGGTCATGGCCACGGTTCCGGCCGACCAGAAGGAAGCGGCGCTCGCACTCGGCGCGACCCGCTGGGAGATGATCCGCACCGCGGTCCTCCCGTACTCGCGCGCCGGCATCGTCGGCGGCTCGATGCTCGGCCTCGGCCGCGCGCTCGGCGAGACGATCGCGGTGGCGATCCTGATCGGCGGCGCGACGTCCGGGATCGGCGAATCGATCTTCTCGCAGGGCTCCACGTTGGCCTCGGTGATCGCGCTGCAGTTCCAGGAGGCCTCGGCCAACCCCGAGCACCGCGCTGCCCTGATCGGCGCCGGCCTGCTGCTGTTCGCCGTGACGCTGGTGATCAATGCGGTCGCCCGCGGCTACATCACGCGCTCCGAGAACCGCCTGGAGCGCGCCGAGCGCGACGCCAAGCGCGCCACCAGCAGCGACGAGACGGTCGACGCGAGCCGTCTGCCGAAGCTCGGTCGCCGCACGCGCCACGCCGGGGGCAGCGGACGCCGCCGTCGCCCGGAGCTGGTGACCTCGCTCGCCGGCCGCAAGCGCGTCGATCGGACCGCCCGCTGGACGGTCGGCGGCCTGACCGCGCTGGCGATGCTGCCGCTCGCCCTGCTGCTCGGGTTCCTCGTGATCAAGGGCGGCGGAGCGATCAGCTGGAGCTTCCTGACCACCGACCCGACCGGCGCGGCCGGCGCGGTCAGCAACACCGACCGGTTCCTCGGCGAAGGCGCCGGAGCAAGCGCCGCCGCGGTCGACCTGGGCGGCATCCGCTCGGCGATCCTCGGCACGATCGAGGTCGTCGGCCTCGCCGCGATCGTCACGGTGCCGATCGGCATCGCCGTCGCGGTCTACCTGGTCGAGTACGGCCAGGGCCGCTGGTTCGGCAACTTCGTCCGCTACCTCGTCGACGTGATGACGGGCGTGCCCTCGGTCGTCTTCGGCCTCTTCGTCTACATCACGCTGGTCGTCAGCCAGGTCGGCGGCGTGCCGTTCGCCGGCTGGAAGGCCGCGGTCGCACTCGGTCTGCTGATGCTGCCGATCGTGGTCAACTCGTCGCTGCCGGTGCTGCGACTGGTCCCGGCGTCGCTGCGCGAAGCCGCGCTGGCGCTCGGCGTTCCCCGGTGGAAGGTGATCCTGCGGATCGTCCTGCCGACCGCCCTTCCGGGCCTGGTCACCGGCGCGCTGCTGGCGATCGCCCGCGCCGCCGGCGAGACCGCGCCGATCATCTTCACGGCAGGCGTCGCCACGGCGCTCGCCGGTGACCCGAACGGGCCGCTGAACACGCTGCCCGCCCAGATCTACGCCGACGTCACCGCGTCGTCGTCCCTGCAGCACGACCGGGCCTGGGGGGCAGCGCTGACCCTGGTCACGATGATCCTGCTGTTGAGCCTGATCGCCCGTCTCGCCCAGCGGAGGAGCCGCATCTCATGAGCCCCCTGTTCTCCCGACAGACCCCCCGGACCCGGACCACCGACGTGCCCAACGACCGTAACGAGCCCGTGACCACGCCCGACGCATCGCGCTCCGCCGAATCGACGTCCGCTCCGGCTTCCGGCGCGGACCGCCGCAAGGCCGGAGCGCCGCTCTCGACCGGTCACACCGTCGAGCTGCGCAACGTCTCGTCGTTCTACGGCGACAACGAGGCCGTCAAGGGCGTCAACCTGGAGTACCGGGCCAACGAGGTCACGGCGATGATCGGGCCGTCGGGCTGCGGGAAGTCGACGCTGCTGCGCTCGATCAACCGGATGCACGAGGAGATCCCGGGCGCCCGGGTCGAGGGCGAGGTGCTGCTCGACGGGGTCGACATCAACGAGTCGGGGACCGACGTCGTCGCGATCCGCCGGATGATCGGCATGGTCTTCCAGCGTCCGAACCCGTTCCCGACGATGTCGATCCGCGAGAACGTCGCGGCCGGCCTCAAGTTCAACAAGGTCAAGGTCGACCACGAGGAGCGCGTCGAGTGGGCGCTGCGCGGCGCCGGCCTCTGGGACGAGGTCAAGGATCGGCTGAACTCGCCGGGCGTCGGCCTCTCCGGTGGTCAGCAGCAGCGGCTCTGCATCGCGCGGACGATCGCGATCAAGCCCGACGTGGTGCTGATGGACGAGCCCTGCTCGGCGCTCGACCCGATCGCGACGCTGAAGATCGAGGAGCTGATCCAGGAGCTCAAGCAGGAGTTCACGATCGTGATCGTGACCCACAACATGCAGCAGGCCGCGCGCGTCGCCGACCGCACGGCGTTCATGTACCTGGGCGACCTGATCGAGGTCGACTCGACCCACACGATCTTCACCAACCCGACCGACTCGCGGACGGAGGAGTACGTCTCGGGGAAGTTCTCGTGATCCCGGGGGGCGATACGGTGGGTGCGTGGTGACGACACGCTCCAACTACCGCGATGAGATGGCCGATCTGGAGCGTGCGACGCTCGCGGCCCTCGACCTGACGATCCGCCAGATCGAGCGGGTCACCGAGGCGCTGGAGCACCAGGACGTCGAGCTCGGCACCTTCGTGATCGCCGACGACGACCGGATCGACGGCAGCTACCTCTACGTCAACCAGGGGATCCTGTCGCTGTTCGCGCTGCAGGCCCCGGTCGCTGGCGACCTGCGGTTGGTCGCGAGCATGCTGCACATCGCGCGGCACTTCGAGCGGATCGGCGACCAGTGCGTGAACATCGCCAAGCTGATCCCGCTGACCGGCAACGACCCGCCGCGCAAGGACGAGGTGCTCGCGCTGATCCTCCGGATGGGCGCCCTGGCGCGCGACGGGGTGACGCAAGCGCGGCAGTGCCTGGCGCTGCGGGACGTCGAGCTGGCCTACGACCTGGTGGTCAAGGATCAGCAGCTCAACGGCCTGAACCGCGAGATCTTCCGCCTGGCGATCGACCTGGGCGACGACATCGACACCCGCGAGTGGCTGATGACGATGGCGATGGTCGCGCGGGCGTTCGAGCGGATCGGCGACAACGCCGTCGACATCGGCGAGCAGGTCGCGTTCGTGGTCGAGGGGATCCTGCCGGAGTTCAAGGAGCGGGCGCTCGCGCGCGACGCGTCGCTCCACAAGCCGCCCGCCGCGGACTTGTGAAATTCGTGTGTTCCTTCGTGCACGCGGTCGCGGTCGGCCGACGCACCGTCTAGACTCGGACGCGATGCAGGGACCAGCTTTCGCCCTGAACGCGCCGTCGGCTCTTGCCGGTGCATCGCGACCCCGCTCGATGCGGGTCGCGGTCATCGACACCGACAGCGGCTTCCTCCAGGTTCTGGGGAAGCGGTTCGAACGGTCCGGTTGGCAGCAGCGCGTGCTGGCCAGCCCGGTGCCCGTCGAGGACCTGGTGGCGATGCGCCCCAACGTCCTCGTGGTCGACCTGGCGATCCTCGGATCGCGGGCGGGGGAGTACCTCGAGACGATCGCCCAGCGGATGCCCGGCCTGGGGATCATCGTCTGCACCGGGCGCTCGAGCGTGGGCCAGCGCGTCCGCGGCCTGCAGATGGGCGCCGACGACTGGGTCACCAAGCCCTGTCACCCGGACGAGCTGATGGCCCGGATCGAGGCCGTCGCCCGCCGGCACCAGCGTTCCGAGGCCCCGGTCGAGTCGGGTCCGCGCAAGACCGGCGAGCTGGAGATCCACGCCGACCAGTTCCAGGTCTTCGTCGACGGGCGCTCCGCGGAGTTGACCAAGCGCGAGTTCGAGCTGATCGACCTGCTCGCCGCGGCCGAGGGCCGCGTGCTGGAGCGCGAGGAGATCTACCAGCGGGTCTGGGGCTACGCGATGGCCCGCGGCGACCGCTCGGTCGACGTGTTCGTGCGGAAGCTGCGGCAGAAGCTCGACAAGACGTCGCCGGACTGGCGCTACATCCACACCCACTTCGGGGTCGGCTACCGGTTCGCACCGGAGCGGATCGACGGCGACGACGTGTCCGTCGTGCCCGAGACGGCGCCGACGCCCGACTTCGTGCCCGAGGACGACGAGCTGTTCGCTCCCTCGGTGCTGACCGACGAGGCGCTGGCCGC
>JBAZOW010000048.1:0-16215 GCA_041648495.1 Patulibacter sp.
CCTCGCTCAGCGCCTGCTGGGCACGCCGCTGGCCGACGCGCTCGCCGGGCCGCACAACGTCGATCACTACCTCGAGATCCTCCGCCCGGACTGGGCCGTCAAGCGGATCCGCGGCAAGGTCGTCGCGGTCCGGCACCAGAACGACGACAGCATCACGCTGACGCTCCAGCCGACCGGCACCTGGCCGGGCTTCGCCGCCGGCCAGCACGTCGAGATCGCGGTCGAGATCGACGGCGTGCGACACCGCCGCTGCTACTCGCCGTCCGGGTCCGCGCATCACGCCGCCCGCCAGATCGAGCTGACGATCCGGACGCACGACGAGGGCATCGTCTCGCGGCACCTCAAGCACCACGCGCACGTCGGCATGTTCCTCGGCCTGTCCGTCCCCCAGGGCGAGGACTTCGTGCTTCCGGCCGTGCGGCCGGGGCGGATCGTCCTGATCAGCGGCGGCAGCGGGATCACCCCGGTGCTGGCGATGCTGCGGACGCTGACCGACGAGGGCTACGCCGGCGAGATCGTCTTCCTCCACTACGCCCGCAGCCGCGCGGACGTGCTCTACGGCGACGATCTGGACGCCCTCGCCGCCGCGCATCCCAACGTCACGGTGCTGCGGGGCTTCACCCGCGGCGAGGGCGGCGAGCTCGAGGGGCGCTTCGGGCCCGAGCACCTGGACCTCGCGCTGCCCGAGGATCGCGACGCCGCGGCCTTCGCCTGCGGTCCCGGCGGTCTGGTCGAGGCGGTCCGCACGCTCTGGGAGGAGCGGGGCCTGCAGACCCCCCTCCGCTTCGAGCACTTCGCGCCGCCCGAGCTGCCCGCGATCGACCCGGACCTGCTCGGGTCCGTGACCTTCGCCCGCAGCGGCGAGACGGTCGACGCGAGCGACCGCCCCTTGCTCGAGCAGGCCGAGGCCGCCGGCCTGACGCCGACCCACGGCTGCCGGATGGGCATCTGCCTGACCTGCAAGTGCCGACTCGACCAGGGCCAGGTCCGCGACACGCTGACCGGCGAGATCTACGGCACCCCGGGCGAGGAAGTCCGGATCTGCGTGGCGTCCCCCGTAGGAGACGTGACCCTTGACCTGTAGATCGCGATCTCCGAGTCGGCGAGACCGGCCACCCGACCTCTAGGCCGCCCGCGCGCCCCGCGCGCGGATACACCGGCTACCCCCACCCCGGGACCCCAGGCACCCCGCTCGGACTCCCCCCGTTCGAGCGTCACGATCGAAGACACGGCTCGCAAGGTCAGGGTCCCCCCCTGCCGACGCGACGCCACCGAACTTCCGCGACCCCGCGCATTCGCGACCGCACTCCCCATTCAACGCGACGTACCGAGGAGCACCACCATGAGCACCCCGACCGCCGTTCCCCCCGTTTCCGACATCGACCAGAACGAGATCGACGACACCGTCGCCGTTCCGAAGTCGAACAAGCCGCTCTCCCCCCGCGCCCCCGACACGGCGTTCGAGGCGGCCCCGGCCGACACGATCGCCGACGCCGACAAGCGCCCCGGCCCGCTGCGCGCCGTTCCCCACCTGAGCCAGGCCGACCTGGACGCGTTCGGCGCCGAGATGGAGACGATCCGCGCCCGGGTGATGGGTGAGCTCGGCGAGCGCGACGCGCGCTACATCCGCCGGATCATCAAGGCCCAGCGCCGGCTCGAGATCGGCGGCCGCGTGCTCGGCGAGTTCGCCTTCCTGCCGCCCGCCTGGATCGCGTCGGTCGTCGCGCTCTCCGCGTCGAAGATCCTCGACAACATGGAGATCGGCCACAACGTCATGCACGGTCAGTACGACTGGATGCAGGACGAGGAGCTCAACGGCCGGACCTTCGAGTGGGACACCGCCTGCCCGGCGGACCAGTGGCGGCACAGCCACAACTACATGCACCACACCCACACGAACATCGTGGGCAAGGATCGCGACGTCGGCTACGGCATCCTGCGGATGAGCGAGGATCAGGAGTGGACGCCCTACTTCCTCGGCAACCTGGTCTACGCGAGCCTGCTGGCCACGTTCTTCGAGTACGGCGTGGCGCTGCACGACCTCGAGACGGAGAACCTCCGCACGGGGCAGTTCGATCTCAACGCGAAGATGCCCCTGCTCAAGGGCATCGCGAAGAAGGTCCGCGGCCAGGTGCTGAAGGACTACGTGCTGTTCCCCGCGCTCGCCGGGCCGTTCTTCCCGGCCACCCTGTCGGCGAACGTCGCGGCGAACCTCGTTCGCAACCTGTGGACGTTCTCGATCATCTTCTGCGGGCACTTCCCGGACGGCACCGAGGAGTTCACGGTCGAGGAGACGGAGAACGAGACGCGCGGCGGCTGGTACGTCCGGCAGCTGCTCGGCTCGTCGAACCTGACCGGCGGCAAGCTGTTCCACATCATGTCGGGCAACCTCAGCTTCCAGATCGAGCATCACCTGTTCCCGGACATCCCGGCGCACCGCTACGCCGAGATCTCCGAGGAGGTCAAGGAAGCGTGCGAGCGCTACGGCCTGGAGTACAACGCCGGTCCGCTGCCGTACCAGCTGTTCACGGTCTTCCGCAAGATCGCGCGCCTCTCGGTGCCGACCGACGCCGAGGCCCAGCAGTACATCGAGAACCCGTCCACGCCCGTGCCGCTGCGGGTGGCCGTGCAGGCGGTCCGCCAGGGCCTCCGGACCCTCGGTCCGCTGCGCGCCGTCGCCGGCCGGCACGTGCGCTCGATGGTCGGCTAGGACGCTCGCTCCCGCGACCGCCGGATCGACGACCACTCCGACCCACGGTAGGATCAACCCATGCCTGGTCCCCTCGAGTCCCGTAAAGACGTCGTCCAGGAGGTCGTGGAATCGGGCGCGACCCACGTCGGCCGGATCGCCACGATCGTGACCGGCGCGGTTCGCGACGTGACCCGCGAGGTCGGGTCGTGGGCGACCGACCTGTTCGAGATGCGCGAGGCGTCGCAGCGCGCGCGGGCCGACCAGGAGCCCCGCGAGTCCGAGCAGGACTGACGCGCGGTCCGCGGGGGCCGCGCGTCGTATCCACGGTCGAGCGCTCGTGATTCCGGGGGCGGCCCGCCGCGGTACCGTTGCGGGCATGCCGCCCTCCTCGCCGTCCACACCCCCCGCCGGGACCTCCGAAGAGGTCCACGCGGCGGGCGGGGTGATGGTGCGCGACGGCAAGGTCGCCGTCGTCCACCGGCCGTACCGCGAGGACTGGTCGATCCCGAAGGGCAAGCTCGATCCCGGCGAGAGCTTCGAGCAGGCCGCCGTCCGCGAGCTGCGGGAGGAGACGGGGTTCGTGGTCGAGCTCGCCGACGAGCTGCCCGAGGTCCGCTACCACGACCACCGGGGCCGCCCGAAGCTGGTCCGGTACTGGCTGATGCGCGTGACCGACGGGGCGTTCGTCGTCAACGACGAGGTCGACGAGCTGCGCTGGCTGACACCGGACGATGCCGCGGCGCTGCTGACCTACGACGCCGACCGCGTCCTGGTCGTGAGCGATCAGGTCCGCGCGGCGGCGGCCGCCGCGCGTGGCTAGCGGCCCCGCCGGCGCGCCGGCGGGGTGGTGACCAGGGCGATGCGCTGCGTGACCCGTTCACGGGCCTGTCGCCGCCGTTGCTCGTCCAGCAGCGGCGGAACCTCGGCCACCATCCCCGCCAGGTACTCGGGGACCGGCAACGGCTCGCGTCCGTCGATCGCGTCGAGCAGGACCTGGAGCTTGTAGAACTCCTCGGCGGCGGCGTAGAGCTTGGCCATCCGCTCGGTGATCTGCTGCTCGAGCGCGGGCAGGCTGAGGCCTTCGGCGCTGTCATCGCCCGGCAGGTCGTCGTTGGCGTCGAAGTCGGAGCTCATGTGCGTACCCGGAACGCGGACCGGCCGTCAGAAACAGAGATCACAGGCAGTGTGACGGAGCCATCAGACGGTCACAAGCACAGACCCGCGCGGTCCGTGCACCACCGTATCTACGCGTCGTCGGCGACGCGGAACCCCTCGCCGTCCCGTTCGATGCGCCCGAGCCGGTGCAGCCGCGACAGCGGGCGGATCACCAGCCGCGCGCGCTCCCCCGACGAGTAGCCGAGCACCTGGGCCAACTGGGCCGGGGTGACGCCCGGGTAGCGCCGGACCTGCTCGAAGACCGCCTCCAACAGCTCCCCGTCGTCCGGTCGCCGTCGCTTCGGCGCCTTGGCACGAGGAACGGCGGGCTTGGGCTCCGGGCGCGATTCCAACCCGGCCACCAGCGCGGCGCGGGCGGACATCACGTGCTTGTACTCCTCGGCCATCGGCTCGAGCTGCTCGCAATGCTCGTCGAACTCACGCAGGATCCGGGCGAGCAGATCCTCGCTCTCCGAGTTGCCGCCTCCCGTTACCTGCGTGCCAAGGGAACACATGTGTCCACTGTACACGAGCGACGAAGCTACGCAATACCGCGTCGAAGAATATCCACCGGTCTAGCGAAAATCTCGCCCCGGGAGCGATCGCTGGACGTTTGATCGATACGGCGCTCCGGCCGGTGCCACGAGCCAGATACACCCGATGACTCTATGCGACCGATCGGCGAATCGTCTCAACCCCCACTGACGTGCTCCGCGATTCCCCGCAGGGGGTGGTCGCTCCCCCTGATCGCCGATGATCAGGGACGAGCGACCACCGTTGCCGCTAGCTCCCGCGCTTCACGTTCTCGACGTTGCTGACCTTGTCGCCGCGGTCGACCGTGGCCGTGTCGCGCCCGGCGCCGCCGTCGATCGTGTCGATCTTGCCGTTGCGGGCGGAGATCGTGTCGTTGCCCGCGCCGGCCTTGATCGACGTCACGCCCTTGCCGGCCGTGATCCGGTCGTTGCCCGCGCCACCCTCGATCGTCGTGCGTCCGGAGCCGCCGACCAGGATGTCGTTGCCCGAGCCGCCCTTGATCACGACCGCCGTCTTCACGCGCACCGTGATCTTGTCGTTGCCGGCCCCACCGTCGACGCGGGTCGTCTTGATCGCGATCCGCTTGCCCTTCGCCTGGCGGGTCGTCGCCGCGGTCCGGACGGTGACCGTGTCGCGTCCGCCACCGGACCGCACGTCGCTGCCGGCGCCCACGGAGACGCGGTCGGCGCCGTTGCCGCTGCGCACGACCTGGTTCGGACCGGGGGCCGTGACGGTGCCTCCGCCGTTGCCGAGCGTGATGCTGTTCGCGGCCCCGCTGGCGCGGACCGTGGCGCCGTCGCCGGTGGCGCGGACCGTGTTGTTGCTGCCCGACAGCGTGACCTGCGAACGGTCGCCGGTGAGGGTGACCCGGTTGCGGTCCCCACCGAGGCTGACCGTGCTGCGGTCGCCGCTGGCGGTGATCGTGTTGCCGCCGCCGTTGATCTCGATGGTCACGGGCTGGTCGCCTTGGACGACCAGGTTGTAGTTGCCGCCGTCGCCCTTGATCGTGACCGGCGCGGTCGTCGCGTCGACCGGGGTCTCCTGGCCGCTGCCGCCCCCCGGGGGCAGGACGACGTCCTTCGGCTGCGGGTCGGGAACGACCGAGCAGTACGCCGGGTTGGTGACCCCGGGTGGGCACACGACGGCGGCGTTGACGCTGGTACCGCTGCCGACGCCGAACGCCGCTCCGAAGGCGACGGCCGTGGCCGCAGCCGTGAACTTCTTCTGCACGGGAACTCCTCTACCGATGGATGCGAGGGGCGCTGGCGCACCCGTTGTTGTGGTCTACGCCAGCGATCGACGATTCCTGACAGTGGATCGCCGGGTTTTTCGCGGCAGCGCGGATCAGCGCTGGATCTTCCGGGCCGGCGATCCGCTCCAGGCGTAGCTCGTCACGCCCCCGACGACCGCCCGCACCGCACCGGTCCGCGCCACGGGAACGCTGGTCTGTCGCACGTCGCCGGCACCGGAACGAACCCGGCGCACCGTATGCCAGCGGCTGCCCCGCCGGACCTGGACCGAGACCTGTCCCTCGCGGGGCGAGCGGAACCACACGCGCAGACGACGACGGTCCTTCCCGGTCACGACCAGCGGGAAGCGGAACGCGTGCGCGGAGGGCTTGAGCCCACCGTCGAGCCGGAAGAGCCCGGACTGCGAGGTCGACGCGTAGTCGGGGACGGCGGGCTGATCCCGCACCTGGAACCACAGAGCCGTGCGCACCCCCTGCCGCCAGAGGTGCCACAGCAGCTCAGCGGTCCAGCGGGAGAGCCGCGCCGTGGGAACGCCGCGAGGGTCGGGCGGGGCCGAGTCGTACGACACCTCGGTGACCCACAGCTGCGGCGTCTTCGGTCCGAGGGTGCCGGCACGTCGCGCCGCGCGAACGACGCGGGTGAGCTTGCCCAGGTCCGGGATGGTGACGTCGTCCGGGTTGAGCGCGGGGCTCGAAGGGGCACGCACGGCGTAGGGATGGTGCGAGATCGCGTCCACGGACGTGCGCTGTCGGCAGCTGCGTCGCAACTCGCGGTCCACGCAGAGCAGGGACTCCAGGAACCGCACCGGCGGGGTCCTGCCGATCCGACCCGAGTAGTCGCCGAACGGCGCCAGGCCCCCCGTGACGACGACGGCATCCGGTTGCTCCGCCTTCACGCCCGCGTACCCGGCGTTCAGGAGCTCGCGGAACCTCGTGGCCGCGAACGCCCGACCGCCCTCGCGCTGCGGGGCGAGGTGCCGCTCCAGGTTGGGCTCGTTCCACAGCTGGAAGCTGTCGACGCGGGGAAGCAGCCCGCCCAGGGGGTCGGGGAACCTGCCCGAGTACCGCGCGGCGAGCGCCCGCAGGAAGCTGCCGAACGCCGCGGCCCGCGGCTTCCAAGCGCCGCGAGCCACCCGCGAGGGCGCGCCGTCCTCCTGCGCCCACGTCGGCGCGCCGGTGACCATCAGCAGCGGCGTGATGCCCTGGGCCCGCAAGGCGCGCACGCGGTCGTCGAGCTGCGTCCACGCGTAGCCGGCCCACGTCGGGTCGGCGGCGTCGGCTTCCGGCGGAGCCTGCGGAGCCACCGACCCCCACGACGCGTCGATGCGGAGCATCGCGGCCCCGGTGTCCCGCACGCGTTGCAGCCACGTATCGCGATCCGCGGCCGGGGCACTGACGGGACCGAATCCGTCGGCGAGTCCGAGCCGCAGGGATCCGGCCGCGCTCGCGGCCTGCGGCGCCGCCGTCCAGATCAGGGCGCCGGTCAGGACGAGCAACAGCAGGCGCGCTCGGCGCCGCCCCCGCAGGCTCACCGCGCCCGGCCGAATCGCACCGCCGCCGCTCCTGCGCACCCGACGGCGACCAGGATCAGCAGGACCCAGAGCGGGGCGAACCCCAGACGCACGGTCCAGAGCGACTCCGCCGACGCGTCGCTGGTGCGGGTGATCCGGTCGTTGCCCGCGGGGGCTCCACCGCCGGCGTCTCGACCTTCAGGTTGCCGCTCCGGCGATCGACGTCGTGGTTCACGCTCCGACGACGTACGGGAATCTCGGCCGTCGTCGGCCGCGGATCCCGCTGGAGCGTCGGAGCCGGGACGCGGCGCAGCCACCCCGCCGTTCCGTTCGAGCACCGCCTCGAGCTCCTCGCCGTCCCGTCCCTGATCCCGCAGGCTGCGGCGCTGCTCCGTCGACAGCTCCCGCCCGTCGCCCGCCGAGGGCACCGATTCGCGGTACTGGTCGATTCCGCTGTTCCCGGGCGGCGCGGACCCCTGCTGCGCCGATGCGACGGCGGGGGTGCCAGCGAGCACGAGAAGCAGCGCGACGGCGACGGCACGAACGATCTGCACGTCAGGTAGTACGTTGGCCACAGCGAGAGTCTGACGTCGATCCGCCGACGGCACGCGATCCCCGTCAGGACCGCGGACGCTCGCACGTACTTCCTCTAGATGCCCGCAGTCGCCGCCGCCCACGCTCGCGCCACCACCCGTTCGTCCTGGGCACAGAACGTTCCGTCGGCTGCCGCGCTGGCGGCGGGCGGCGGGCCCGTCGTGATCCTCGGCTTCAGCCAGGGTGGGTATCCGGTCCTCGTGGTCGCCGCCTACGGCGTCGTGCTCTGGTGGCTGCTCCTCGTAGGACTGCTCACGCGCGCGATCCCCCGGCCCCTACCGACCACCGCCGGGTGGGCCACGCTCGGCGCCGTCGCCGGGCTCGCCGTCTGGAGCGCGATCTCGCTGACCTGGAGCGTCGATCCGGAGCGCGGCCTCACCGAGGTCGCCCGGCTCGTCGTCGCCGGGGGGAGCCTGCTCCTGGGGATGTCCGCGGTACGAGCCGGACGAGCGCGAGCGCTCGCGGCCGGCGTGCTCGCCGGACTCACCGTGATCACGGCCGCCGGCGTCCTGTCCCGTCTGCAACCGGACCTCGTTCCCCAGGCGACGGAGACCGGCGAGTTCCTCGGATCGGTACGCAATCGACTCTCGTGGCCCCTGAACTACTGGAACTCGATGGCGGCCGCGGCGGCGATCGCGGTGCCGCTCGCCCTGGCGCTCGCGGTGCGGACGAAGACCGCCTGGGCGTCGGCCCTCGCGACGGCCACGATCCCGGTGCTGAGCCTGGGGATCGCGTTCACGCTCTCGCGGGGAGGCGCAGGCATCGTGGCGATCGGCCTGGCGGCCACGCTCGTCCTGATCCGCCCCCGACTCGTCACCGCGCGAACGATGCTGGCCCCCGCCCTCGGATCGGCGATCATCCTCTGGGCGGCCCTGCGCTCGGACGCCCTGATGGATGCGGCGGGCGGCCCTGCCCAGAGCGACGCCGGACTGCGACTGGCGTTGATCGTCCTGCTGGCGTGCGTGGGCGTCGCTCTCGTGCAGGCGGCGTGGGTCCTCGCGGATCGTGCTCGCTGGACCACCACGATTCGTCGGCCACGGCGGCAACGTTGGGTCCTGACCGGACTCGTGCTCGCCGCCGGGGTCGTGGTCGCGGCCACCGCGGGAGGCACGATCGCCGACCGTACCGGGGACGCGTGGACCTCCTTCAAGGTGCCGACGGTCTCGCAGACCGTCGCAGACGCCGGCTCGGTGGACCGGTTCTCGAGCCTCAGCGGCAGCGGGCGATTCCAGGTCTGGAGCGGCGCCGTACGGGCGTGGGAGGAGCAACCGCTCCGGGGCATCGGCCTCGGCTCGTGGGAGAGCTGGTGGAATCCCCAACGGGGCACCAGCGGGTTCATTCGCAACGTCCACTCCCAACCGCTCGAGACGCTGGCCAGCGTGGGAATGATCGGGTTCGTCCTGTTCGGGGCGCTGATCGGCATTCCGCTGCTCGTGGCCGTCGGCCGGAGGCGCTCGTACGGCGCGCGGAGGTGGGACGCCCACTGGGTCGCCCCCGCGCTGGTCGCGTTCGTCGTCGCGGTCACGATCGACTGGACGTGGCAGATCAGCGCGGTCGCCGTGGCGGGCATGGCGCTCGCCGCCCCCGTGCTCTCGCGCCGCCACGACGGCGACGACGCGCCCGCGGCGTCCGCAGCCGGCATGGCCGGACGTGGTGGCTCGATCCTCAAGGCCGGAGGAATCGTGGCGGTCGCTGCAGCGTCGATCGCCGTGCTCGGTCTCGCCCTCGTCGCTCCGGTGGCCGTGACGTCGAGTCAGTCCGCCATGGATCGTGGCGACCTGCGCTCCGCTGCCGCGCGCGCGGCAGCGGGCCAGGACCGGGTCTCGTTCGCCGCCAGCCCCGCGATTCAGGAAGCCCTCGTCCACGAGCGAACGGGCGATCTCGACCGCGCCCTGAGCGCGGCGACGGTCGCCGCACAGAGAACGCCTGACGACTGGCGGGCGTGGCTCCTGATCAGCCGGATCCAGGTGGCACGGGACGAACCGGCTCGCGCCGTCGCCGCGTTCCGCCGGGCACGAGCGCTCAATCCGCACTCGACGATCCTCCACGGGAAGTAGCCGCATGCCGCCGGAACGCCACCCCGACGAGCTCCCCGCCGACCTCGAGGCGATCGCCGAGCGACTCGCCACGGAACGGCCGCGCCCGAGCGCACCGTTGCAGCGCCGGGTACGGGACGTGGTGTCCGTCGCCGTGCGGGAAGGCGCCCTGCGGCGTCGCAGCACGCTGCTGTTCCTCTCCGGGACGGCCTTCCTGGTGGTGGCCGCCGTCCTGGCGCTCGCCGCCGGGCGTTAGCGGCGACTGCCGCCTGCTCCGGACTTCTCGAGCTCCGCGCGCAGCGCCCGCAACGCGCGCGACAGCACCTGGTGCACGTTGGCGTCGCTCAGACCGACGATCTGCGCGATCTCCTTCCCGCTGAGGTCCCCGCCGAACCGCAGTCCGATGACGCATCGGTCTCGCTCGGACAACCGGGACAGCGCGTGTTGCAGCTCGGGCGCGATTCCGATCGCGTGCTGGTCCTCGATGCCCGCGCCGAGCGCCGAATCCTCGTTCAGGAGTTGCTCGTCCCGCCGCGCCTGCTTCCGGTAGTGGTCGATCAGCACGCGTTCGGCGATGGCGAACACCCACGTCGCAAGACTGCCGAGATCGGGATCGAAGCGAGACGCGCTTCGCACCACACGTTCGAACGTGGCCGATGTGAGGTCTTCGGCGTCGGCTGTGCTCCGGACCCGGTACGCGAGGAACGCGTAAACCCGGTCGAGATACGCGTCGTACACCTCCGCGGCGTCAATCACAAGCAGATTGTGGGTTGGCGACCAGGACGATGCGTGGAAACGGGCGGCGGGTGACGAGGTGGAAACGCGGCGCGAACGCCCGTCGCGGCGCGAAATAACGTCCGTCGGCGGCGCCGACGGCACCAACGTACCGCTTGGAGATGACGACAGCCTTCACGCGGGGATGCTTCGGTCTTGCGACGACTGTATAACGCAGACTGAATCTACAGCGCTAGGCTGGTGGAGCTGACGCTTCCGGTGCCGTTCCGCCACGACAACGTCACTCACACGATGATCACAACTGCCCAACAAGCAAGCGCGCGCTAGCTGCTCGCGATACGCCGTGATCTCGTCGTCCTTCCACCGCGATCCCGTGTCGAAGCGTCGACCACCGGCCG
Source organism: Patulibacter sp. (assembly GCA_041648495.1). Lineage (GTDB taxonomy): Bacteria > Actinomycetota > Thermoleophilia > Solirubrobacterales > Solirubrobacteraceae > Patulibacter. Next base: position 10,905 of record JBAZOW010000048.1, read on the forward strand.
TGGCCGACCCGGACCGGGCCTTCGATCGCGAGGCACACAAGCGTCGGTACTGGCGAGGTCGTATCCGACAAGCGTCCATGGCGCTTGGTGACGCCGCCGCGGTGGCCGTGCCGTTGCTCGTGCTGCAGCCGGCGGTGCCCACACTGGCAGCGCACGGGCTGCCAGATTGGCAGACCGTCGTCGCCGCCGCGATCTGGATCGTCACGGCGCACGTCTACGGTCTCTACCCCCGTTATCCACGGTACGTGACGACGACGACGCTCAACGAGCTGCCGCAGATCTTCCACGCCACGGTGATCGCGGCGGTGACGACCTGGGCCTGGTTCAAGCTGTACGGCGCGGACAACCTCGGGGCCTCCCTGGGGGTCATGATCCTCGCCGGAACGGTGGCCGTTCCGGCCGTGCGCATGGGCGTGCGACGCGGCCTGCACCACGTGGTCGGAGCCGAGCGCGTGCTGCTGGTGGGCAGTGGCTCCACCACCTCGGTCATCGCGCGTTCGCTGCAGGGCGCCCGCGACGTGTTCGTCGTGGGGCATCGACCGGTGCCGGCCGCGTGGCGCACCGAGCAGCCCGCCGGCTCGGACGACGCCGCCGACCGTTCCCTCCGCCAGATCGTCACGGAAGAGCATGTCGACCGTGTGCTCCTGTCGACCCGCGACCTGCGCCACAGTGCCGTCGGCGACGTGCTCCAGTGGAGTCGCGAAGCGAACGTCACGATGACCGTGGTCCCCGAGCACTTCGACGTCGTCGGCGCGGGGGCGACGATCGACCACGTCCAGGGCGCGACCGTCATCTCGCTCCAGCCTCCGGTCCTCTCGCGGACCTCGCGTGGGCTGAAGCGCGGACTGGATCTTGCCGGAGCGTTCCTCGGCCTGGCGGTGATGGCGCCGTTGATGCTCGCGATCGCGATCGCGATCAGGATCGACTCGAAGGGCCCGGTGCTGTTCGTCCAGGACCGGATCGGTCGCCGAGGTGCCCGGTTCCGGCTGCTGAAGTTCCGCACGATGGTGCCCCACGCGGACGCGATGGTCGACGAGTTGATGGCCGCCAGCAGCGATCCCAACTGGCTGCAGATCACCAGCGACCCACGCGTCACCCGGGTCGGCCGCGTGCTGCGTTCGACGAGCCTCGACGAGCTGCCGCAACTCTGGAACGTGCTCGTGGGCCACATGAGCCTCGTCGGTCCCCGTCCCCTCTCCGAGCGCGACGACGCGCGGGTCAACGGGTGGGCGCGAGGCCGCCTCGACCTCACGCCCGGCCTCACGGGGCTGTGGCAGGTGCTCGGGCGCAAGTCCGTGCCGTTCGAGGAGATGGTCAAGATCGACTACGTCTACGTCAACAACTGGTCGCTCTGGGGCGACGTCAAGCTGCTCCTCCAAACGCTTCCCGCCGTCATCAGCCAGGAAGGGGCGCGGTGACCGCCGTGGTCCCGTGCCTGGCCCAATCGAGCACGCATCCATGACCAGTCGTCTCCGCAGCCACCTTCGGCTGCTCCCGATCCGGGCCCGGAAGGCCGTCGCCCTCGCTCGCACCCCGTCGCACTGGCGCGCAGCCCGGGCGGGCGTGGTCGCCGCCGTCGAGCACCGGAAGGTCCCGCTCGGCGGGCCGTACGCCACGGTGCTCGACGTCGGGGCGTCGCGTGGGCAGTTCGCGCTGCACGCGACCCAGCGGTATCCCGACGCCCGGGTGCTGTGCTTCGAGCCGCTGCGCACGTCGCAGGACGTTCTTCGCCGGGTCCTGGGGTCGCGCGTGACCATCGTGCCGACGGCCGTCGGGGCCGAGCCGGGCACGGCCGTGCTGCACGTCGCCGCGGCCGACGACTCGTCCTCGCTGCTGCCGATCGGCACGCGGCAGCGCACGGAGTTCCCGGGGACCCACGAAACCGGTCGGATCGAGGTCCCGGTGACGCCGCTCTCCGAGTTCCTCGGTGCGGATCTCGCGCAGCCGGCCCTGCTCAAGATCGACGTCCAGGGACTCGAGCTCGAAGTGCTCCGCGGCGCCGGCGACGCCCTCTCCCGCGTGGACACGGTCCTGGTCGAGTGCTCCTTCGTGGAGCTGTACGAGGGTCAGGCCCTCGCCGACGACGTGATCGTCCACATGGCCCAACGCGGCTTCCGCCTGGCCGGCGTCTACGGCTTGGCCACCGCCCAGAACGGCGAGGCGCTGCAGAGCGACCTGCTGTTCCGCAATCTCTCGTCCGTCTGAGCCACGGCTCCCCTCCAGCGAAAGCACCCCCATGCCCACAGCCATCGTCACCGGATCCGGCGGTCTGATCGGATCGGCATCCGTCGAGCATTTCGTCGCCAACGGGTTCGACGTCATCGGCATCGAGAACGACATGCGGTCGCGGTTCTTCGGACCGGAAGCGTCCACCGCGCGGACGACGCAGCGTCTGCTGGACGCCTTCCCCGGGCAGTTCCGCTCGGTCGACATGGACATTCGCGATACCGACGGGATCCGCAAGCTCGTCCGCGACAACGCCGCGCAGCTGGAGCTGGTGATCCACACCGCAGCGCAGCCGTCCCACGACTGGGCGGCCTCCGACGCGATCGCCGACTTCACGGTCAACGCCAACGGCACGCTGAATCTGCTGGAGGCCGTGCGCCACGAGAAGCCCGAGGCGACGTTCATCCACATGTCGACCAACAAGGTCTACGGGGACCAACCGAACTTCCTGCCGCTGATCGAGACCGATACGCGGCTCGAGCTGCCGGAGGACCATCCGTTCTACACCGGCATCGACACCTCGATGTCGATCGATCACTGCATGCATTCGATCTTCGGCGCTTCGAAGGTCGCGTCCGACGTGATGGTGCAGGAGTACGGCCGCTACTTCGACATGCCCACGGTGTGCTTCCGCGGCGGGTGCCTCACCGGGCCGTCCCACGCGGGGGCCAAGCTGCACGGGTTCCTCAGCTACCTGATGAAGTGCACCGTCACCGGCACCCCGTACACGATCTTCGGCTACGGCGGCAAGCAGGTCCGCGACAACATCCACGCCGCCGACGTGGTCAAGGCGTTCGCGTTGTTCCACGGGGCGCCGACCGCCGCGGCCGTCTACAACCTCGGCGGCGGTCGCGAGAGCAACGTCTCGATGCTCGAGGCGATCGCGCTCTGCCAGCAGATCTCCGGTCGCGAGCTGGAGTACACGTTGTCGGACGAGAACCGTGCCGGCGACCACCGTTGGTACGTCAGCGACTTCTCGGACTTCGGGCGCCGGTACCCGGAGTTCCGGTTGGAGTACGGCATCCGGGACGTGCTGCAGGAGATCCACGACGTCAACGTCGAGCACTGGGGAGCCGCGGTCTGATGGGCTTGCGCCCGCAGACCCGGGGCGACGGCTCTGCACCACCCGATCGTGTGCCGCTGCCGGCTCGCTACCAGGACGTCTGGGACGCGCCGTTCCGCGCGGCGATCGAACGCGAGCTGCGCCCCGGAATGACGATCCTCGACGTCGGCTCCGGCCGCAATCCGACCCTGCCCCTCGACGAACGGCCCGCCGGGACCACCTACGTCGGTCTCGACCTCTCACCGGACGAGCTGAACGCCGCCGGAGCCGGCGCGTACGACGAGCACGCGGTGGCCGACGTCGGAGCCCTCCAGGACCAGCTGATCGGCCGGTTCGACCTGATCGTCAGCTGGCAGGTGCTGGAGCACGTCGAGGATCTGGGGGCCGCGTTCGCCTGCATGCGGGCGTACCTCAAACCCGGTGGAGTGCTGGTCGCCATGTTCTCGGGCGGACGCTCGGCGTTCGCGCTCGTCAACCGGGTGGTGCCGTTCCACATCGGGGCGCCGATCGTGAAGAAGATCATGGGCCGGTCGGACCGCAATCCGGTCTTCCCCGCGTACTACGACCGGTGCACCGCAGGCGCCCTCCGCAGGATGTTGCGAGACTGGGCCGCCGTGGAGATCGCTCCGTTCTACGCCGGCGCCCGGTACTTCGGCTTCTCCAAGCTCGCGATGCAGACGTACCTGGCGTACGAGAACCGGATCGCGCGACGCCGCCGGGAAGATCTGGCGACGCACTACCTCCTCGTCGCGCGCAGGTGACCGACAGCCGATCCCCCCGGTTGCTCCGGTCGATCGCGAAGGCCCTGGGCTCGTCGATCCTGATCCAGGCCTTCGTCCTGGTGAGCGGGATCGCCGCCGCCCGGCTGCTTGGCCCTACGGACCGCGGCTACCTGGCGTTGATCTGGACGGTCTCCCTGACCGTGTCGCAACTCGGTTCCCTAGGGCTGCCTCTCGCCGTAACGCACGCGATCGCCAGCGGCCACCGCACCCCAAGCGAGCTCTTCCGTGACATGCGCCGCTCGATTGCGGTGCAGGTCATTGCAGTGATGCTCGTCCATGCCGCGTGCTTGACCGCCTTGGTGTCGTTCACCGCCACGCCATCCGGGGCTGCGTGGACCAGCGTCCTGGTGATGCCGGCGATGCTGCTCCAGATGTTCACGCTGGCCGTGTTCCAAGGGGCTCACGACGAGCGTGCACTCCACCGTCTCCGGGTGCTACCCGTCGGCTTGTACGCCGGGGCTCTGCTGACCCTGGCCGTCGTCCCCGAGCACTCCCTGCTGGCGGTGTCCCTCGCTTGGACATTGAGTTACGTCGTCGCTGCTGGCTTCTCGCTCGTCGCTGCCCGCCCCGTGCTGACCGCAGCGCCGCAAGCCTCACGCACCCCCCTGAACACGACCGAGCGCCGTGACATGCGGCGCTTCGGCTATCGATCGCTTCTCGGTTGGGCCTCGCCAACCGAGACCTTCCGAATCGACCAGTTGATCGTCGGTCTAGTGCTGTCTGCCCACAGCCTCGGGCTGTATGTCGCCGCGCTCGCGTTCACGAACCTTCCGCGGTTCATCGCCCAGGGAATCGGCCTCGTCGCATACCCTGCCGTCAGCCGGGCAAGCACCCCGGGCGAGAAGCGTGCGGCGATCCGCCGCTACGTCCTACTGGGCGGGGGGATCTCCATCGTCGCGTGCGGCGTGCTGGCGGTCGCGGCTGAGATCCTGATGTCGATCGCGTTCGGTTCGAGTTTCACCGACGCCGCAGGTCCACTCAGAGTTCTCTTGCTCGGCACCGCAGTGCTTTGTGTCCGGCGCGTGCTCACCGATGCCGTTCGAGGCGCCGGCCTGGAGACAGCCGGTTCCCAGGCGGAGATCCTCTCTTGGTTCGTGCTTGTGCCCGCGCTGTTCGCCGGAGCGCCCTTCGGGCTCTACGGCGTAGCGACGGCAATCGTCGTCTCTTACGTCGTGAGCCTCGGCGCGCTCTCCGTGCTGACCGTCAGGGGACTCGGCGCTGACTGGAGCGGGCCGACCCC
>JBAZOW010000049.1:0-15584 GCA_041648495.1 Patulibacter sp.
GTGGCCAGCGCGCGCATGTCGCCGAAGTACGAGGCCATGATCTCCTGCGACTTCGGGCTGCTCCAGAACGCCTCGCGGAAGACGTCGTCCGGGATCGCGAACCGCTTCTGGAAGGCCCGCGGCGGGGTCATGATCTCGCCGGCCAGCCAGCGCATGATCACCGGGAAGGCGACCGCGACGATCGACCGCTGCACGCGTCCGAGTCGGGGCAGCCGCAGCCGCAGGAACGCGTCCGCGAACGAGATGTGGCGAGCCTCCTCGGCGATGTGGATCTCCATCGTCCGCAGCACCGCGGGCGGCAACTCGACGCCTTCGCGCAGGAGGGCCTTCTGGTAGTGGTCGATCGGCTCCTCGCCGCCGAGGATCCCGATCATCAGGATCACCGGCAGGTAGCCGCCGGCCAGGCCGATCACCGGCGACGCGGCGCGGAACAGCGGCCGCATCCCGGGCACGTCGGTCCCGCTGCGGTTGACCAGCTCCTGGAACATCTGGATGTGGTTGCACTCCTCCGTCATCTCGTGGAGGCAGTAGCGGAACTCGGGCGACCCGTTGGGCAGGTTCATCGCGTAGTGCATGAGCCCGCGGATCAGGATGCTCTCGAAGGCCCCGCCGACCTTCATCGCGTTCATCATCCGCCAGCGGCCGATCTCGATCCGGCGCTCGCGGGGCAGGGCCTGGTACCAGGCGGTCGCGCCGAGCGGGTCGAGCGTCGGCGACAGCTCCCAGCGCGGATCCTGCTGGTCGACGGCCATCTCGGCGGTGTCCCAGGCGATGTCCTCGTAGGGGTCGAAGTGCACGTGCACCGAGCCCTCCGACAGCGTCTGGAGCATCGCCTCGTAGGCGGTCTGGTCCGCGGCGCTGGTCCGGGTTGCCGTGCTGGTGCTCATCATCGTCTGCCCCCTGCGTGGTCGGTGTCCTGCGTGAAGCTACGCCACCGTAGCAAACGATTCGGGCTCTGGCTACGGTTCCGTAGTAAACATCGATCCGGGAGGACTCAGAACCGCCGAATAGGCTTCCCGCATGCGGAACGTGGCCATCGTGCTCGGCGTCGTCATCGGCCTGGGGTGGATCGCCGTCGGGGCCGCCGGAGGCGGGACCGGCGCGATCGTCGTCGGTGTCGCGCTGCTCGGCCTGTCGGCGTCGGTGATCACGATCTCCCGGCTCGCGCGCCGATCCGGGCTCTCGCTCACGCCGGCGAAGGTCCCGTACGAGCTGCGGCACGTGTTCGGCGGCGAGGCCGAGGAGTACCGACGGGTCGTCGCCGATCCGCGGCGGTTCGAAGGGACCGTCGTGGCGCTCGAGAACGACGGATCGGAGCTCGGCGTCGGCCGGTTCGGCACGCGGATCGTGATCGACCTGGACGACGATCCCCGCGGGGGTCCGGACGCCGGCCGTCGGGTGACGATCCGCGAGTTCCTCGGGCCGGCCGAGACCCTCGAGCTCGCCCCCGGGACGACCGTCAGCCTGCTCCGCTCGGACGCGCACGGCCGCTACCTGCTGGCCACGCACGCGCAGGCGGCGTCGGCCGAATGAGGCCGGGCTCGGGTAGCGGGGAGTCGCCCGGTCCGTGCCCTCGGGCCCCGACCCGCTGGCCTACATCGCGCGCTGCCCGTAGGACGAGCGCCACAGCCGAAGCACGGGCACCAGTCGGCGGGTGAGGGTGCCGCCGGCGGCGATCAGCTCGCGGGTGCTGGGCGCCAGATCGTCCGCCCGGGCGCTGTCGCGCGACAGGAACAGCGCGATCATCGAGCTGACGATCACGACGTGCCGCTCGCCGCCCGGCAACCGCCCGACCTCGTGCAGCGAGCGGTCGATCAGGGAGCCGATCCGCTCCGTCGCGACGGCGGCGTCGGGGTAGCGGGAGACCGCGCTCCACTCGCCGGACGCACGGTCCTCGGCCTGGTCGACGTAGCTGTCGAGCATCGTCGAGAGCGCTCCGACCCAGCGATAGGCGCGGGCCGCGGCACGGCGATCGTCGTCCGTCACCGTGGGGTCGGCGGCGAGCGCGAGGAGTGCGATCACGGTCAGCGCCGACGCGCTCCCGGCGGCCTTCTCGAACCACCACGGATCGTCCGACTCCCACTCCTGCGCCAGCCGGTGCAGTTGGTCGTCGCGCCGCACGGGGTCGGGCTCGTGGACGAGCTCGAGCGCGCGGGCGCGTCGGGCCTCGCGGACCAGCAGCTCGCGGGTCTCCCCGTACGCGGGAAGCAGCCCGCATCCGGCCCGCGACGCCGCCACCAGGTCGCGCAGGTACCCGCCGTCGTCGGCCCACGGGTGGTCCGCGTAGTACGCGCCCGCCGGAGGCGCGCTCAGGTCGACCGCGTCGGCGAACGCCGGCATCAGGCTCCCGCCGCTGTGCCCCCGGTCGGCGACGCCGCGCTCGCTGGCCTGGTCGAGGAAGTCCGCGGCGACCTGGAAGCTGACCAGCAGCGACAGCAGCCGCGGGTCACGGCGCTCGGGGAGGATCCAGAACAGCGCCGCACCGTCCAGGTAGGAGCGCTTGCGCATCAACGTCTGAAGCGCAGTCGCACGGACCTCCGGATCGGGGATCCGCGCGGCGCGGGCCCGCCACCCGGCGACCTCGCGCCGGACCAGCGGCAACCCCCATCCGCACTCGCGGCCGACGGCCCGGGCGAGCGCGCGGCCCTGGCGGGGCGACCACGGCGCCGGGTCGGCGGGCGCGTACGGAGCGGCCATCGCTGCACCCACGGAGACGGACATCGCGACCTAGTCTCCCGTACGCAACGACGGACGGACGCGGGCGACCAGATAACCGGGGACGGCGACGACGAGCATCGCGGCGGCCGTGACCAGCGCGAAGCTGACCGCCGCGACCCCGAATCGGATCGTGACCGTCACGGGGAAGCCGCTGATCGTCTCGAGTCCGCGGCTGAACAAGACCTGGCCGAACAGGCCGAACGCCGCGCCGGCGAGGCAGCCGGTGACGAACAGCGCGCCGCTCTCGACCGCCAGCGACCGCCACATCGCTCCGGTCCCGTAGCCGTCGAGCTTCTGCCGCGCGACGGTCGGCCGACGCTGCCAGAGCAGGGCGGCCATGGCCGAGGCCATCGCCAGGACCGCCGCGATCAGGGTCAGCGACGCGATCTGCTCCAGTCGCGTCAGGCCGCCGCTGGCCGACGTTCGCTGGCGCTGGCTGTGCTCGGGCCCGGTCTCGACCTGCAGCGCCGACCGCGGACCGAGCGCGCCGGCGAGGGCGGCGCGGCCCTGCGATGCCGTCACGCCCGGCTCCAGGTCGACCTGGAGCGCGGCGGCCTGGCGGCCGCCCCAGCCGCGATCGAAGTCCTCGGCGTTCATGACGATCGCCCCGCCCGACCAGCCGAGGTTGGTGATGATCGCCGCGACGCGCAGCTCGATCGGCTGCGGCGACGGCAGGGTGAACCGGTCGCCGAGCTTGACGTCCAGGCCCTTCGCCACGGCCTTCGAGAGCACCGCCCAGCCTCCGGAGCGGACCATCGCCGTCGCCTGCTCGACGTTGCCGTCGCGCACCTGCCCCGGCGGGACCGGACGCGGCGCTCCGGCCGGCGGCGCCAGCACCCAGACGCGACGATCGGCGACGTCCAGGTGCGCTCCGCGGTAGCGCTCCACGCGCGCGACGCCAGGGGTCGCGGCGATCGCGTCGGCCGCGGTCGGCGTGAACAGCGTGGTGATGAACAGATCCCCCGCACCGGGCGGGGTCACCCAGAGGTCCGTGACGTGGCTGACCTCGACCGTCACGCGGTCGAGGCCGTCCTGCAGGTTGGCCCGCGCGCCCTGGAGCGAGACCGCACCGAAGACGGCGATCGCGCCGGTGGTGGCGATCGCCAGCGAGCGGGCGTGCCACTCGCGGGCCCGCAGCTGGGGCATCGCGAGCTCGATGGCGACGATCGCGCGCTTGCGCCGACCGCTGATCCCGCCGAGCAACGCGACGACGCCGCGCAGCACGATCGGCAGCAGCAGGACGAGCGACAGGCCCAGCGCGATCAGGCCGACCAGGGCGGCGCCGGGTGCCCACGCGGTGATCGCGACCGCGGCGATCAGCGCGACGGCGCCGGCCACCGGGGCGGCGACCGCGATCCGGCGGCGCACGCGTTCCCCGCCGGGATCCTGCCGCGGCGTCCGGGCGAAGATCTCGCGCCGTAGCGGGGCGAGGACACCGAGCACCGCGGCGAGCAGGCCGCCGCCCGCGGCGATCGCGAAGCTCGACCAGGTGACGATCCGCGCGTCGCCGAGCGGGAAGGCCCCGCCGAGGAAGCTCACGTCGGACCCGTAGCCGCTGCGCGAGAGCGCGTCGCCGAGCGCGAGCCCGACGCCGACCGCGACCACGCCGAGCGCGAGGGCATCGAACAGCAGGACCCGGATCACCTGGCTCGGCCGGTAGCCGTCGAGCCGCAGGTCGAGCGCGAGCGCCCGGCGGCTGGCCACCGTCACCAGCATCGCGCAGAAGGCGAACAGGAAGCCGACCATCGCGCTGACGACGCTGGAGATCGTCGTGGCCTGGCTGGTCGGCTGCGCGGCCACCGCGAAGAGCTGCGACTCGTAGTCGGCGGGGCGCACGTCGAGCTGGTCCCCGGCCACCCGCTGCAACCCGGCTCGAACCTCGTCGAGCCGCGCGGGATCGGCCTCGACGAGGATCCGCGAGACCCGCCCCGGCTGCCGCGCCAGGCGCTGCAGGTAGGCCAGCGGCGTGACCGCGATCGAGGTCTGGTTGAGCGGTCCGAGCTCGGACTCGCCGACCACCGCGGCGGGCACGATCCGCGTACGTCCGCCGAGCTGCAGCCGCGCGTCGTCGCCGAAGCGGATCCCGGTGTCCGCGGCGATCGGCGACGGCAGGGCCAGGGTCTCCTGCTCGGCGGCCTCCTGGGCGGTGAACCCCTGCAGCAGGGTGCCGTCGAGCTTCACCGTCCGCGGGTCGGCACCGAAGATCGTCACGGCGCGCGATCCACCCGGACCGACGACGTTCGCCTGGGCCTGCAGGATCGGCGCGGCGATCCGCACGCCCGGTAGCGCGGCGACGGTCTTGACCGTCCGCTCCGAGAACCCCTCGCCTCCGCGACCGACCAGCTGCAGCTGGCTGTTGCCGACGAGTCCGCGGTTGAGCTCCTGGACGGGGCCGGAGAGGCTGGTGCCGGCGACCTGCGACGCGAACAGCAGCGCGACGCCGGCGGCGATCCCCGCGACGGCGAGCAGCTCCTGCAGCCACCGGTGACGGAGCCGCAGGCGGTAGAGCGCGAAGACGTTGCCGATCCACAGCCGCCCCGCGGGCGGCAGCGTCTGGTCCTTGTTCCGGCGTCTCACGGGTGCGACGGGATCGGGGCCTGCTCGGCGTCCAGCAGGACGCCGTCCTGAAGGGTGCGGATGCGGTCGGCGTACTCGACGGCATGGGCGTCGTGCGTGACGAGCAGCGTCGCGATGCCGCGCTCCTTCGTCACGGTCCGCAACAGCCCGAGCGCCTCGTGCTTGCGCTGGCTGTCGAGGCTGCCGGTCGGCTCGTCGGCGAGCACGACCCGGGGGTCGGTCGACAGGGCGCGGGCGATCATCACCCGCTGGCGCTCGCCCATCGACAGCTGGTGCGGACGGTGGTCGAGTCGGCCGCCGAGCCCCAGCTGCTCGAGCAGCGGCGCGACCCGGCGGCGGGCCTCGCGCGCGCTCAGCCCGGTACCGAACAGCTTCATCGCGGCGTTGTCGAGCGCGCTGGCGCCGCCCAGCAGGTCGATCGACTGGCGGACGAACCCCAGCTCGTACATCCGGTAGTCGGCGGCCTCGCGGTCCGACAGCACCGAGACGTCACGCCCGCCGACGAGGACGCTGCCGCTGTCGGGCCGGGTCACCGCCGCGGCCATCATCAGCAGGGTGGACTTGCCGGAGCCGCTCGGCCCGAACAGCGCAACCAGCTCGCCGCCGTCGATCCGCAGGGACACGTCGTCGACCGCTCGCACCGTCTCGGCGCCGGTCCGGTAGTGCTTGACGAGCCGTCGCAGCTCGAGCGCCGCGCCGTCGTCGGAACGGGCATCGACCGTCACGTGGCTCAGCCTAGACCGGACGCGCGCCGCGCCGCCATGTCGACGACCGTCGCGTCGGCGCGGCGCGAGGCCGGGCGTCCGACCAGCCGCCCGCCGGCCAGCGACCAGATCGTGCGGGTGCCCTGGATCTCGGACACGTCGGCGGCGGTGACGAGCACGGAGACCCCGGCGTCGTGGGCGACCGAGCGCAGCAACGTGGCGATCTCGCCGCGCTCGAGCAGGCCGAGCCCGGCGTTCGGGTCGTCGACCAGCAACAGCCGCGGCTCGCGGACGATCGCCCGGGCGATCGACGTCAGCGTCCGCTCGCCGTCGGAGAGGTCGTCCCACGCCGCGCGAGCGACGTCGGCGGCCCCGACCCGTTCGAGCGCCTGGTGGGCGCGGCGCAGCCCGTCGCGCCAGCCGGCGCGGTCGAGCAACGCGAGCGAGATCCAGCGGTCGATCGGCAGGTCGCGGCTGGCCGGCCCGTTGCGCGGGGCGATGCCGATCTCGCGGTGCAGCAGCGTGCTGCGCTCGCGGTCGGTCATCGTGGCGAGGTCCCGACCGTCGAAGAGCACCCGCCCGGCGTCGGGGTCCTGGAGTCCGGCGATCAGCTCGAGCAGCGTGGTCTTCCCGGCGCTGCGGGGCCCCCAGACGCCAGCGAGCTCGCCGGCGTCCAACGTCAGCGAGACGTCGGTCAGGACGTCGACCGGGCGTTGCCCGCGCCAAAAGCCCTTGCTCACCGACTCCAGGGACAGCAGCGGCGACATCGTGATCAGCCCCGCCGGCGAGCGGGGTGGTCGCGCATCGACTCGAGGGCGACGCGGGCCTCCTGCAGCCACCGCGCGCGTCCGGCCAGCTCGCCGGTGTCGAGGGTGCCGAGGATCGCGCCGCACAGCGCCTCCCACGGCGCCTGGGCCGTCAGCGCCTCGATCGGCGGGGTCTCGATCTCCTCGAGGCGCTCGAGGCACTCCTGCTCGGCCGCGATCACGAACCCGATCAGCAGCTGGAGGTCCTGCGGGCGCGCCATCGCGATCCGCAGCCGCAGCTCGTCGTAGGAGGCGGGTCGGGTCGCCAGCCACTTCTCCAGCCGCGCCTCGCCGGCGGCGGTCGTGCCATAGGTGATCCGGGGCTGCCGGTCCGTGCCGCTGGCCGCGGCGGGGCCGCGTGGTTCGATCAGCATGTCGTCTTCGAGCCGCGAGAGCGCGGTGTAGACGGACGATGTGCGCACGGCGGTCGGGTCGATCGACCACCGCCGCAGCTGCTGCATCAGCGCGTAGCCGTACGTTGGACGGCGGGAGAGGAGGCCGAGGACGGCGTATTTCGTCGGAGCGGACACAGTGGTTCCCGAAAAGCGCGAAGGCGTTGCGACGGCAGCATAGGTGATCGAGATCACATATGTGTACTTCGATGAGGTAGTGGGGTCGGAACGCGGGCGCTCGGTCCGTGCTCGTGGCGGGCGGGAAGCGGGCGGGAACGGGTGATCGAGTGACGCATCGACGATCGACCGGCGCCCTGCTCAGCCCGCCCGCGGCGGGCAGCGGACCGTGGTCTCGGCGGTGCGGCGGCTGCCGTCGTCGAAGCGCAGGATCGCGCGGAACGGGAATCCTCCGCGCGGGCAGCGGTCGGGCAGCGGGATGCCGCCGGGGGCATAGCGGATCTGGTGCCCGCGCTCGCGCCGGGTGTAGGCCAGGTCGTCGCCGCCGATCGTCATCCGCAGGCGGGTCATCGCGACCGTGGCGTCGAACGGCGGGTCGACCATCGGCGGGATCATGATCCGCATGCCGAGCCCGTAGGGCCGCGGCGCGGTGTAGAGGTACCCGCCGTAGACCAGCTGGGTGACGAGCGGGTGTTGCGTCGCGACGAGCACGACCAGCCCCGGTCGGCCGTCGCGAGGGGCACCGTTGAACAGGCTCAGACGGCCGGCGCCGGCGACCGCCTCCTCCCGGGCGAAGCGCAGCTCGGCGTCCGAGGTGCCGTTGCCGAGCGCCGCGTTGCCGGGGCAGCTGACGAACGTCTCGTTGCCGATCTTCACCCGTGCGAAGTCGGTCGGCGGCCGCCGGCAGGTCGAGACCCCGAGCGCGCTCATCGTGATGTCGAGGTTGGCCGGGGTCAGGAGCCGCACGTCGTTGAGGGTGGCGTGGACCCGCCGCGGATCGACGCCGATGCTGATCGAGAGCGCGGTCTCGCGGCCGAGGCGGGCCCCCGCGCTGAAGCCGGCGCGCAGTTCGACGACCGGTGCTCGGCGTTTCGGCGCCCGGACCGCAGCCGTTCCGGTGGTGGGGGCGAGATCGGACGACCGGGAGGGCTGGGCGGCCGTTGTCGGTAGCAGCACCCGCGGGATCGCCGGTGTCCAGAACGGCGCGGGGGCGGAGGCGGCGGGTGTCGCCACGGCGAACGCCGCCGTCAGGCCCGCAGCGACCGCGATCGATAGCCGCCGCACGCTGCCCCGGCTCAGTACGTCAGCTTGCCGGTGGCCCGGATCGTGGCCGCCCAGCTGCTGCGGTTGACGATGCCGTCGAACTTGCCGGTGCCGCGGGCCTTCCGGTAGATCCCGGTGCCGCCGTCCATCGTCGCGGTGCCGTCGAACTTCGTGCGCACGTTGCTGGACCGTGCGGTGCCGTTGATCTTGATCCGCAGGTCGCCGCGCTTGGTCTTGATCGTGACGGTGCCGTTCAGCTTGAGGCCGCGGAGCGTCGACTGGGCGGTCGCCGAGCCGGGGATCGTGCCGGTCGCCGTGCCGCGGTGGCTCAGCTTCGAGTTCGACTTCTTCGTGAGCTTGAGACTGACGCTCTCGCTGATCGAGACGGTCTTGGCGGTAGCGCCGGCCGGCACCGTCGCGCCGGCGAGACCGACGGCGGCGAGGGTCGCGACCAGGGCCGACGCCCGGCGTCGTGGACGGGTCGGCAACGCGGAGATCGTCGGGATCGTCATCTCGGCCGACCGTACCAGAGGGATACGGCGTCGTCGCCGTATCCACTGCACGCTGCTCGGGCGGTCGGGGGTGCGGAGCGGGGCAGGTCGGCGGGGCGGGGAGGCGCCTCGCGAAACGTTCCGCCGAGGAGTACGCAGGGAGGAAACGTTCCCCTGAGGAGTAGGCAACGACGCTCGCCGCTGGTTGGATCGTATTCCGGTGCACCAGGCGTGCCCTGTGCGTGTCCAGTTTTGCGTGTGAGGGAGAGAGCGATGTCGAAGACGAGAACCGCCCGGACAACGAAGGCCATCCATTGATGCGCCATGCATGGACGGTGGCCGCGCTAGCGGCCGGAGGACTCCTCGCGGCGGGTATCGCCGCACCAGCCGCAATGGCCGCCGACGACTGCCCGAACGCGGCGGTCCGCGCGCAGCAGCAGTCGCAGCACCTGCCGGGCTGCCTGGCGTACGAGAAGGTCACGCCTCACGAGAAGAACGGTGCCCGGCCGGCGAACGGCATCGCGATCACCGCCGACGGTCAGGGGATCCTCTACGACCTGAACGCGGGCATCGAAGACGCCCAGAGCTTCGTCACCGGCAACTACCGGGCCCGTCGGACGAGCGCGGGCAGCTGGACGACGAACGGGATCGTGCCGTCGTTCGGCGGCGAGCGACTGCCGCTGATCGACGACTTGGCGATTGTGTGGGACACGTCCGCTGACCTTTCCCGCAACCTCATCGGGACGCAGTACGCCGTCGACCCCAACGACCAGGGGATGAAGATTCCGGCGGCCCGGATCGGGTCGTACGACCAATACCTGCGCGAGCCGGACGGCAGCTTCACCTGGTTGGTGCCGGATCCTTCGGCGGTCGACAGCTCGAACGCGGACGTGACCTTCGCCGACGCGTCGGTGGATCTCGACCGGATCGTGTTGCAGACGGTGCGGCCGTTCGACGCCCGGACGACCGGGTCGGGCGTTGCGCACCTCTACGTGCGGAGCGCGGAGCACGGGATGGTCCTGGCGTCGGAGCTGCCGGACGGCAGCCTGGCTCCCGAGGTGGACTCGGTGCGGACGGTCGGCGGTAACCGGCCCCCGACCCTTCACACGTTCGGCGTATCGGCGGACGGTCGACGGGTCGCATTCACGGTCGGCTCGCAGGTCTTCGTGCGGTTCGATGCGGACGATCCCGCTCGCGCGGTGACGCGCGAGGCGGCGGTCGGGCCGAACGGCCAGCCGTGCACGTCCAACGGCTCGCCGTACCGAGCGCTCAGCGCCGACGGCGTGAAGCTCGTGTTCTTCTGCCTCGCGTCGTCTGTTCCGGGCACGCTTCCGCGCGGCGTGTACATGCGCGACCTCGACGGGGGACCGCAGGCGGTGCAACGCGTCCGTGACCTCGGAGGCGGGATGACATTCCTGGGCGGGAACGCCGACCTCTCGCGGTTCTACTACGCGGACGACGCCGAGCGCTCGCTGTACCGCGTCACCGACGGAACGCCCCGGGAGATCGGCCGTCGAGTCACCGGCGAAGCGGTCGTGGGGTACCGCGACGCGACGGCGTCGGTCGACGGGGAGTACCTGACGTTCACGTCCGACGCCGACTTCGGCGTGGCCCCCTCGGGCATCACGGCGGACCTCGATCAGGTGTATCTCTACGCGGCGGGGGCCGACGAGCTCACCTGCGTCTCCTGCCGTACCGACGGCGGGCCGACGGACGGCAGAAGCGTGCTGGACAACACGATCACCCCGGTCAACACGGCGGGAACCGTGCCGTTCACGACCGAGAACGCGCTGGTCCCGGAAGACACCAACGGCGTGGGCGACGCCTACGCTTGGATCGACGGGCGCGCGGTGCTGCTGAGCAGCGGCACCGACGGCGCGGCCTCGACGGCGCTGGGGTCCTCGGCCGACGGCAGCTCGCTGTTCTTCGTCACGGCGGACCCGCTGGTCCGGGACGATGTCGACGGCGGGGCCGACGACATCTACGTGGTGCGGGAGAACGCCGGGGTGCTCGTGCCGGATCCCCCGGCGGAGTGCGCGTCCAACTGTCAGGAACCGAGCCCGCGGGCACCGGGCCTGCCGCGGATCGTGACGGGCGAGCTCTTGCCCGGGGGCAACCTGGTCGAGAGCGAGGCTTCGGCCTCGAGCCGGGCCTCGGCCACGTTGACGGCGGCGGCGAGGGCCAAGGGCACCCGGACCACAGTGCGGGTCAAGGTCTCCGGAGCCGGTTCGATCCGGGTGTCGGGCGCGGGTCTGCGTCAGGCGACCGTGACGGCGAAGAAGGCCGGGACCTACAAGCTGACGGTCCGCTTGTCGGCTCACGGCACGCAGCAGCAGCGCAAGCGCGGCAAGCTCGCCGTCCGGGTGACGGCACGGTTCACGCCGAAGTCCGGCGCGTCGGTGCAGGCGCGCAAGACGATCACGTTCACGGCGACCACGAAGGGCGGTCGCTGATGCGCGCCGCGGTGCAGCAGACGACGAGCACGGAGAACGTGATGACGCGGAAGATCGGCAGGTGGCTGCGGCCCGCGGCGGTGGCGCTCGTCGTCGGTGCTGCGGGAATGGTGTCGGCCTCCGCGGCGTCGGCCGCCGAGCCGGTCGAGTTCGCACCGGACAGCACGAGCATTCGCGCGATGGATGCCGCGGGAGACGAGGTCACCCAGGCCGGGGCGCATCCCGACCGCCTCGAGATCAAGTTCGAGATCGCGACCACCGGGGCGGGCAACACGCTCTCGCCGACGGACGCGGTGAAGGACATCGAGATCACGCTGCCGGAGGGCCTGCAGGGTAACCCGGAAGCGACGCCGAAGTGCCCGATGGCGACGTTCACATACCAACCGCAGGACTGCCCGGCCGAGACGCAGGTCGGTCGGCACGTTCTCTTCTACCGGGCGAGCCGAGGCACCAACTACGAATACACCACCCTGTACAACCTGGTGCCGCCGAAGGGCGTGGTGGCCCGGTTCGGCATGAAGGTGCTGCCCGTGCCGGTGATGCTCGACATGAGCGTCAAGTCCGACGGGAGCTACGCGATCGTCACCAACATCCGGGGGGTTGGGCAGGGACTCCAGCTGATCGGGTCGACGGCGACGATCTGGGGCGTGCCGGCGGCGAACAACGGATCGACGAGTCCGCGGGTGCCGCTGCTGACGATGGGCTCCGAGTGCGGCGTCGAGAGGTCCGCCACGATCCGCCTGAGGGCGTGGCGCGACGCGACGCGCTGGATCGAGGCCAATCCGCTGATGCCCGCCTTGACGGGCTGCGATCGCCTGCAGTTCAAGCCGTCGCTGGACCTGCGTCCGGTGTCGACGGTGGCGGACGCACCATCGGGCTACCGGTTCCAGCTGAAGGTGCCGCAGAGCACCACGGCGAGCGGGCTGGGAACGCCGCCGCTGAAGCGGGCCGAGATCCTCTTCCCCGAGGGCGTGGCGGTCTCGCCGGGTGGTGCGAACGGCTTGACCGGTTGCAGCGATGCGCAGTCGGGGATCGGGACCTTGGACGTCCCGTCCTGCCCGGCCGCGTCGCGGATCGGGTCGGTCCGGATCGACACCCCTGTGCTCGATCTGCCGATGGACGGCGGCGTCTACCTCGGCACCCCGAAGTCGCAGGATGCGCAGTCCGGTGAGATGTTCCGGATCTTCCTGTTGGCCGAGGCCAAGGGCGTGATCATCAAGCAGGAGGGGAATCTCTTCCCCGATCCGGTCACGGGCCGTCTGCGCGCGGTCTTCGACAACGCGCCGCGGCAGCCGTTCGAGGCGATGACGGTCGAGCTGGACAACGGCCCGCACGCGGCGTTGGTCAACCCGCCGAGGTGCGGGACGTTCACGACGAGCGCGACGATGACGTCGTGGAGTGGTCAGACGGCGACGTCGGACAGCTCGTTCGAGATCGCTTGCCGTCCGGGGCTGGGAGCGTTCGCTCCGGGCTTCCAGGCGGGCACGGCCAGCCTGCTGGCGGGCGCCTCGTCACCGTTCAACCTGTCGATCGCCAAGCAGGACGGTCAGTCACCGCTCAACGGTGTCTCGTTGATGCTCCCGAAGGGGCTGTTGGCCAATCTGAAGGGCAACATCGGGACGCAGGTCGGCACGGTGACCGCGCTGGCGGGCTCCGGCGCCGCGCCGTACGCCCTCCCGGGCAAGGTCTACCTGGAAGGTGCCTACGGCGATGCACCGTTCTCGCTGAAGGTCGTGGTCCCGGCGAAGGCGGGCCCGTTCGACTTCGGTGAGGTCGTCGTCAAGCAGAAGCTGTATGTCGACCCGATCGACGCGCATGTGACGATCCAGAGCGATCCGATCCCGACGATCCTGCAGGGCGTTCCGACGCGCATCCAGCGGTTGGACGTGTCGGTCGACAAGCCCGGCTTCATGGTCAACCCGACCTCGTGCGAGCCGATGACGATCGGCGGCGCCCTGGCCTCGTCGACCGGTCAGGTCTCGCCGATCAGCACGCGTTTCCAGGTCGGAGCCTGCGCGGCCCTTGACCTCGAGCCGAAGCTGGCGCTGGCGTGGACCGACAAGAGCCAGATGAAGAAGGGCAAGCACCCGGGCGTCGAGGCGACGGTCGCGATGCCGAAGGGCGGCGCCAACCTGCGAAACGTCCAGGTCACGCTGCCGCTGACCGCGGCGCTCGATCCGGATAACGCCAAGGCGCTCTGCGAAGCGGCTGCGGCCGCGGCGCGCATCTGCCCCGAGGCGTCGATCGTCGGTAGCGCGACGGCCACCACCCCGGCGCTGGACGTGCCGGTCTCCGGTCCCGTCTACTTCGTCAAGGGCACGCGGACGACCAAGGAAGGCCGGGTCGTTCCGACGTTGCCGAAGCTCTACATGAAGCTCTCGGGCCAGGGCGTGACGATCGACCTGCACGCCGATTCGTCGGTGACCGGCCCGGCGGGCAAGCAGAAGCTCGTCACCACGTTCACCAACGTGCCGGACGTACCGGTCGACACGTTCCGGCTGCAGATCAACAGCGGTGCGAACGGCATCCTCAAGGCGACGAACGACGTCTGCGGAGCGGACAAGGTGACCGGAGCGGTCTTCACCGGGCACAACGGCCGGGTGACGCGCAGCTCGCTGCGGTTCACCGCTCCGGAGTGCGCGCCGCAGGTCGTCTCGACGTCCGGCAGCGCCACGGCGGTGTCGGTGCGGGTCGGCGGGATCACGGCCGGGCGGCTGACGCTGAAGGGATCGCGGATCGCGAACCAGACGCGCACCGTCCGGGCGTCGGACGCGGCGACGTTGACCGTGCGGCCGCGGCTGACCAGCCGGCAGAAGGCGCTGCTCACGCAGGGCCGCACGGTGAAGATCACGGTCCAGGTCGCGTTCAAGCCCACCAAGGGCAAGGCCGTGAGCTGGAAGCGCAACATCGCGATCCACGGGGTCAAGCGGAGCACGCGGTAGCGGTCAGTATCACCCGGCGGGTCGCCTTCCGTGCGAACGGACGGCGACCCGCCCAGCGATGGCCCGCGATCAGGAGGTAAAGGCTTCCCCGCTGCGACGTTCATCTGCGAAACATTCCGATGAGGAGTATCGGGCGAGTACCTACTCCTGGTTGGATCGTGACTCCGGCGCACATGCGTGCGCTTGGTGCGTTTCCCGATGCGTGTAGTGAGGAAGAGAGAGCGGATGTCCCGAACGAGAACGGCCCCCAGCGAGCGGGCGGTCTGCTGATGCGGCGTATAGCCACCTTCGCCGCGGTAGCGGTCCCCACGCTGCTCGCCGCAGGCATCGGCGCACCAGCGGCCCTCGCCGACGACTGCCCCAATGCGGCTGTCCGGGCGCAGCAGGTGCACGCCTCGTCCCTGCCGAACTGCTTCGCCTACGAGCGGATCACGCCGAACGACAAGAACGGCGCCTACGTCAAGGCCGACTCGGCGATCAAGCCCGACGGCTCGGCGGTCTCGGTCTGGAGCACCGTCCACCTGTCGGACCGCGATCCGGGCGGACTCCAGCAGCTGGGTACCGCGCACCGGGCGGCGGACGGCTGGACCATCAGCATGCTCTCGAACTCCGCCGAGTGGGGGAAGCAGCGGGTCTCGAGCACCCTCGACGTCGCGTGGTGGCAGTCGCTCTCGGACGACTTCCGGACGTTGCTCTACCGGACCAACTACCCGCTCGCCCCGGGCGACGACGCCGGAACGCCGTTCACCAACACCACGGACCTGTACCTGAGCCGCCCCGATCGACCCCACGTCTGGGTCACCGCCCCGGTGTCGGGCTCGGTGCCGAGCGGCGCGCAGGCCGGGAGCATCCCGCGAATCTGGCGCGGCTCGCCCGACCTGGAGCGGGTCGTCTTCGACACCACGCGCGTGCTCGATCCGGATGCGGACGCGACGGTGCGCCAGCACGTCTGGTTGTTCCGCGACGGTGCGCGACTGGAAGCGATCGACCGGCTCCCGGACGAGAGCCTCTCGACCGCGACCCAGGCGCTCAGCGGGACGACGGCTGATGCCGTCGCCGGGGCGCGGGCGTCGAAGAACCTCGAGACCGTCGTGTTCCTCTCGTCGGCGTGGCACGGGGCGGCCCACGTGTACGCCCGGATCGGTGCCGGAACGCCCGACGCGCGAACGGTGCTGGTCTCCGCCGGGGCGACCGGCACCCCGTGTCCGGTCACGCCGACGTTCGGCTACGTCACCGAGAACGGCCGCTACGTGCGCTTCACCTGCGCTGCTCAGCTGACG
>JBAZOW010000050.1:0-15519 GCA_041648495.1 Patulibacter sp.
GCACGCAGACGGTCACGACGCTGCCGTCGCTCGACGCGGCCCACGGCAGCGTGCCGCTGGCGGTCGGCGCCAAGCGCCGCTACCGGATCACGGTGACGCTGCCGAGCAACGCTCCCGCGGCGGCCCAGGGCGGAACGGCGACGTTCAGCCTGACCTGGACGGGGACGGCACAGACGAGCTGAGCCGGGTCCCCAGCGGAGGTCCCGACGTGGCGCTCTCCCCCGCCACGGTCCTGACGCCGGGGGCCGTCGAGGCCCCGGTGAGCCTCGTCCGTGCCACGGCACGGGCGGTGCTGATCGGCGCGGTCGGCCTGACGGTCGCGCTGGCGATCGGCCTGCTCGGTCTCAAGCTCGCCGGCTGGCAGACGCTGACCGTCCTGACCGGCTCGATGCGCCCCCTGATCACGCCGGGGCAGGCGATCGTCGTCTCCCCGATGGCGGCGTCCGAGATCGCGCCGGGCCAGGTGATCACCTTCCGCCGCCCGAACGCCTCGGGCGGCACGGTGACCCACCGCGTGCAGCGCGTGCAACGGCTGCAGGACGGACGGCTGAGCGTGACCACCCAGGGCGACGCCAACCCGGCCGGGGAAACCTGGCAGATCGCGGGCAACGGGCAGGTCGGGCTGCACCGCGCCTCGCTGCCCGCCGCGGGTGGGGCGATCGGCGCCGTGGTCGCGGGCTCGGGCCGGCCGTACCTGCTCGGCGGCACCGTGCTGCTCGGCGCCGTGCTGGTGCTGGGCTGGATCTGGTGGCCGGAGCGGCGCGAAGAGGACGAGGAGGATCGGGACCCGCCCTCCTCCCGATCGCCCTTCTCTCACCTGGCCTCCTCCGATCCTCCGTTCTCCCCTCCGTCCCCGGACTCGCGACCCGCGCCGGACCGATGAACGCTCTCCGCCGATCGGGCGCGGTGCTGGCCATGCTCGTCGCCACCCTGCTGGCGACCGCCGGCGTCGGGGTCGCCTGGGCGGCCTGGAGCACCACCACCCGGCTGCAGGGCTCCGCGACCGCGGCGTTCCTGTCCCCGGTCGTCCTGCGCGTCCCGCACATCACGGGCACCGCCGCCGACCTCGAGACGCTGACCGCCGTCGACGGCCTGTGGGGCGCGCTGTCCCCGTCGGCCACCGTCGCCCGTCAGTGGCTCAGCTGCACCACGACGCTGACCACGTGCACGGCGATCGCGAGCGCGACCGGCACCACCTACGTCGTACCGGCGGGGTCGGTCGCCGCCGGCACCCGCTACGTCCTGCGCGAACGCGTGACCAACGGCCCGAACGTCGTCGACGCCGTGTCGGTGCCGACCGACCTGCAGACCAGCGGCAGCGTCGTGCTCGGCCTGCTCGTCAACTACGCACTGGTCGCGACCACCCCGCCCGCGGTCACGACGCCGACGACGATCGTCCCGGGCAGCGCGCTCTCGGTCACCAGCGGCACCTGGCAGGGCCGCTCGCTGCTCGGGCTGGGCGACCTGCTGTCGCTCGGAACCCGCACCTACACCTACCAGTGGCTGCGCTGCGGGCCGATCGGCCACAGCGGATCGCCGACGCCGACCGCCACCGCGTGCGTCAACGCCACGGGCACCGGCGCGACGACCGCCAACTACACGGCGAACGCCGCCGACGTCGGCCAGCGACTGCGCGTGCGGGTCACCGCCAGCTCCGCCCAGGCCCTCGGGACGACCGCGACCGGCCGCCTCGTCAGTCAAGCCACCACGGTCGTCGCCCCGTCGTGACGTCCTCCCGATCGCTCGCCACGTGGTTCGTGCTGGCGGTCGCGGGCGCCGTGGCGGCGCTCGGGGTGACCTGGGCGGCCGAGACCTCGCCGCCGCGGCTGGAGCGGACCTCCTCGGCGGTGCTGTTCGACGACGTCCACCTGACGCCCGGGGTCCCGGTCCAGCGCTGCGCGGGGATCGTCCCGCGGGGCGCCGGGCTGGTCGGGCTCGGCCTCGACGGCGAGGCGGTCGGGTCGCTCGGCCCCGCGGTCCGGATCCGCGTCGAGCGCGGGGCGGCCGGGCAGGCGGTCCCCGCCGACTGCAGTGGCTTCGTGCCCGAGGCGACGATCCACGACGGGACCCTCAACGCGCTTCCCCCCGCCACGGCGCCCGTGACGGCCGCTGTCGCGATCGCGCCGGACCGCCCGGTCGCCTACCGCGCCACGCTGACCCTGCCGAGCGCGGCGGCCGGCGAGACCGCCTTCGGACTGCGGATCACCGGGCAGTTCGCCGATCCTCCGGCCCGACGGGTCGTCGACCCGCCCCCGCCGGAGGATCCGCCGAGTCCGGGCTCCTCACCGATTCCGGGCGTTCCGCCGCCACCGCCGACGACGACCGTCACACCGCCCCCACCGCCACCCTGCGTCCAGTTGCAGACCGACCAGCGGATCCAGCGGGCGTCCCGCGACGGCGCCGTGCGAGTGGTCGTGCGCACGCCGCAGGCCCTGCCGATCCAGCTGGTCCGCCCGCTGCCGATCTACGTGACCGTCCGCGACGGGATCCGACCACGGGTCACCGCCGGCGCCTACCGCGTGCCGTTGCGGCAGACGCCGGGCGAGCGCTGGGTCGGGCACGTGCCGATGTCGGCGCTGCGCCGCACCCCGACCGTCCGGATCACCGCGGGCGACGACCGTCTCACCGTGCCGGTGCGCACCGGTCGCTGCGCCGCCCGCGTGCGCAGCTTCCTGCGGGCCGACGGCACCGTCGACCTGCGGGTCGACACCCCGCAGGCGCTGGCCGGGCTGCGGGTCCGGATCCCGGCCGCGCTCGGCCGTCCCTCCGGGGGGCGGTTGCACGTCGGCGCGATCGACGACCGCGGACGGACCCGCTCGTCACGCGGCCCGGTCGGCGCCACCGGCCGCAAGCCGACGACGCGCCTGCCCCGCGTCACGATCGCCGGCCGCACGGTCGAGATCCTCGACGTCCCGCGCGGGGTGCGCACGCTCAGCCTGCGACTGGCCGTTCCCCACGACGAGCGGACGCGCGACGAGGTCTGCCCCGCCGATTACCCGACCGTCGGCTACGTCACCGTCCACGGCCCGAACGGGACCGAGCGCGACCGCGTGCGGAGCGACCTGCGCCTGATCGGCAACCGTTGCCCCGAGGACCCGGAGACCGGGGACGGCGATCGCGCGCGCCGCCGCAACGCGAGCTGAGCCGCGGCGAGCGTCGGGACGCAAGCGGACGGACGGGGGCCGGGGAGGCGGCCGGGGACTCTGCGGGGCCGGGGACACTGCCAACGGGCCCCGCGGAGCACGACCCCGGAAACGACAGCGGCGCGCCGCCCTGCCGGGTCGACGCGCCGCACCGCCTCCGCGAGGGAGGCGTCAAGTGATGCTGATCAGCCGAGAATGCGGTCGATCTCGGCGTTCAGGCGCGGCTTCGGCATCGCGCCGACGATCTGCCCGGCGGGCTGACCGTTCTTGAAGACGATCATCGTCGGGATCGACATGATCCCGTACTTCGCGGCCGTCTGCTGGTTGTCGTCGGTGTTGAGCTTCACGACGCGGACGTCATCGCGCTCTCCGTCGATCTCCTCGAGGACCGGGCTGACGGCACGGCACGGGCCGCACCAGGGGGCCCAGAAGTCGACGATCGTGGCCTGGTCGGATTCGATGACCTCGGCCTGGAAGTTGCTATCGGTGACGTCGGTTGCCATCTGCGCTCCTCGGAAGGGTCAAGGGGGACGTTACGGGCCGGGCGACCTGCAACAACATGAGTCACTATACAAAATGAAGCGCCTCCCCGCAAGGGCGGGCCCGGCGCGACCGGTACCCGCTGCGGGCGAACCCAACCGGTCAGATCGAGGAATGCTGCACGGGTTCCGGGGTGACCGCCTCGAGCGGCGGACGCCAGCCCGAGAACCGCAGCGCAGGCACCAGGAACGCCGCCTCGCGGGCGATCCGCCAGTTCATCTTCGAGTCGCCGATCTCGCGGTCCTTGAAGACGATCGGGACCTCGACCACCGAGTGGCCCGTGCGGATCGAGCGCCAGGTCAGCTCGACCTGGAACGCGTAGCCGACCGACCGCACCGAACCCAGGTCGATCGCCCGCAGCACCTCCGCACGGAAGCACTTGAACCCGCCGGTCAGGTCGCGGATCTGCAGTCCGAGCGCGCGCCGGGCGTACCACGACCCCCCGCGCGAGACGAACCGCCGCAGCAGGCTCCAGTTGCTGATCCCGCCGCCCGGGACGTAGCGCGAGCCCAGCGCGACATCGGCGCCGTCACGGACCGCGTCGAGCAACGCCGCGAGGTCCCGCGGGTCGTGCGACAGGTCGGCGTCCATCTCCATCACGTGGCTGGCGCCGGCGTCGAGCGCGACGGCGAACCCGGCCAGGTAGGCCGGGCCGAGGCCGGTCGGCTCGGCGCGATGCAGCACCTGGACCTCGTCGGGGTGGGCGCTCGCCAGCCGGTCCGCCACCTCCCCGGTGCCGTCCGGGGACGAGTCGTCGACGACCAGGATCCGGAACCCGTCCGGGCAGGCGGCGGCCAGCGTCGTCCGTGCGAGACCAACGACGCGCTCGATGTTGGCCGCTTCGTTGTACGTCGGGACGACGAGCCAGGGAACATGCTCGGCCGCCGTCATCGGAGGCACATGGTAGCCGCGGACCCCGCCGACCGTCCCCGCCACCGACGACGGGCGGAGCGTCCTCGCTCCGGTCCGGTCCGCGGACCTCACCACGGGCACGGGCGGGTCGGGGGCGGGTCAGCCGATCAACCGCGGCAGCAGCACGTCGGCGACGGTGGCGTCGACCACCGACGGCGAGAACCGCTCCGCGACCCAGGTCCGGGCGGCCTCCGCCTCCTCGCCCGCCGGACGGTCGATCGCGTGGCGCAGGGCCTGGGCCAGCAGCGCCGGGTCCTCCGGATCCTCCACCACCCAGCGCGGCGTCGCCGCCCGCAGGAAGCCCAGCGCGACGTACGCGCCGGGGGCCGGGGTCGTGACCACCCGGCAGCCGGCCGCCAGCGCCTCGAGCTGGACCAGCCCGTGGTCCTCGCGCCGCGGAGCCGTGACGAACGTGCGGGCGCGGCGCAGCAGCGCGGCGAACGCGGCGCGGTCCAACGACCCCGCGTCGTGCACCCAGTCGACGCCCGACGGCACGGCCCCGGGCGGCGCGCCGCAGACCACCAGGCGCTCGCCGTCGCGGCGGGCCCGCGCCCAGGCGGCGAGGACCCGGTCCAGGCCCTTCTTGTGGGGATCGGAGGCGTAGGTCACCGCGGCCACGTCGCGCTCCGCCCACGGCCCGGGCTCGGGACCCAGCTCGATCGGCGGCGGGACGACCACCGCGGCCGGGCGCGGCGTCGGCGTCTCGGCCAGCGCCTCCGCCGACTGCGGCACCAGCAACGGGCAGCGCCGCAGCAGCATCCGCTCGCGCGGTCGCTGCCAGATCCCGTGGCGCCCGGGCCGGTTGGCGGCCATCGCGGCGTCGATCCGGATCGCGCCCGGGACCGGGCCCAGCAGCGCCGCCCCCATGCTGCCGTAGAGCACCGCGCGCGGCCGGTGCCGGCGCAACGCCTGCTGGGCCGCTCGCCGGGCGGCCAGCGCCCACATCAGGTCGGTACCCGCCATCGTCCGAACCGCCGGCGGGGCCGACGGGCGGACCATCGCCACCCGGGCCCCGGCCCGCTGCATCGCCGCCGCGAGGGCGTCGTCGACGGCTCGCAGGCCCGCGGTCGACCCCAGCGAGACGAACAGCACGTCCGCCGGGAGCGCGGACGGCGCCGTCAGCGCGCGGATCTCAGACACCGGCCGGGTGCCGCTTGTGCTCGGGACGGTCGCGGCGCAGCCCGGGCATCCGGATCAGGCGCAGCGGCTCGAGGATCCCCGTCCGCTCGACCCGGAACTCGACCCCGTCGCGTTCCTCCACCGCCTGCACCGCGTGCTCCTGCTTGCGCCACGAGAGCGCCCAGATCAGCAGGAAGCCGACCGCCACGCCCGAGACCGGGGGCACGAAGAAGACCGCCACGCCGGAGACGATCGAGACCAGCAGCAGCGGCCAGAGCCGGTTCAGCAGGGTCCGCACCGGCCGCGGCTCCTCCAGCTGCTCGGCCGACCGGGCGTCGGCGAGGACCCGGGCGATCTGCGCGTTGGTGCCCTCGTCCCGGCCCGTCGAGAAGCCGATGATCGAGGCGATCGCCCACCAGACCGCCGAGATCAGCACCGGGCCGACCTCGCCCGAGATCTGGCCGTGGACGATCACCAGCAGCGCGAGCGCCGACGCGGACCCGCCGGACAGCATCACGGTGGAGTGGAGCAGTTGACGGAAGGTCATGGGAGCAGCAGGGCGTCGAGCAGCCGTCGCAGCCCGTCAGTGCCGTCGACCGTCACGTCCGCCGCGTCGGCGACCGCGTCCGGCGTCTCGGCGTCCCGGACCGCGACGCACACCGCGCTCCCGATCATGCCCTGATCGCGTAGGGCGCGCAATCCGCGGAAGGCGTCGATGTCGGTGTGGTCGTCCCCCGCGTAGAGCGCCGCCGCCAGCGGGCGCTCGGCCAGCAGCCGCTGGATCGCCGAGCCCTTGTCGAACGCCAGTGGCGGTCGCAGCTCCAGGACCTTGCGTCCGTGGTGCAGCGCCAGGCCGTGGTCGGCGGCGGCGGTCGCGATCGCCGCGACGATCCGCTCGGCCGCGTCCTGATCCTCGGCCTCCCGCCAGTGCACGGCCTGGATCGGTCCCTTGTCCTCGATCCACAGGCCGACCGCCGCGGCGTCGGGGTGACGTTCGAGCTCGGCCGTCGCGAACGCCCGGACCCGCGGCTGCCAGGCCGCGACCTCGGCCAGGGTCTCCGCGACGTCCGCGCCGGGCGCCAGCGACTCGACGCCGTGGTTGCCGACGTAGGTCAGCCGGTCGAGTCCGACGATCCGCCGGGCCTCGGCCGCCTGACGGCCGCTGACGCAGGCCACCAACGCGAACCGCTCGACCAGCCGCGCCAGCGTCGCGCGGGTCTCGTCGGGCACGCGCGCCTCCGACGCGTGCGCCGCGATCGGCGCCAGCGTCCCGTCGATGTCCAGGAGCAGCGCCGCACGCTCCGGCGCCTGGCGCAGGACCGCAACGAGCTCCGCGAGGCGATCGTCGATCACCCGACGAAGTGTGCCGGGTCCCGTCGCAGCGTGACCGCAGCCGCGCACCCCACCCCAAGCTGATGCGGATCTGGCCCACCTGTCGGGCGCGATCCGCATCAGCCTCGGGTTGGCCCACCCCAGCGCCGGGACTGATGCGGATTCGGCCCATCCGTCGGGCGCAATCCGCATCAGCCGCGGGCGGGCGCGGACGCCGAACGCGCGCCGGCACGCCGTAGGATCCGCAGCGTGGACCGACGTCAGTTGCTCGTGACCGCCGTGATCGGCACCCTCGCGGGTCTGTTCAGCGGCCTGTTCGGCGTCGGCGGCGGCGTGGTGATGGTCCCGCTGCTGATCCTCTGGCTCGGCTTCGGCGAGCGGCAGGCGACCGCGACGTCGTTGGCGGCGATCGTGATCATCGCGACCGCGGCGACGATCACCCACGGCGGCTACGGCACCGTGCACCTGATCGAGGGGCTCGTGGTCGGGCTGCCCGCGATCGCCGGCGTGCTCGCCGGCGCCGCCTTCCAGCAGCGGATCCCGGCCCGCCAGGTCTCCGTGCTGTTCGCGATCCTGCTGATCGCCGTGGCGATCTCGATGGCGATCGGCACCGGCGACGCCGAGCCGACCGGCAGCCCCTCGCGCGACCTCCAGCACATCCTGCTGGCCGGCCTGTTCGGCGTCGCCGCCGGGTTCATCTCCGGCCTGCTCGGGGTCGGCGGCGGCACGCTGTTCGTCCCGGGGCTGGTCTACGTGCTCGGCCTGT
This sequence comes from Patulibacter sp., assembly GCA_041648495.1. GTDB lineage: Bacteria > Actinomycetota > Thermoleophilia > Solirubrobacterales > Solirubrobacteraceae > Patulibacter. The sequence goes on from JBAZOW010000050.1 coordinate 7,813, forward strand.
CCCAGGTCGAGGCCGAGGCCACGTCGCTGCTGGCGATCATCCCCGTCTCGCTGGTCGGCGCCTGGCGCCAGCACCGCTACGGCAACCTCGACCTGCGCAAGGCGGTCACGATGGGGTCGCTGGCCGTGCCCGGCGCGCTGGTCGGCGTGGTGCTCGCCAACGCCCTGCCCGGGCGCGTGCTGCAGATCGGCTTCGCGGCGCTGCTGATCTTCGTCGCCCAGAACCTTGTGCGGCGGGCGCTCAGGCAGTCCAAGGACGCGAAGGACGAGTAGCCACCCGCAACGCTGCGCACTCGCTGGCCTGCCGAGGCCGCGCGCGCAGCGATCCGGGTATACGCCGGGTGGTTGCGCACTCGCCGGAACGGCGTGGCGAATGCGCAGGCGGCTCGCCCCGGGCGGTCCGCTCAGCCGTTGCCCATGCCGTGCTCGAGCGACTGCTTGACCATCGCGTCGACCGTGTTCAGGCGGTAGAGCGCGGCGGCCTCGGCGGTGCGGAACTTCCCGCCCGCCCGCTCGGCCCCGTGGTGGGTCAGCACGCAGTGGGCCAGGTGCGACCAGCGCTGCTCGTCGAGTCCGGCGCGCTTGGCCGGCTCGGCCAGGATCCGCAGGCCCAGCTCGACGTGGCCGAGCAGCTCACCGACCTCGGTCCGGCCGAACTCGGCGCCGTAGCTGAACTCGCGCGTCCGTCCCAGGTCGTGGACCAGGCAGGCGGTCAGCAGCAGGTCGCGGTTGAGTCCGGGGTGGTGGACGCAGGTCTCCTGCGCCAGCGCGGTGACCGCGACCGTGTGCTCGAGCAGCCCGCCGAGGTAGGCGTGGTGCCCGCCGATCGAGCAGGGCGCCAGCCGCCACGAGCGCCGCAGCGACTCGTCCTCGATCAGGATCCGCAGCAGGCCGCCAAAGCCCGGGTCGCCGACCTCGTCCGCGAGCCCCTCGAGGAACCCGTCCAGCTCGTCCAGGTCGCGGTAGGCGGTCGGCAGGAAGCGCGACGGATCGACGGTCGAGGGGTCGACGGTACGGACCACCGTCAACTCGGCCACCAGCTCGTCGCGGTAGCGGTCGACGCTGCCGGCGACCTGGACCACGTCCCCGCGCTGGAACGCCCCCTCGAGCCGGTCGACGTCCTTGAAGATCCGCGCGGGCAGGCTGCCCGACCGATCCCGCAGCTCTACCGCCAAGTAGGGCCCGGAGCGACCGGACATCCGGTCCTTGCGCACGCAGGCGAAGATCCCCGCCACGCGGTCGCCGGCGCCGAGCGCGGCGATCGTGGGGTCGGAAGCGGTTGGCACGTACCCCATCTTGTACCGTGAATCGGATGATTCCCCTTCGCTGGGACGAACAGCCGGTCGGCTTGCGCAACCCTGCGCTGGTGTGCGCCTTCACCGGTTGGACGGACGCGGGGGACGCCGCGAGCTCCGCCGTCGGCGTGCTGGCGCGGCGGCTCGAGTCGGACCTGTTCGCCACGGTCGATCCCGAGCTGCTCTACACGATGCAGCCGTACCGTCCGCAGATCACGATCAGCGACGGGATCGCGACGGACCTGACCTGGCCGACGGTCGAGCTGCGGATGGCGGTCGTGCCGACCGCGACCCGCGACCTGCTGCTGGTCTCGGGTCCCGAGCCGACGATGCGCTGGCAGTCGCTCAGCGAGACGCTGATCGAGACCGCGCAGAACCTCGGGGCGACCCTGGTGATCACGCTCGGCGGCCTGCTCTCCGACGTGCCGCACACCCGTCCGGTGCCGATCACCGGGATCTCGACCGACACCGAGCTGATCGGCCCGATCGGTGCGATGCTGCCGGACTACGAGGGACCGACCGGGCTGACCGGCGTGCTCCACCACGAAGCCCAGAAGCAGGGGCTCGACGCGGTCACGCTGCTGGCCCACGTCCCGCACTACGTGGCGGGGATCCCCAGCCCGAAGGCGACGCTGGCCCTGGTCGAGGCGGTCGAGCTGCTGACCGCGGTCCCGGTGCCGACCACCCGCCTGCGCGCCGCGTCGGAGCGCTACGAGCAGCAGGTCTCCGAGGCGATCAGCCGCGACCCCGAGCGGCGCGAGATGCTGGAGCGGCTGGAGCAGATGGCCGACCTGCGCGACGTCGTGGGCGAGGACGAGGGCGACGAGCTCAGCGAGATCGCCGACGCCCAGATCCAGCTCAACCTCGGCGAGCTGCCGACCGGCGACGTGATCGCCGACGACTTCCTCGAGTTCCTGCGCGAGGCGGAGGAGCAGAACGGCACCGACGAGGACGCGGAAGAGGACGACGAGGACTGAGTCGCCGGTCAGCGGCCGCCACGGCCCGCGCCTTAGGTTTCGGCCGCCGGGCAGGTCAGCTGGTAGTCGCAGATCGCGCAGGTCTCGTACGACGGGGTCGGCTCGAAGTCCTGGGCGAGGATCGCGGCGCCGATCCGTTCCACGACCTCGGTGATCTTGGCCCGCTCCTCGCCCTCCGCGTCGAGCGGGGTCTTCACGTCGTCGAGGATGTAGTGGTAGCTCTGCCGCGGGACCTCGATCCCCCAGGCGTCGACGGCGGCGACCGCGTAGAGCTGCAGCTGGACGTCCTCGCGCAGCTGCTCGGGGGTCCGCGGGCGGCCGGTCTTGTAGTCGACCAGCTCGTAGTTGCCGTCCGGATGCCGGTCGACCCGGTCGACCCGTCCGCGCAGCGTGTGGGGGCCGAGCCGGAACTCGAATCCGCGCTCCAGCCAGACCACCTGCGACGACTCCGCCGCCGTCCGGGCGTGGTACCGCGCCATCGCGTCCTCGGCCCGCGCCCAGAGCCGCGCCTCGTCGGCCTCGCCGGCCAGACCCGAGCGCCGCCAGCTCGCCTGGAGCAGGTCCTGCAGCTCGTGCAACTCCGAGCCGCCGCGCCCGTGGTACCGCTCGAGCACCTGGTGGACGACGATCCCGAACCGCTGCGCGACGGTCTGTCGCTGCGGGATCCGCAACACGCGGTTGAACTTGTAACGGAGCGGGCACGACCCGTACGAGAAGAGGTCGCCGGCCGACATCACCACGCCGTCGCCCTTGAGCGCGAGGAACGGCTCCAGCGACGGCTCGCCGCGTCCGGCCGCGGCACGCTCCGCGGTCCGCTTGGCGCCGGCGAGCACCTCCTCGTCGAGCGGGCTCGACAGCAGGACCTCCTTCTGCTGGGCGGTCGCCGCCTGCAGGATCGCCGCGTCGATCGCCGGCATCGCGTCGTTGACCTCCTGCCCGTCGGGCCGGTTGATCAGCGCCGCGACCTTCATCAGCTCCAGGTAGCGCGTGACCCCGTGCGCGACGTCCAGGTCGGTGTCCATCCGCAGGTCGCCGAGCCGCGCGCCGATCGTCGCGACGTCGCGCAGCAGCTGGTCGCGCAGCGTGCGGAAGGTCGCGTGGAGCGCGTCGTCGGGGCCGAACAGCTGCTCGTCGTGGTCCTCCCACTCGGCGCCGACCGCACGGCGGGCGTCGTCGGCCAACGGCGACGGCTCGCGGGCCGCGCCGCTCGTCGCCCGCGCCGGGAACGCCAGCACGACGCTCTCACGGGCCCGGGTGATCGCCACGTGCAGCGCCCGCCGCGCCTCGTCGACCGCGACGTCGGCCGGGTCGACGGGGGTGACGCCGTCGTCGCCGAGCAGCTCGGTCGGCAGCGGGTCGACCAGGCGACGGCCGGCGAACGCCGCCCCCGACGCGATCCGACTGGCCTGCAGTCCGAGGATCAGCACGTGGTCGAGCTCGAGCTCGGCGGCGGCCTCCAGCGGCAGCACCCGGACGACCCCGAGACCCTCGCCGCCGTCCGTCTCCAGCGACGGGGCGTCGTCCGGACCCGCCCCGCCCGGCGCGAACGGCACCGCTTCGACCTTGCCGTCGGGGCTGCCGCCGGCCTCGGCCAGGGTGATCATCCAGCGGGCGAAGTCGCGCGCCGTCGACTGCGGTGCGATCTGCACGTAGCGCTCGGCCAGCTGCCCCATCCGCGCCAGGTCGCGCAGCCGCTCGACGACGTCGCCGCTGGCCGCGAACAGCTGTTGCCGGCGCAGGCCCAGGTGCTCGATCAGCCGGTGGACGAACTGGTCGGGCGGGGTGACGTCGAGCGCGCGGGTCGCCGAGCGGTACAGCCGCAGGAACGCCGACACGCGGTCGCGGGCCTCGGGGGCCATCTGCGGCGACTCCATCGACGACGCCAGCGCACCGACCAGGTCCATCCGCCGCCGCCGGGCCAGCTGCAGGCAGCGGGCGAGGTCGGCGGGACGCAGCTCGACCGGTGGGCGGGCCAACGCGCGGCTGACCGCCGGCGCGTCGGACGGATCGATCAGCAGGCGCAGCCACGCGAGCACGTCGCGGACCTCCATCCGCTCCAGGAACGCCCCGGCGCCGCCGAGCCGACAGGGCACCGCGCGCTCCTCCAGCGCCGCGACGATCGGCCCGGCCTCGCGCTGGACCGACCCGACGAAGACCGCGATCCGCTCCGGGCGCGCCCCGTCGCGGACCAGCCGCTCGACCTCGTTGGCGGCGGCCTGCGCCTGGGCGCGATCGGTCGTCGCGCGCCAGAACCGCACCTGGCCGCCCGACGGGGCGTGCCAGCGGTGCGGTAGGCGGTCGGCGACCGGCTCGACGACCGCCTCGGCGGCCCGCATCACCTGCTCGGGCGAGCGCCACGAGCGCTCCAGCACGATCGTCTCGAGCGCCGGGTACGCCGCTTCGAGGTTGCGCAGGTTGCGACTGCCGGCGGCGCGCACGCGGCGGATCGCCTGGTCGTCGTCGCCGGCGGCGGTCAGCTGCACGCCCGTCGCGATCAGCCCGTCGAGCACCCGCATGCCGGCGGTCGGCAGGTCCTGGACGTCGTCGACCAGCAGGTGCTGGAGCTGCCCGGCGATCCGCTGGACCGCCGGCGAGCGCTCGGCGGACGGCGGGGGCGCGTCGCCGGGCCGGACCGCCCCGAGCACCGTCGCCAGGCGCAGCATCAGGTCGCCGTGGTCGATCAGTCCGCGCTCGCGCAGCACGCGGTCGTGGAGCAGCATCAGGGTCGCGAACTCGCGCTCGCGGGACGCACGCGGATCGGTGTCGGGCAGCGTCCCGGCCCAGTCGGCCAGGGTCGCGGCGTCGACCAACGACTCCTTCAACCGGTCGATCCGCGCGACCGCGCCGGCCAGCAGGGCGACGTGGCCGCGTCCGCCCGAGCCGCCGTCGTGGTGGCGCAGCGCGAGCTCTTCGCGGTGCTCCAGCAGCAGCGCCACCCGCTCGGTGCGGGTCGCCGGCACCACGAAGGGGTCGACCCCGGCGTCGCCCGCGACGTCGCGGACCAGCCGGTGACAGAGGTCGGCGAGCGTGGTCACCACGACGTCGACCGCCAGGGATCCGAGGCGCGCCTCGAGCCGGGCGCGGGCGCGGGCCGCACCGGCCGGGCTGGCGACGAGGATCCCGATCCGCGAGGGGTCGACGCCCGCCGCGCTGACCAGCCAGGCCGCGCGGGCCGCCAGCGTCTCGCTCTTGCCGGTCCCCGCCGAGCCGACGATCAGCAACGGGTCGGTCGACGAGGGGACCGCCGTCCCGTCGCCCGTGCCGCCCGCGTCCGGGCGTGCCCCGTCCGGACCGCCGTGGGTGGCGGCGCGGACCTGCACCCCGGAGAGGCCGTCGAGAGGATCCAGCACGCGGGGCCTACCCCAGGAGGGGAGTGGAATCGTGGTGGTCGATGATCAAGGAGGTCGTTCCTGGGTTCCGAAAGCCAGGCTGGTTGCCTGACTGAGGGGCCCGGGAGCGAGATCCGACGGTCAGCGTCCGTCACGAACCGCGCCCCGACCGGGGTCGGCCCCACGAGTTAGTCTAAGAGGCAGATGTCGTTCCCTCCGCAGCCCGAACCCGCGACCTGGATTGCGGCGTTCAACCGGGCCACGGACGAGGTGCGCGCGTACCTGGCGACGATCACCACGTCCGCCGACCGGCTCGAGGAGACCGGGGAGCGCGGAGAGGGCGGCGACCGCACGCTCACGCTCGACGCCGAGGCCGAGACGCTGATCTTCGCGGAGCTCGACCGGCTGCACGCCGACGGAGCGCGGTTCACCGCGCTGTCGGAGGAGCGCGGCATGGTCGACTACGGCTCGCGCGACACGCTGGTGGTGATCGACCCGATCGACGGCTCGATGAACGCCAAGCGCGGGATGCCGTCGCACGCGGTCTCGATCGCCGTCGCCGTCGGGCCGAACGTCGTCGAGGACGGCACGATGGCCGACGTGACCTGCGGCCTGGTCGCGGACCTGGGCGTCGACGAGCGCTGGACGGCGATCCGCGGCGAGGGCGCGTTCCTCGACGGCGAGTCGTTCGTCGCGCCCGCCGAGGAGCGGCTGACCTCGGAGGGCCTGCTCGAGCTGGTCGCGATCGAGTCCGCGCACCCGCGCCACGTGCTGGCCTCCGGCGACGCCCTGCTCGAGCACGTGCACCGGCTGCGGGCGACCGGCGCGATCGCGATCTCGCTCTGCCAGGTCGCCGCCGGACGCGTGGACGGGATGGCGTCGCTCTGGCGCTGTCGCGCCGTCGACGCCGCCGCCGGCCAGCTGATCGTCCGCGAGTCGGGCGGCGTGGTCTCGTTCGGCGACCTCGACGACCCGCTCAACTCGCCGCTGGACCTGGTCCCGCGCGAGCCGGTCGTCGCCGCCCGCACCGCCGCGGGCCTGGCGCGCGTCGCGCGCCTGCCGCACCAGTAGGCACAGGGCGGAGGAGCGCCGGCTGACGGACGCCACGGCGCGAGCGCGAGCGCGGCGGCGGAGGCGCAGCACGCAGCGGAGGCGCAGCACGCGGGTATGAGGCTGGACGGTGCCGCCGCTGCCGGGACCCTGCAGCGCACGACCCGGATACCGGGTTCCACGCTGCACGGTGCCCCGCCGAGCCGGGCCGTGCAGCGCACAACCCGGACACCGGGCACCACGCTGCACGGTGCCGCCGCTGGCGGGGCCTTGCAGTACACGACCCGGATACCGGGCTCCACCCTGCACGGTGCCGCCGCTGGCGGGGCCTTGCAGTACACGACCCGGATACCGGGCTCCACGCTGCACGGTGCCCCGGCAAGCCGGACCTTGCAGTCCACGACCCGGATACCGGGCACCACGCTGCACGGTGCCCCGGCAAGCCGGACCTTGCAGTCCACGACCCGGATACCGGACTTCACGCCGCACCCCTCCCATACGGGGCAGACCGCGCAGACCCGACTCGGGAGCGGAGCAGGGCGCTGCCCCGGCGGGCGAAGCGCAGCTGCGCACTCACCCAAGCGCGGAAGGCGCGTGCGCAGCCAGGTCGCGTAGAGGCTCGCCGCTGCGCACGCGGCCATCGCCGTTCGTCGAATGCGCAGCCACGTCGGGGATCGGAAACCGGCGCCGGACCTCGTCCCATCCCGTTGGAGCATCAGGACCGGCCCCTCCGCGGCCCCGCAGGTCCGTGACACGCGACACACGACCACGCCACCGGACGCCCAACGGTGTAACGCGTCGACGCCTCGCTTGTAAGAACAGGTGTTCGCCGCTACATTTGGGGTGAACTTAGAACTAAGTACATGCCTCCCGGCACGGTTCGGGACCGGTACCACGCACCTCCCACCGACTGGAAGCTCCTATGCCCGACACGCCCAAGCCCGCGTCCCCGACGACCCCGGCCGCCCCCGCCGCAGCGTCGCCGACGTCCACCTCCCCGCAGGCCGTCTCGCCCGCGACCGCCGTCAAGCCGGCCTCGGCCGCCGCTGCGCCGAAG
>JBAZOW010000051.1:0-15053 GCA_041648495.1 Patulibacter sp.
CGACGGGCGGCGCGATCGTCTGCGTCCTGACCCTGCAGTTCGTGCTCGCCTACCTCTTCGGCCCCCAGGGCGTGCTGCGGCGGGGCGGCGGCCCGGTGGAGGCGGTCACGGAGGGCTGAGCGCTCGGGGGTCGAGCCTGACCGCCGGGCCTCGATGACGCGCGCAGAGCATGCGAAATGTCGCGCTGGTCGCCGACACGACGGGCGGCGTGACGTTCTGCACGCCATGCATGCGTGGTGTCGTTGCGGCCGCTCCGCCCGTCCGCGGCGCGACATCCTGCATGTCCGACGGGCGCGAAGTCGAAGCGCGACGGACCCGAGTCCGGCGTTGCCACCTCGGACCGGACCGGAGCGGTGTGCGCCTCGAACGAGCGGGTAGGGGTTTAGTACTGCCGCCGACACGGAGGAACGACATGACGCAGACCCTGTCCGACCACACGATCGCGATCCTCGCCACCGAGGGTGTCGAGCACTCGGAGCTGGACAAGCCGCGCCAGGCGCTGATCGACGCCGGGGCGACCGTCGAGCTGGTCTCCCTCGATACGGAGCCGTTCCGCGCCTTCGACAGCCTCGACCCGCGGAACGAGGAGCAGCCGGACGTCGCGGTCGCCGACGCCGACGTCAGCCGGTACGACGGTCTGCTGCTGCCGGGTGGCGTCGCCAACCCCGACAAGCTCCGGCAGGACGACGACGCGGTCGCGTTCGTCCGCGGGTTCTTCGCAGCGGGCAAGCCGGTCTCCGCGATCTGCCACGCACCGTGGCTGCTGATCGAGGCGGGCGTGCTCGAAGGGCGAACCGTGACGTCGTTCCCGTCGCTGAAGACCGACCTCCAGAACGCCGGAGCGACCTGGGTCGACGAGGAGGTCCACGTCGACGCGGGGCTGACGACCAGTCGCAACCCCGGCGACATCCCGGCGTTCATCAGCAAGTCGATCGAGGAGTTCGCCGAGGGCAAGCACCGCGCGCAGAAGCGGAGCGTCTGATGCCTCGCCGCCCGATCGCCGACGGGGCCCTGGGAGGAGGCCCCGTCGGCGGGTGCCGCTCCCCACCGTGGGAGCGTCCAGCGGGTCCGGCGAGATCCCGTGCACGAGTACCATCGGGGGAACCGGGTCGATCCTGATCCACGGCCCGGTTCCTCCCCCGTGCTCCCCCGTCTCCCGCTTCACCTCCGGTCCCCTCGCTCGTGAGCCTGCGGGCCCTGATCGACACGCTCGGTCCCGGGTTGCTCCGACTCGTTCACGGGGTCGGCGACCCGCCAACGTCTGCCGTGACGATCTGGGGCGTCGGCGAGACGACGACCGGTGCCGTCCAGCCCGGTGACCTCGTCCTCGCGGTGGGGTCCGACGACCTCGCCACCTCCGTCGCCGCCGTGCGCGAGCTGGCATCCGTCGACGCGGGTGCCGTCGTCCTGCGACTGCCGGCCGCGCACGACGATGCACTCGCCGACGCCGCCGAGACCGCCGGTATCGCGGTCGTCGGGGCCGAGCCCGGCGTGGCCTGGGGCCGGCTCTACGAGCTGCTGGAATCCGCGCTCGCCGCCGCCCGACGCTCCGATCGGCTGCCCGTCGCGTCGGTCGGCCGGGACCTCTTCGCGCTCGCCGACGCGATCGCCACCGCGGTCGGCGGACCGGTGACGATCGAGGACGCCTCGTCGCAGGTGCTCGCGTTCTCGCGCGAGGGGCAGGACGTCGATCCGGTCCGGATCGCCACGATCCTCGGACGCCGCGTGCCCGACCAGTGGGAATCGCGGATGCGTCGGCAGGCCGAGCTCGACGGACTGCTCGCCGGCACCGCCCCCGGCGTGATCGAGATCGAGGGGATGGCCCGCCGACGGGTGATCCCGATCCGCTCCGGCGGGGTCTTCCTGGGATCGATTTGGGTCGCCGGCCCGACCGACCCGACGGTCTCGGACGAGGTGCTGGAGAGCGCCGCGCCGAGCGCCGCGCTGCTGCTGCTGCGCCGCCGCGCCGAGGCCGAGGCCGAGCAGTCGTCCCGCTCCCAGGCGGTGCGCGCGCTGCTGACCCGCGGCGAGCTCGACCCGGTCGCGCTGCCCGGTTGCGACGACGGCTTCGCGGTGCTCGCCGTGGACGTCGACCGCGAGGGATCCCGGGGCGATGTCCCGTTGCACGACCACGTGCTGGTGATGCTCGCCAACCACCTGCGGGCGTTCCGTCGCACGGCCGCGCACTGCGTGATCGACGGCCGGGGCTACACGGTGGTCGCGGCCGCGGACGAGGACGACCACGACCGGCTGCGGGGCCGGCTCGACGACGGGATCGCCCGGATCGCCGGGGCAACGGGTCTGACGATCCGCGCGGGGCTCGGCGTGCCCGCCGCGACGCCGGACCGCGTCCCGCTCGCCCGCCGGACCGCCGACCGCACGCTCGATCGTGCCGCGCGGGACGGCGCCGTCGTCCCGTTCGAGCGGATTCGCGCGGCGGCGCTGGTCGAGGACGTCGGCGCGTTCGTCGCCGCCCAGGAGACCGGACCGTCGGCGGCATTGCGCGCCCTACGCCGCCACGACCGCGAGCAGGGCACCGACCTGGTCCGCACCCTGCGGGTGACGCTGGCCGCGTTCGGCGACACCGCCCGCGCCGCGAGCGAGCTGCACGTCCACGCAAACACCGTGCGCTACCGGCTGCGGCAGGCCGCCGAGGTCACCGGGATCCGGCTCGGCGAGAGCCCCGCGCGGCTGGCGCTCGAGCTCGAGCTGCTGGCCGAGCCCGACGACCGCCGCGGCTCGTGAGCCGACCCGGCTGACGGAGCGCACGTCGTCGCGCGTCCCGCGCCGACGGCAGCGGACCGTGGGCGGCGCCGCGCGCGCCGCCCACCTGCCCGTCGGTTACCGCGCGGCGCGACGAGCGGGCTTGACCGTGACCGTGCGGGTCGTGGTCCGCGCCTCGCCCGTCTTCGGCGCGTAGTGCACCCGGACCTTGATCTTCAGCGTCCGTCCGCGGGCCAGCATCCGGACGCTCACCCGGTCGAGGCGCGCGGAGATCGCGGCGGTGTCCGCCGCCCGGATCGTGCGCTCGGCGGTCACCAACCCGCGGCCGGTCAAACGCAACCTCCCGGCGCCGATCCCGGAGACCCGGACGCTGACCCGCCGCTTGGTGCTGGCGATGCTGGCGATGCCGAAGCGACAGTCGGGCACCTTCGCCGCGAACCGGACGGACCGCTCGCCGCCGTTGTGCCCCTTGTAGGTCACCTTCGTGGTCTTCGACTGCGGGCAAACGCCGTTGGCCGTCTGCAGGACCGCCCCGTCGCCGGCCTTGAGGCTGATCCGCACCCGGTTGACCGGCGCATCCGGGATGTCGTTGAACGTCGCCACCAGCAGCTGCGGCGTGCTCTTGGTCACCGCCGAGGTCGCCCGCAGGTCCAGCGGCACGCCCTCGCCGTCGAGCTTGGCGTACAACCCCGGCAGCGTCGCCACGGTTCGGCCGTTGACCGTGCGCTCACCGCGCACGAAGTAGATCGGCCCCTTCAGTGGCTCGTGCAACGCCGGCGTCTCCGCCTCCGCCCAGCCGATCCGGGTGCTCTCCGGGCAGGCACGCCGGGCGGCCTGCTCGGGTTCGCACAGCGCCCCGGGCTTGTTCGAGTTGCTGGCGTTCAACGCCAGGCTCGGCGGCAGCGTCACGCTCACCTGCTTCAGTCCCGACTGCCCGAACCCCAGGCGCAGGTCGGCGTCGACTCCGGGCGCGCCGAGCTTCCCCAGCTGCGACCGGTTGCCGGTGAGCGTCAACGTCAGCTTGGGGTCCAACGGCACGCGGTCGCAGCCCTGCGCCTGGTAGTGCACCGCCGGATGCGCGACCGCGCCGGCGACGCTCGACAGCGCTCCGCTGACCTGCATCGGCTGGCAGCTGGTGGCGTTGAACATGAAGCCCGGCCGGTCCAAGGCGACCTGCACCCGCTGCAGGTGCAACGGCACCCCGCCGACGATCGTCGGCAACGGGTCCGACAGGACCACCGCTCGAGCGGTGTTGGCGTCGACGTTCAGCCGCGCCCGGACCACGACCGTGCCGAGGTCGAACGGACCGGCCTTCGCCGGCACCACGAACACCAGACCGAACGGCGCCCCACGGTAGGGACCCGTCACGAAGACCTGGCCGTCGAGCGCGTACGGCGCGGAGCCCGTGCCCGCAGCGACCGTCACCGCGCCGACCCGGGACGACGGGTCGCAGGTCCCCGCGGCGGCGTGGGCCTCCGGGCACAGCGGCACGCTGCCCAACGCACCGAGCAGCCCCGAAGGGAGTTCGACGCCGATCCGCGAGAGATCCTGGTCGCCGTCGGCGCGCTGCACCGTCATCGCAAACGGCGAGAATCCGCCCGCGAAGGGGTTGACGGTGCCCGCGCTCAGGCTCGGCGAGAAGCCGCGCGCCGCGCAGGCCTGGTCGATCGCGAACGTCGCATCGTCCGCCGCGGACGCGCCCGACCACCCGATCGTCGTCAGGGTTGCGGTCTGCTCTCCGCAGACCGTCGGGTTCACCAACGCCGCGCGCTCACCGCCGTCCAACCGCAACGACAACTTCGAGAACGGCAACTCCGGGTTGTCCGCGAACGTCGTGGTCAACTGCCCCGTCCGCGGGTCGGCCTTGATCTGGCCACGCAACTTGATCCGCACGCCCGTAACGGGATCGTGCGCCACCAGGAACATCCGGTACATCTCCCCGGACGCCGGATCCTGCGAGCGCTGCTGACCCATGTAGACCGTGCCGGCCAGCGGGTCGGGAAGCAACGGCGAATCGATCCGCAGCTCACCGATCCGACTCGCCGGCGGACACGACTCCGCGGCCGCCGAGCCCTCGCCCAGCTGCTCGTCGGCGCAGACGTCCAGGCCACGCGCCCGACCCGGCGAGATCGCCACGCCCTCGGGCAACGTCACCGTCGCGTCACGCAACTGCGACGTGATCAGGTCGTCCGGGCCCTCGTTCTGCGGAACCTCCAGATCGATCGCGTAGCCCGACGGCTGACCCGCCACCGGCGACTCCGGCGTCACGCTCAACGCCGGCGCAAACGGCAACTGGTCGCAACCGGTCAGAGCGTCACTGATCCGCACGTCCTCGGTGTCGATCTGGTCGGGCTGCTGCCACGAGCTGATCGCGATCGACGCGTCCAGCGGCACGCCGCAGCGGGTCGGCGCCGAGAGGAACGGGAGGCGCGGGCCGGGCCCGGGGCCACCGTAGGTACGCCGGCTGGGGCCTGCCCCCGCCGCGAGCGGCCCGTCGCCGTTGTGGTCGGCCGGCACGCCCCACAGCGTCAGGATCTGGCTGAGGATCACGCCCTGGGACGGAATCCCGGCGACATCCGACACCAGGCGGTAGCCCCCGTCCGGCGTGACCCGCACGTCGATGATCGCCGTGACGTTGAGCACCGTGAACCCGAGCCGGGCGGCGACGCCCTTGGGCGCCGAAAGGCGGTACACCAGCGCCGGCGTCGGAGCCGGGTTGGGCGGGATGAGCGCCCGGTTCTGGCCGATCCGCACGAGCACATCCCCGACCGCGGTCTCCCGCGGGCAGAAGGGGCTCTCGGTCGCGGTCGCGAAGCAGACCGGAACGGCGTTCAGGCTGCCGAGCACTCCCGGCGGCAGCTTCACGCGCACGTCCTTGAGCGACCCCGTCGCCGTGACGGCCCCGGTACTGGTCGGCTCGGTGGTCGTCACGTGGAAGGCGACGCGCAGGTCGGGGTGCGCACCGGCCTGCTGCTGCGGGCTGCCGTCGGGCGCCAGCAGCTCGACCGCGGCCGAGCCGGGGAGGAGCCCGAACTCGGCCGCGCCGGCAGAGGCCGGGGCCGCGACGCCGACGGTCGCGAGCGCCGCCAACAGCCAGCGCCAACGGCCGGATCGGGGAGTGGTCGTGGCGCGCATCAGGAGCCCTTCTTCGTCGTCCGCTTGACCGTCAACTTCGTCCTCACGCTGCGCGCGTCGCCGCGTTCCGGCGTCAGGCGCACCCGCAGGTTCAGGCGCAGCCGTCCTCGCCGCTCGACCGTGCGCCGACCGAGGGTGCTCAGGCGCACCTGCACCGTGTACGTGCCGGCGCGCTTCGCGGTGCGGCTCGCCTGCCGCACGCCGGAACCGCTGATCCGCAGCTCACCGGCGACCGTCGTCCGTACGCGAACCCGAACGGTCGAGCCCGTCCCACGGCGACTGACGACCTTCGGCTTCGGCGTCGACGGCGCCGCGTTCTCCGGCGGCGGCACCGCACCACGACTCGGCGGCACCGGCAACAGGCTGCCCAGCACGATCCCCGGCCGCTCACCACCGAGATCCGGCGGCGCGAGTGGCGTGCACTCCGGGCACCCCGGATCGGGCGGGAAGCCACCGCCACGACGGAAGCTGTACAGGTCCTGCACCGGCGCGTCGTCGTCCTGCGACAGCAGCGACTGCGGCGTGAGCACGAAGACGTCCGTCCCGTCCGGCGAGGCGCCCGCGAAGCGAGCATCTCCCGTCGCCGTTCCCGCGACCATCAGCCGGACCCGGCCTTCATGGAACTCGTAGACGCTCGCCGGGCCCTCGGGGGCCTCCGGCGTCAGCGCCGCGGTGCTCATGAAGTAGAACCGGCCGTCACTGGTGAAACTGTCGGACATCGCTCCGTCACGCAACGAGGGGTCCGAGATGTCGCCCGTGCCGAAGAACGCCTCGCCACCGGACGACTCCCCGGCCCGGCAGGAGACGCAGGTCAGCGACCCGTCCTGCCCGTCCGTCGCGTCGTAGACGTACATCTGACGCCCGGCGTATCCCCCGTCGAGCCCCCGGTCGTTGATGAAGGCCAGCCGCTCGCCGTTCCGCGAGATCGCCGGAGCCCGGATCCCGGACGAGAACGCGTCGGCCACGACCTCCCGCGCTCCCTGGTCGTCGATCAACCACAGGCTGTTCGGCGATGACGACAGGTAGACGTAGTCGAGGCTTCGGGTGGCAGCGGCCACGGAGAAGGACGCCGGGGCCGCCGAGAGGTACTGCAGGGCATCGGTCGCAACGTCGTATTCGTACAGGCCCGGCCCGCTCGCCGGCGCCTGGTCCGTCAACGGGGTGGAGCAGGTCAGCAACATCCGGGCGCCGTCGGCCGACAACCCGACGAACGATCCACTCAGGCACGTCGTGCCCGCCGGAGCGCCGGTCAGGCGCGAGCGATTCGCGACGACGGTCGTGGCGCTCGGCCGCAAGGCGTCGCGCCGGACGTACAACGCGGCACTGCCTCCGGCGGTGAGACCGAACGCCACGGTCTGGCCGTCGTCGCTCATCGACCGATTGGCGGAGCCGCCGACCCCGAATGCTCCCGTCGCGATCTCCGTCCCGCTCGTATCCACGGAGACCGGCACCGTTCGCACGCCGTTCCGGACGTACATCCGGGCGGGCCCGGTGGTGCCCGTCCGTGCCAGCAGCAGCACCGACTGTCCGTCCGCCGAGACGGCCTCGGCGACGGCGTGCTCGAGGCCGCCGTTCGGGGCCAGGGCGGCACTGGACAACCAATCGACCGCCCCACCGGGGCCTACGCGATAGACGTTGTTGCGGAGGAGTGCGTTGGGGCGCACCGCCTCCGGCACGAACGGATACTGCGTGCGCATGACCAGCGTGTCGAGCTGGGCGTCGGTTCCTTCGAAGGTCTGGAAGGTGGACGAAGAGAGCAGGGCTCCGTCGATCGGACGCGGCTGAAGGCCGACCGTCTGCCACCCGGTGGCGCTCCGCCGCGCCCGGTAGAAGGTGCTGGTGGTGCTGCCCTGCACGTCGGCGAACGGCCCCATCGAGCTGAACAGCACGCCGCCGTCCTCGCCGTCGGCGACTCGCCACACGTGGCGGATCGAGTTGCCCGCCTTGTCGACCGGCGAGACCTGCTCGAGGACGCGGTCGGTCGGGGATGCCGCCGGGGTCGGTCGCGGCTTCAGCGTCGCCGCCGAGGCCGAGCCGGTTGGTATCGCCATGGCGCCGATCAGCAGCACCCCGGTCCAGAGCACCGCTGATCGGCGGCGCCTCGCGCGCATCTCACGCATGAGCTTCCTCTCTCTCGCTGTTCGCTCCCCGCCGACCGCCGGGGCTTCGACCGTCGCCTGGATCCGCGCTGGGCGGTCGATGAGGAAGGCGAGCGAGTCGAGCAACGGCGTGACGGGGTCATCGCGCACCGGTGGTGCGGCGATCACCGGACGCTAGAACCCGACCCCCAGTACGAAAAGGCCAGATTGGAGATGCCCAATTGGGATAGTGAGCGTTATCGACATTGCTCAGGCAGCGCGCTGCCCGTAGGCGATCCGCCAGAGCCGCAGGATCGGCGTCATCAAACGGACCGTCCCGCCGCCCCCGCGCACCAGTTGGTGGGTACTGGCGGCCAGGCGGGGCTGGTAGGCGGCGTCGTGACTGAGGTACATCGCGATCATCGAGGCGATCACGACGACGTGCCGGCGACGACGCGGCAGCGCGGCGGCCGAACGCAACGAGCGGACGACGAGGAACCGCAGGCGCCGAGCGGTCTCGTCCGCGGTCGCGTAGTAGCCGATCGAGCTCCACTGACCGGTGACGGCGTCCTCGTCCTGGTCGACGTAGCCGTCGAGGATCGCGCTGAGCCGTCCAACCCAGCTGTAGACCGCGACGACGTCCGCCATCGCCCCGGGCGTCGGGTCCGGCTCGGCGGCGAGCGCGAGCAGCGCCAGCACCGGCAGGGCCGAGCTGGCACCGGCGGCCGTCTCGCTCCACGTCGCCTCGCGCTCCGTCGGGAACGCGCCGACCGCGAGCCGCTGCAGCGCACGGTCTCGGCGCTCGGGGACGGGGTCGTGCTCGACCTCCAGCGCGCGCAGCAGTCCCGCTTCGTGCCGCAGCCGCTCGCGCGCGGCCCGGTAGCCGGGCAGCTCGGCGCAGCGGCACTGGCAGACGCGCACGAGCGTGGACAGGTAGCCGCCGTCCTCGCTCCACGGGTGCTCGGCGTAGTGATCGTGGGGCGTCGCGTCGATGTCGACCGCGTCGACCAGGGCGCGAGCGAGGGTGCCTCCGCTGCGTCCACGGGCCGCGGCGCCGCGCTCGCTGGCGATGTCGACGTAGTTGGCGATCGTCTGGAACGCGACGAGCAGCTCGAGCAGCCGCCGATCGCGGCGCCGCGGGAGGGTCCAGAAGAGCGCGGCACCGTCGGCGTAGTGGCGCTTGCGGTCCAGCGCCGTCAACGCGTCGCCGCGCAGCGTCGGGTCGGGGATCTCCTGGGCCGCCGCGACCCAACGACGATGCTCGCGCGCGCAGGCCCGAAGGCCCCAGCCGAGCTGACGCGTCGCCGAGGCGGCGACGACGGCCGCCTGCCCCGGTGAGAGGGGCGCCGGCGACCGCGCGACCATGCGGTCGGGGTGCCTAGTCGTCGCCGTTGGCTGAAGGCCGGGAGCGCGCAACGAACAATCCTGGGATCGCGACGACGAGCATCGCGACGAACGTAACAGCCACGAAGCTGAGCACCGCCACGCCCACCCGGACGCTGACGACGACCGGAAAGCCCGAGATCACCTCGAGGCCCCGGGACAGCAGGACCTGGCCGAAGAGCCCCGCGGCGGCCCCCGCCAGGCAGCCCGTGCCGAACAGGATCCCGGACTCGACCGCGAGCACGCGCCAGAGCGTGCCGGTGCGGTGCCCGTGGAACTTGGCCCGGGCCACCAGTCGGCGGCGCTGCCAGAGCAGCCCGGCCATCGCGGCGGCCATCGCGAGCACCGCCGCCACGAGGACGAGCGTCGCGATCTGGCTCAACTGGGCGAGACCGCCGCGGCTGGCGGCCTTCTGCCGATCCCACCGTTGCGGAACGGTCTCGACCCGCATCACCGATCGCCGGCCGAGGCGCTGGCGAATCCGATCGCGTACCGCGGCCGGCGACGAACCCGGGGCGACACGGACGAGGTAGGCCCCGATCGCGGAGCTGTCCCACGCCCGCGCGTAGTCCTCGCCGCCGACGACGATCGCGCCGCCCGTCCAGCCGAAGTTGGTGGTGATCGCGGCGACGCGCAGCGACGTCGGGCGCGGAGCCGGCAGCACGAACGAGTCGCCGACCCCGACCCCGAGGTCGTCGGCGAGCGCGCGCGAGAGGGTCGCCCAGCCGCCTTGGCGGACCAGGGCGTTGGCGCGACGCACGTCACCCTCGCGCACCTGGCCGCCCGGGATCGGCGTCGCCGTGGTGGCCGGCGGGGCGATCACCCAGGCGCGTCCGGCCCCGACGTCGAGCAGACCCGACCGGTGCCGGTTGACGGCTTCGACGCCGGGCACCGCCGCGATCGTCCGGTCGAGGCCGGGTTCGAACGGAATCGTGGCGAAGAGGTCGCCGGCGCCCTTCGGGGCGACCCAGACGTCGGCGATCAGGTCCAGCTG
Source organism: Patulibacter sp. (assembly GCA_041648495.1). Lineage (GTDB taxonomy): Bacteria > Actinomycetota > Thermoleophilia > Solirubrobacterales > Solirubrobacteraceae > Patulibacter. The sequence goes on from JBAZOW010000051.1 coordinate 10,315, forward strand.
CTGGCTGACGCCGTCGAGTCCGGCCTGCAGATTCCCGCGGGAGCCCTGGAGCGCGACCCCGCCGAACACGGCGACGGCACCGGTCACCGCGATCGCGAGCGATCGTGCCCGCAGCGCCGGTTCTTGCAACTGCGGTATCGCCATCTCCAGCGCCCGCAGCGGAATCCTCGATCGGGCGCTGAGGTGATCCAGCGCGGACGTGACGAGCCAGAGCAGGCCCGGCGTCAGCAGCAGGAGGGCGGCGAGCAGCGCGACCAACGCGACGACGGCCGCGCCGGGCGCAGCGATCGTGATCGCGATCGACGTCAGCAGGAACGCGATTCCGGCCGTGGGCAGCAGGCGGCCGATCGACCGCCGCCAACCCTGCGGCGGGGCGGTCGGGTCGTGGAGCCGGTGGGCGAGCAGCACCCGCCAGACCGGGGCCAGGACGCCGACGAAGGCGGCGAGGTAGCCCCCGACGACGCCGATCGCGACCGACGTCCACGTGACCACGCGGGTATCGCCGACCGGGAACGCGCCGCCGAGGAACGAGACGTCGGCCCCCTCCGAGCTGCGGGACATCAGTTCGCCCAGCCCGAGGCCGGCCGCGGCGGCCACGGTGCCCATGACGAACGCGTCGAACGCGAGCAGGACGAGCACCTGGCCCGGGCGGAACCCCGCGACGCGTCGGTCGCGGGCGAGTCGCGCTCGGGACTCGACGGTCACCAGCATCGCGCAGATCGCGAACAGCCAGCCGACCAGGGCGCTCACGACGCTGGCGATCGACGTCGCCTGGCCGGTCGGCTTCGCGGCGACCGCGAAGAGTTGCGCGTCGTGATCGGTGTTGCGCACGTCCAGCCCGGTGGGAAGCGTCGCACGCAGGGCGTCGCGGACCTCGCCGAGCGCATCGGGCTCGGCCTGGATCAGGATCCGCGTGGCCCGACCCCGCATGTCGGAGAGCCGCTGCAGGTAGGCGATCGGGGCCAGCGCGATCGCGTTGTCGTTCAGGGCTCCGATCTGACTGCGGCCGACGACGGCCGTCATGACGGTATGAGCGCGGCCTCCGATCTGCAGCCGGGCATCGTCGCCGAACCGGAGCCCGGTCGCGTCGGCGACCGGCTCGGGGAGGGCGACGGTCCGCTGCTGCGCCGCTTCGCCCCGCGTGAAGCCGTCGAGCAGCGAGCCCTTCAGCTCGACCATGCGCGGATCCGCTCCGAAGATCGTCACCGGAGCCTCGCCGCGCGGCCCGACGACGTTGGCCTGGACCTGCAGGATCGGAGCCGCGATCCGGACGCCGGGGACCGTCCTCAGCTCGTCGGCGAGCGTCGCCGGCAACCCGCCCGGACCGCGGGCGACGACCTGCAGCTGGCTGTTGCCGACGATGCCGTTGCTGAGCTGCCGGACGGGGCCCGACAAGCTGGTGTTGGCGACCGAGCTGGAGTAGAGCAGCGCGACGCCGACCGCGATCCCCGCGATCGCCAGCAGCTCCTGCAGCCAGCGGACCCGGAGCCGGTCGCGGTAGTCGGCCAGCAGCGCCGTGAACCGCAGCCGGCGGCGAGCGGGGAGGGGATCGAGGTCGGGCGCTCTCACGGACGCAGGGGAAGCACGGGGTCGCGATCGTCGGGGTCGACGAGGCGTCCGTCTCGCAGCACGTGGGTGCGGTCGGCGTAGGCGACCGCGTGCCAGTCGTGGGTCACCAGCAGCGTCGCCATCCCGCGCGTTTTCGTCAGTCGCTGGAGCAGCGCGAGCGTCTCGCGCTTGCGCTCGGAGTCGAGGGCGCCGGTCGGCTCGTCGGCGAGCACCACGCGCGGATCGGTGGAGAGCGCGCGGGCGATCATCACCCGCTGGCGCTCGCCCATCGACAGCTGGTCGGGACGGTGCTGGAGGCGATGGGACAGGCCGAGCTCGTCCAGCAGCGGGATCACCCGGCGGCGAGCCTCGCGGCGACCGAGGCCCATCCCGATCAGCTTGGAACCGGCGTTGTCGACGGCCGTCGCGCCGCCGAGCAGGTCGATCTGCTGCGGCACGAAGCCGAGCTGCAGCATCCGGTAGTCGGCCGCGTCCCGCGCGCTCAGACCGGTGACCTCGCGGCCATCGACGACGACGCTGCCCCGGTCGGGAGACGCGAGCGCCGCGGCGATCAGCAGCAGCGTGGACTTGCCGGACCCCGACGGCCCGTAGAGCGCGACCAGCTCACCGCCGGCCACGTCCAGGCTGACCTCGTCGACCGCGCGCACGATCGAATCCCCCGCGCGGTACTGCTTGACGAGCCGGTCGAAACGGAGCAGCGGCGGTGTGGTGGGCCCCGACGACGGAGGGCTCAAGCGCGACGCCGATCGTCGCGCGACAGCGGCACCACGTTGGAGGGCACCTCGGCCTGCCGACTGCCGACCAGCTCGCCCGCGGCGAGCGACCAGTAGGCGTCCATGCCGCGGACCTCCTTCTCGACTGCGGCCGTCAGCAGGACGCCGAGCCCGAACCGATCCGCGAGGTCGCGCAAGAGCAGCATGAGGTCGCTGCGCTCGAGCGTGTCGAGGCCGATCGTCGCGTCGTCGATCAGCAGGACCCGCGGCCGCCGCGCGATCCCGTGCGCGACCGCCACCAGGGCTCGTTCGGTGTCCGACAGGGACGCCCAGCGCGCGTCGAGCAGCTCGGGAACGCCGACCAGTTGCAGCGCCTGCGCGGCGATACGCTCGCCCTGCCGACGGCTGGCGCGGTCCATCAGGTCCGCGCCGATCCAGCGACGAACGGTCAGCGCGCTGGCCTGCGGCCCCAGGCGCATGGGGATGAAGGCGATCTGCTCGCGCAGGACGTCCGCGAGTCGTCGGCGATTCAGGTGCGCCAGATCGCGCCCCTGAAACAGCGCCCGGCCGTGATCGGGGGAACGCAGGCCGCAGGCGATCTCCAGCAGCGTCGTCTTGCCCGAACGGCTCGCGCCGCAGACCGCGGCGAGCTCGCCCGCGCCCAGCTCCAGCGAGACGTCGCGCAGCGCGTCGAGCGGCCGATCGCCTCGCCAGTAGCGCACGCCGACGGCCTCGAGTTGCAGCAGGCTCATCGCGGCGACCGCAGACGGGGATCGGCACGGAGCTTCTCGAGCACGACCCGCATCTCCCGCAGCCGCTCGACGCGACTCTCCAGCTCGCCGGCGTCGTGGTTGGCGAGCAGCGTGGCGCAGACGGCGACCCAGCGATCGGGTCCCGTTCCGGCGGGCCGCCGGCGGAGTCGCTCGAGCCGCTGCAGCGTCGCGGCCTCGGCGTTGCGGACCGCGTGGATCAACAGCGGCAGGTCCTGCGGTCGCGAGATGGCCACCCGGACGCGGAGGTCGTCGTGCGAGGTCGGGGCGCCGGTCAGATAGCGCTCGAGCTCGGCGTGTCCCTCTGCAGTGGCGCTGTAGAACCGGCGGCGGCGCTCGTGCGGGCTCGCGGACGGGTCGGGCGCGCACTCCTCGATCAGGCCGCCCTCCTCGAGCCCGCGCATCGCGTGGTAGAGCGACGATCGTGGGACCGCGTCCGGGTCCTCCGCCAGCGCGCGCAGCTGCTCGTGCAGACGGTGGGTGTAGCTCGGCTCCCGCGCCAGGAGCCCCAGGACCGCGCTCTTGAGAGGCAACATCATCAGACACTCACCACGACAGGTGGGACCCGCAGCATAGGTGGACAGTCGCACAGATGACGATCACGAGCACGAGATTCGCGTCGTTGCGACCCCGCGGCTGCCGCCGGCGAAGCGGACCTCGGCACGGAACGAGAGGCCGCGGATCCGGTCGCAATCGCGAGGACGCTCGAAGCCGCCGGGCCGGTAGTAGACGGTGCGGCCGCGACGCTTGGCGCTGTAGAGGATCTCGGGACTGCCGACGTCCAGCACGAGCCGGCGCAGGGCGACCGTGGCCCCGAACGGCGGCCGGCGAGGCTGCGGCACCCGGATCCGAATCCGTAGTCCGTACGGCGGCCGCGTCGAGGAGAGGTCCCCGGAGTAGAAGAGGGTCGACACGATCGGGCGGTCGGTGTTGACGGTCACCGCGATGCCCGGGCCCCCGTGGCCCTGGTGCTCCACGGCGTTGAAGAGCGACAGGCGGCCGGAGCCGAATATCGGGGGCTCGTACTCGTTGACGCGCAGCACGGCGGTCGCCTCGCCGACGCCGATCAGGGCGTTGCGCGGGCACGGCGGGTCACCGCCAACGCGACCGAGGAGGACCTCGCCGAACACGCTCGGCAGTATCCGGCAGGCCTCGTCGCCGAGCCGGGTGCCGGCGAGGTCGATACCGGCGGCGAGGAAGATGCGGACGTCCTCGACGGTCGGAGCGTGCGGCGAGGTCGTCAGCGCGAGGCGCAGCGGGGCTCGCGCGCCGGACCGGGCCCCGGGACCCCACGACGCCGAGAGCGTCAGCGGCTTCGCGGGCCCGCTCGCGTGCGCCGACGTCGTGACGACGACGGTCGGCGCGGTGGCGAGGGCGACGGCCACCGCGACCCGGCGGGCGAAGACCGCAGTCAGTAGCGCAGCGATCCGGTGGCCTTGATCGTGGCGGCCCAGGTCTTGCGGTTGACGACGCCGTCGAAGCGTCCACCACCGGTGGCACGGCGGTAGGCGCCGGTACCGCCGATCACGCGCACGCGGCCGTCGAACCTCGCTCGCGTGGTGGCCGAGCGAGCGCGGCCGTCGATCCGCATCTTCAGCGTCCCGCGCCGGTTGCGCACGACGGCCGTGCCCCGGATGCTGAGCGCGTCGAGACGCAGGGTCGAGCGGACCGTCCCGGGAACGCTCCC
>JBAZOW010000052.1:0-15038 GCA_041648495.1 Patulibacter sp.
CGTGGGCGCGGCCGGCGCGGGGGCCGGCTCGTCCGGCGTGGTCTCGAGCGGCGCCAGGGCGCGCAGCCGCTGCAGCTGGTGGTGCACCGCTGCCGACGCGGTCAACAGCTCGGCGGCGATCCCGTTGAGCTCGGCCGCACGGGCGTCGAGTCGCCGCTGGCCCTCGCGGAGTCGCTCGTCCGCGCGCTGCTCCGCCGCCGCCACGATCTGCTGGACGTGGTGCTCGGCGGTCGCCAGTACCTCTCCGAGCTGCGTAATCGGGTCAGCGGGACTGGACATCGTGTCGGGTCTCCAGGGTCGGGGGAGGATCGGCGGCGCGGCGCCGGGGGCGGTACGGGCTCGTCAGAGCGCGCAGCCCCGTCGCTCGGGCCGGGGGCGGGAAGGGGAGGGAGGGGCGGAGCGGCACCACCACGGTGAACGTGCGGCCGCCGTCCGGGGCGCGGTGGGCGACGAAGCTGCCGCCGACGGCGCGGGCCCTCTGGTCGACCGCGGCGAGCAGGTCGCTCGGAGCGTCCGAGAGCCGCACCCCCATGTAGCGGGGGTCGTCGTGCCGGATCGACAGCACGACGTCGCGGTTGCGAGTGAAGGCCCGCACGCCGATCGTCATCGCCGTCGTCCGACGCTCGACCTCGCGCAGCAGGTCGCGGGCGAACGTGAGCAGCATCGGGTGGTCGCCGTGCTCCAGTTCGGGAGCGACGTCGACCGTGATCGTGCATCCCCGCCGCTCGGTGGTCTGCGCGGCGATCTGGCCGAGGCCGTCACCGAGCTGACGCGCCGCGACGCCCTCGGAGCGTAGGCCGCCGATCGTCCGCCGCAGGTGGCGGGTGGCCAGGTCGATGCCGTCGGCGGCCCGGGGCAGCGCGTCGCTGTCGCCCTCGAGCGCGTCGGTGACGTCGTGGCGGGTGACCAGCAGCAGCTGGAAGACGTCGTCGTGCAGCAGGTCGGCCATCCGGCGGCGCTCGGTCTCCTCGGCCGTGATCACCTGGGTGATCAGGTCCTGCAACGTGCCCGAGAGCTCGCCGATCCGGGTCGATCGGCGGTCGCGTTCGACCGCGATCAGGCACGAGGCGAGACCGGCCCAGACCAGTCCGAACGAGGTGATCAGCAGGTCCCCGTTGGTGACCGGGTCGGGATGCACGGTGGTCCCGAACGCCCAGATCGTGAGCGCCCCGAGGAGCGCCGTGGCGGTGACCGCCGCGATCACGGGAGCCGGCAGGGCCAGCGAGTGTCCCAGGGGGATGGCGCAGAGGAAGAGCAGGAGCCCTCCGGGCGGATGGTCGACCGCGACGATCACCGCGCAGAGCACGAGCACGTCGCCGAAGGCTCGTGCCGCGTCGGTGGTGCCGCTGGTCGCCCCCGAGAGCGCCCGCTGCTCGACGATCGTCGAGGCGATCACGTAGCCGACGGCCACGGCCAGGACCACGATCGTGAGCGGCGACGTCCAGCCCTCGCCGCGCAGCACGAGCACGATGACGGCGAGCGCGACCGCACCGCGGAAGACCGAGCGAAGGCGATCGCTGATCACGGAGCCGGCACCTGCTCGAGAGCGGCGAGCATCGCGTCGCCGATCAGGCGACGCGGCTGAGTCTTGTCGATGAAGGCGTGGGCGCCGGCGGCCAGCGCGGCGCCGGCGACCTCGTCATCGGCGCGAGCGCTGAGCAGGACCACAGTAACCCCTACGCACGCGGCGTCGGATCGGATCAGTCTGGTCAGCGCGAATCCGTCGAGAACCGGCATCCGCGCGTCGACGAGCGCGACATCGGGACGTAGTCGGCGGATCGCCTCGAAGGCGCTCGCCCCATCCTCGGCCTGGGCGAGCACCGTGAAGTCCTCGCGGTTTCCGAGAGCGCGCACCATCCCCGAGCGAAAATGGTGGTTGTCGTCGGCGACGACGACTGTCACGGGCAGGGAATGCCGCGGGTGTGTCGTAGAGCGTTGTGGTGTGCTTGAAGTCATTGGGCGGCCCGGTCAGGAGCGCACGATCCCGCTGCTGCGCGGCGATTGCCGCGCAGATCGAAGACTCGCCCTGTCCTGGTGTGCTGAGCCGAGGACGCTCAGTAGGTACAGCCTAGCTACGCCCAGAATGGTAGATGGAACTCGTACGCTGTGCACGGATCGCTATGTTTGCAGGGGGTTTTGAACTCTGCAAGCGCTGTGTTTGTGTCAGGCTTGGTACAACTCGCCGCGGGATCCGGCCCGGCGAGGGCCCTCGCACTAGCCGACCACGTGAGTACTCCGCACCCAGCGGAGGGTCTCGGCGAGCCCGTCGACCAGTGAGATCCGCGGGGTGAAGCCGAGCTGCGCGGCGGCGCGCTCGCCGTCCAGACACGACCGGTGGACCTCGCCCGATCGCGGCTCGGCGAGGATCGGTGCCGGCCAATCGCCACCTTCGGGGTTGGCGGTCCGAGCGGCCTCGGCGACGGCATCGACGACCTCGAGCACGCTGGTCTCGCGGCCGGTGCCGACGTTCGCGACGCCGGTCAGCGAGGCGGCGGCGCCGGCGAGCTGGGCCCGCACGACGTCACCGACGTAGACGAAGTCGCGCGTCTGGGTACCGTCCCCGAAGATCGTGGGGGCGTCGCCGCTCAGCACCTTGTCGCAGAAGATCGCGACCACGCCGGCCTCGCCGAGCGGGTCCTGGCGCGGCCCGTAGACGTTGGCCAGGCGCAGCGTGAGCGTCGACAGCCCGTGCAGCCGGGCCGACCAGGCGCAGTACTGCTCGGCGCAGAGCTTGCTGGTGCCGTAGGCGGCGAGCGGGTGCTCCGGGGCCTGCTCGGGCGTCGGGATCTGCTCGGCGTGGCCGTAGATCGCGCCGCCGGTCGAGGTGTTGATCACCCGCGAGACCCCGTGCTCCCGCGAGACCTCGAGCACGTTGATCGAGCCGACGACGTTGACGGTCGCGTCGAAGGCGGGATCGTCGACCGACTTGCGCACGTCGATCTGCGCCGCCAGGTGGAAGACCCACTCCGGCCGCGCCTCGGCGAAGACCGCCGCGAGGGCGTCGCGATCGAGGATGTCGACCTCGTGGAAGCGTGCCCCGCGGGCCAGCGCGCCGTCGAGGTTGGTCCGCCGGCCGGTCACCAGGTTGTCGACGACGGTCACCTCGTGGCCGGCCTCGAGCAGCGCGTCGACGAGGTTGGAGCCGATGAATCCGGCGCCGCCCGTGACCAGGGTCCGGCGAGCAGGGGTTGCGGTCATGACGGCAGCGTATAACGGGCACGCTGGGAGCCGACGGGGCGTCCGCCGAGCGACGCCCGAGTCCGATCGTCGTCCGCCGCCGGGAACGGCGGGCCGTGGCGGCGGACGACGGGACGGAGGGGTGCGCCTACGCGCCGGCCCGCCAGCGCTCCTGCAGGCCGTCGACGATGCTCGGGTCGGCGAGCGTCGTGACGTCGCCCAGCTCGCGGCCCTCCGCGATGTCGCGCAGCAGGCGACGCATGATCTTGCCCGAGCGGGTCTTCGGCAGCTCGCGGGTCCAGACGATCCGCTTCGGCCGGGCGAGCTTGCCGATCCGGTCGGCGATCACGCCGTTGATCTCGGCCGCGACCGCGTCGGACTCCTCGGAATCGCCCTGCAACGTGATGTAGGCGACGATCGCCTGGCCGGTCAGGTCGTCGGCCTTGGCCACCACGGCGGCTTCCGCGACGTGCGGGTGGGCGACGATCGCGGACTCGACCTCGGCGGTCGACAGCCGGTGGCCGGAGACGTTGATCACGTCGTCGACGCGGCCGATCACCCAGATGTAGCCGTCGGCGTCGATCCGGGCGGAGTCGCCGACGAAGTACGGCGCGTGCTCGCCGCCGCCGACCCCGGCCTCCCACCGCTCCCAGTAGGTACTGCGGAAGCGCTCGGGGTCCTGGTAGAGCGTCCGCAGCATGCCCGGCCACGGATGGGGGATGGCCAACAGGCCCTCGCCCTCGGTGACCCGCTCGCCGGTCTCGGCGTCGAGCACCACCACCTCGATGCCCGGCAGCGGTCGGCCGGCCGACCCCGGCTTGGCGTCGTCGACGCCGGGCAGGGTGGTGATCATCATCCCGCCGGTCTCGGTCTGCCACCACGTGTCGACCACCGGGCACTGCTCCTGCCCGATCACGTGCCAGTACCAGAGCCAGGCCTTCGGGTTGATCGGCTCGCCGACGGACCCGATCAGCTTCAGCGACGACAGGTCGTACGGCGCGACGTGCTCGACGCCCCACTTCATGCAGGCGCGGATCGCGGTCGGCGCGGTGTAGAACCGCGAGACCTTGCGCCGCTCGATCAGCTCCCACCAGATCCCCTGATGCGGGTAGTCGGGGGCGCCCTCGTACATCACCGAGGTGGTCGCGTTGAGCAGCGGGCCGTAGACGATGTAGCTGTGTCCGGTGATCCAGCCGACGTCGGCCGAGCACCAGTAGACGTCCGGCGAGCGGTCGTCGTCGGTGGCGGTCGCCTCCGCCGGGTCCTGCAGGTCGAAGACCTGGCGGTGCGTGGTGGCGACCTGGGTCAGGTAGCCACCGGTGGTGTGGAGGATGCCCTTCGGCTTGGCCGTCGAGCCCGACGAGTAGAGGATGAACAGCGGCGCCTCGGCGTCCATCGGCGTCGGCGGGCATTCCGGCGAAGCTCCCTCCACGGCCTCGTCGAACCAGACGTCGCGGCCGTCCTGCATCGGGACGTCGATTCCGGTGTTGCGGACCACGACGATGTGCTCGAGCGACTGCAGGTCGCCCATGTGCTTGTCGACGTCCGGCTTGACCGGGCTGACCTTGCCCTTGCGCCGTCCGCCGTCGGCGGTGACCAGCACCTTGGCGCCGGAGACCTCCATCCGCTCCGCGACCGATCCGGCCGAGAACCCGCCGAAGACGACGTTGTGGACGGCACCGATCCGCGTGCAGGCGAGCATCGCCACGGCGACCTCGGGGATCATCGGCAGATAGATGCCGACGACGTCGCCGGGACCGACGCCGAGGCCCTTGAGCACGTTGGCGAAGCGGGCGGTCCGGTCGAGCAGCTCGGCGTAGGTGACGTCGCGCTCCTCGCCCTCCTCGCCGTGCCAGTGGTAGGCGATCCGGTCGCCGAGGCCGGCCTCGACGTGCCGGTCGAGGCAGTTGTCGGAGACGTTGATCTTCCCGCCCGCGAACCATTGGTAGGTGGGAGCGGTGCTGTCGTCGAGCACGCGGTCCCACGGGGTTGACCAGCGCAGCGTGCGCGCCTGGGACTCCCAGTAACCCAGCGGGTCGGCCGCCGCCGTGGCCCGCAGCTCGGCGTCGCGGCCGCGGGCGTCCCGCGTGAACCGCTCCGACGGCGCGACGCGCGTCTGGTTCAGCAGCTCCGCGAGCCGAGCCTCGACTCCGGCTTCGGTCAGGTCGCGGGCGTTGCTCATGGTCATCCGTTCTCCCTTCGGCACACGCCCGGCCGTGGTCTCTGCCGGCCGGGTCTCGGCTGAACTTACACGGCACCGCGGGACCCAGTGACGTGACTGCCACAAGCAGTCTGGATAACGCGCCATACTCGTTCGGTGCCGTTCTCGATCTCTGCCTCGCGTCGTCTAGCGGGCCTCGGCGCCCTGGGCGGCCTCGTCCTGCTCGCCGGCACGTCGGCGCCCTCCGCCTCGGCGGCGTCGTCCTCCGTCTGTCGTGCCGCCGTCAAGGCGTCGTTCCCGTCGTCCGACCCGACGATGCTGGCCGACGACCCACGGGTCACCGTGCGTCCGAACGGCCAGCGGCGGGTCTCGTCGCTGTCGGTCACGGTGCGCCGCGGGACGACCCGCGTCGCCACCGGTTCGCGGAAGGCCGCGTTGACGCGCGGCGGCAACCCGGTCGCGCTGCGCGTCTCCAAGCGGCTCGGTGCCGGGACCTACACGGTGACCACGAAGGCGACGGTCCGCGGGTGCGGATCGCCGGTCACGAGCTCCTCGAAGCTGCGTCTGAAGACCGCGTCCCTGCCGGTGCGGGCCGCGGTGCGCGGCAACTCGCGCGAGGGCAGCTCGACCGTCGTGCGGATGGTGCTCCGGCCCGTGGCCGGCGCGCGCCCGCGGGGCATTCGCGTCCGCCTGAAGGACGCACGCAACCGGACGATCGCGTCGACGTCGGTCTCGGGGACCCTGCGGGCGCCGGTCGACGTCGCGCTGACGGCGACCGGGGCGGTGCCCAGCGGGACCTACCGGATCGAGATCGCGGGCCGCGATGCGGGCGCCAGCCGCTCCGTGGTCCAGCGGGTGGTGCTGCGCGCCGACGCCCAGGTCCCCAACAGCGTGACCCCGTCGCGTCAGCGCGCCGTCGTCAACTGGTCGAACGGGTCCTTCGGCGGCCGCGAGATCGTCGGCTTCGTGCTCCCCGGGATCGGCCACGGCGAGATGGTCTGCTCGCCGGAGACGCAGTGGATCCGCGTCTACCCGACCGACCCCCGGCGCGAGGTCTCGATGATGAACTGGACCTACCGCGACTGGGTCGGCGGCAACGGCAAGGAGATCCGCGAGGCGCTCCACACCCGCTACACCGGCCCGGACTTCAGCGAGCGGTTCGCCAACTTCCTGCCGTCGGAGAAGCAGTCGACCGGTGAGTTCATCGGGCTGATCTCCGACCGCGGTCCGTTCGACTCGGTCGGCACCGGGCCGTACGCCCCGCCGATCAGCCTCAAGGTGACGTGGACCTGGGACTTCTCGCAGGCCGGCAAGGAGCGCTGCTACGCCGCGATCGACCTGGTCGCCCAGACCGACGACGGGCAGGGTCCGGCGGTCGGGTCGGCGCAGGTCGTCTGGCGCGGCGACGCGGCTGCGGCCGGGCGGGACGTGTCGGTCGCCGAGATCCCCGGCGTCGGCCGTCTGACGGTGGTCTGCCAGGCCGGCGTCGACGGTCAGCGGACCGCGGTGCTCGAGAGCGCGGCCGGCGGCAACGTGATCACGCGCGAGTCGACCTGGGACGGCGCGGTGCCGCAGGCGGTCGGTCCGATCGTCGTGCGCCTGCCGAACAACGGCCAGGTCCAGGTCGACGTCGACGGCGGTGCGCGCCTGCTGATCTCCTCGCGGTGGAAGGTCAACGACCCGGACCCGGCCCAGAACTCGTGTGCCGTGGCCGCGCAGGGCATCGCGGCCGGCTGATCGGCCCGTCGCGCGGTCGACGGCTGGCGGCCACCCGACCGCCGACCCGTTCACGGAGATCCCGGTGCTGTGGGGGCGGCGGAACGACCCGCCGCCCCGCGCGCCTACTTGTTGATCCGCTTGGGGACGCGCCGCACCTTCAGCGGACCGTCCTTGACGTAGCTCCGGACCTGCGCGGCCAGGTAGCCGCCGTCGTCGTGCTCGCCGTCGGCCCGCGCGTACTCGTCCCGGCGCACGCAGGCGCAGGTGTCGCTGGGGAAGGCCGAGCCGAACAGGACCATCACGACGCCGGCGTCGCGGTAGGAGCGCAGCAGCGGACGACCCTTGCGGCCGAGCAGCGTCTGGACCTTGTCGTCGGTGTAGTGCCCGGGCGTGTCGTCCATCTCGGGCCGCACGGTGTTGCCCGGCGGGACCTGCCAGAGGACGCCCGGACGCTTGCTGGCGGCGAGCACCCCGCGGACGTAGCTCAGGTGCCGCTGGTGGTCCTCGTTCGTCCAGCGCGCGTCCTCGCTGGCCACGCCGTCGACCTTGATCTGGTATCCGGCGTTGCGGTTGGCGTGCTCGAACGTCATCAGGTCGAACGGGCTGCCGGCCGACCGCCAGAACCGCACCGAGCGCTGGACCATGGTGTCGAGCTCGGCGGCGTCGGGCCGCGAGCCCTTGATGTCCTTGTGGGTGCCGAAGATGCTGACCGGATAGGCGAGCAGCACGTTGGGGGCCTCGGCGTCGCGGATCCGCGTCACGAGCCGTGCGAAGCCCCGCAGGTCGTTCGACAGCCCCTTGGCGAAGCGGCTGCTGCCCTTCAGACGCACCGGCGAGTTGCTGGCGTCGTCGCCGAACCGCTGCTGCAGGTAGCCCCACATGTCCGGCTCGATCTGGAGCACGGCCGGCCCCCCGGCCTGTCCGAGGCGCTGGAGCGCCTGGCGGATGTCGGTGACCACGCGACGTACGACGAGCGGGTTGGAGAGCCCGTCGGCGACCTTGTCGGGCTCGGCCGAGCGGCGCGACGCCGGGGGCGTCTCCTGGAGCACGTAGTACGAGAAGAACGGGATGGTCTTGGCGGCCCGCGACTCCTCGGAGTAGGCGGTCGCGAACGAGCCACCGCCGTTGCGCCAGGTGGTCCACGACGAGCCCGTCGCGGCCCCGCCGGAGAGGTAGTGCCAGCGCACGCCGAACGGCGCGGACTCGCGCAGACCGGCGGCGTGGTCCTCCGGATCGATCAGGCCGATCTGCAGGGTGGCCGGCCACCGTCCGCGACGGCTGGGCCGTGCGGATGCCCGCTCGATCTCCATCGGCGAGGTCTGCTGCTGCTCCGGGACGTCCGGCGACGGCGTGGTCTCGGACGGCACGGGGACCTGCGGGATCACGTCCGCCGCGGGACCCGACGGAGCCGCGCCGGCGACGCCCGGCGGAACCGGCTCGCTGGCGCGCTCGCCGTCCGACCCGCCACAGGCGGCCAACGGCAGGGTGCATGCGACGGCCAGGCCGAAGATGGTGACGCTACGACGCCCGATCACGGGGTCGCCTGCGGCGCATCAACTCCTGGAATCCCGCCCGGCGCGGGCGGCGGTGCCGGCGTCGTTGAGGTGGTGGTGGAGGGGGATGCGGGGGAGGGGGAGGTCGTCGGAGCCGGTGTTGTATCGGTGCCGACTCCGAGCTCTCTACGGGTGCGGGTAACCGCGGCGGCCGAGAGTCCGGCTACGTCGTTCATACGGGTCAGATCTGCATTGTCGTCGAGGAGGGTGCGCAGCAGGGGGCGAGCGAGCTCGCCGCGCAGCGTACGAGCGTCACCGTACAGGTAAACCGGAAGGGTCAGGGGGTAGCTGCCGTCGGCGATCGTGTGCTGGGACGGAAAGCGACAGTCCGGACGGCTGCCCGCCGCGGACTTCGTACGCGGGTCGATCTCCAGCGGGCGAAGGACATCGCTATGCGCTTCGTAGTAGGGGTAGCCGACGATCGCGAGCCTTCCGTCACCTAGATACGACGGGCGCTGCTCGGTCCGGTACTCGCGAGACAGGCGCGAGATCGAGCGACGATTGATCGCCCGCTGCTCGGCTCCGGCCTTGCGCTTGGCGTCCGCGACGCGCTTGGCGTTGCGCGCTTCCAGCGCGGCAGGATCGGCGACGCTCTCCCCGCGGGAGGTCCGTCGGCGGTTCTCGGCGTTGATCTGCCGGACGACGGCGTTGGCCGCATCGCGCTCGGCGCGGGCGACGGCGTTGGCGTCGGCGGAGCGCCGCTCGATCGTGACCCGACGGACGTAGTTGCGGGTCTGCCGGTCGAGCGCTTCCTGGCGGTCGTTGCCGGCGATGAACGCCCCGGTGTCGTTGGGCTGGGTGAAGACCTGCATGCTGCTGCGCAGGTTGCCCTGTCCGAGGCCACCGATCGGGAAGCCCAGCGCGAGACGGCCGATCGGCTGCATCACCGCGGAGTTGGCCGGCGGTCCGGCGACCGCGAACTCGTGGTTGGCGAAGCCGATCTGCTGCCAGTTCGTGACGGTCGAGTTGACCGCGAGCAGCGACTTGACGCCACCGAGGGTCAGGCAGTCCCCGCCGATGTCGGTGCCGTTGCGGGTCACGAGCACGGCGACCGCGTAGCCGATGATGACCGGCTTGTCGACCTTGAGGCCGTTGGCGGCGCAGGACGCGTGCTCGGCGGCGCTCAGCCTCCGCGCGGTCTGGAGCAGGTCGATCCGGCCGGCGCAGAGGTCCTGGATCCCGGTGTCCGTCTCGGCGACCTGGACGTCGTACTTGACCGGCGAGGGACCCGAAGCGGCGCGGGTGATCGCCCGGCTGGTGACGGACTCGGGAACGCGCATGCCGACGGCGATCGTCCCCGGGGGACGCGTCGGCAGATCGCCGTGGCGGGCCTCGGCCGACGCCGCGTCCGCGCGCTGCTGGTTCTCGCGTTCCGCGGCGGCCCGCCGGTCGTCCTGGACGATCGTGTCGGACGTATTGACGCCGCAGGCGGAGAGCGTGACCGCCGACAGGGCGACGGTCCCGGCGAGGAACGCGAGTCGGACGGGGTGGCGACGAGAGCTGCGCATCAGCCGGTGGCCTTCGGGGGAGCGTCAGGATCGACCTGCCGCTTGGGCAAGGTAAGCACTTCGAAGTCGGTCAGGCGCAGGTCCCGCAGGGCCGGCCCGGTCAGCAGGCCCTTGTAGTCCCCGTTGCGCTGGGCGTAGAGCGTCGGGGAGTCGGCGCGGTCGACGACGATCGCGCCGTACGTGTAGAGCGTCTGGGCGATCGTGATCGCGCCGGGCTGTCGGTTGCGCGTCTGCTGGACGCGGGCCAGCGCCGAGGCCTTCAGCCGCAGCCGTGCGCCCTGCGGGACCGACGACAGGGCGGAGAGCCCGTTGGTCGTCGTCGCGGGGGCGACGAACCGCGAGGCGGCCGGCCCGGGGATCGCGATCGCCAGGGCGTGCGGGATCCGTCCCTCGCGCAGCTCCTTCGGCCGGATCAGGCCGCCGATCAGCGGGAGTCCCGAGCCGCGCAGGCTGGGGGTGCGCGGGTACGCGGTGCTGCGGGGCGTGCCGGATCCGGTGCCGGTCAGCGACCAGCGGCGGGCGAACGCGTACGAGATCGTCTGACCGACGCGGCGCGAGCGCCAGAGGTCCCAGACGATCCGCTGCTCCTCGTCGACGAGGATCATCCAGCCGTCGTGGCCGCTGTCGGGGATCGCGTCGTCGGGCAGCACCAGGTGCGACGGCACCGCGTCGACCTGACGACCACAGTGGACCTGGCGGCAGATCAGCCGGACCCGCTTGCCGACGCCGATCCGGAAGACGCCCGGTGCCCACGCCGTGGTGTCCATGTTGATGTAGAGGTTGCGCGTGTTGCGGACCGCGTTGAGCTCCTCGTCCTCCTTCACCGGCACCGGAGACCGGGCGCCGAGGCGGATCATCCGGCTGGAGTCCGGATCGACGCTCGCGGTCTCGACGCCGCGGTTCCACGGACTGCTGGCGGAGAACGGCGCCTGCCCGCCGAGGTCGTAGCGGAGCTCGCGCTTTGGCTGCGAGGCGGTACCGCCCGTGGTGGTGCGGTCACCGTCGTCGTCCCCGCCGCAGGCCGCGAGGCCGAGCGTCACGGCGACCGCGGCGGCGAGCCACGAGACGGGTCGGGTCACGCGGCCGATCACGGGCGCTGCTCCTCGTCGGCGGCCTGGCGCGGATCGGTGGCCGCCACCGACAGCAGCGTGTAGCGGCCGGACGTGAAGAGCGGCGAGATCCCGGCCACCGTGCCGCGGATGATGCCCGGATAGCGCTGGCGGATCGAGCCCATGTCGGACCCCGACGCGCTGGTGGTCAGGATGTAGCGGACCTTGCCCCACGGGCTGTCCAGCACCTCGAGGAAGTGCTTGTCGCCCTGGTCGACGCGGTCGACGAACGCCTCGGGACGGCCGGTCATCAGGATCACCCCGCCGACGACCGAGTTGTCGGCGAGCACCGTGTTGCGACGGTCGCCGACCGTGGCCTTGATGAAGGCCGCCATCCGCTGGGAGTCCGCGATTCCGACCCGGTAGCCACCGCGCGAGCTGGTGCCCTCCTGGTCCTTCTGCTGGAGCATCCCGCGCAGGAACGCCTGCTCGAGGTTCTGGTACGGGTAGCGGTCCATCGCGATTCCGGCGACGGGAATCGCCAACGCCAGTGAGGCGAGGGACATCATCATGCCGAGCGAGCCCTGGCTGCGCGCCAGCCACGCGGCGGCGCCGATCCCGAAGACCGTCAGCGGCAGCACCGAGCGCAGCGACAGCAGCGACATGTCGTCGTGGATCACGACGTTGCCGACGAGCACCGCGATGCCGCCGATCACGACGATCGCCATGCCGGCGGCGATCATGTCGCGCTTGGCGGCGGCGCCCCACAGGAGGCCGAGGAACGCGAGCACCGTGATCAGCGAGCCGCCGATCAGCACGCCGCCGAGGTGCTCGAGCAGGTTGCCGAGCTCGACCGGATGCGTGGCGTTGGAGGCGCTCGGGCCGCCGAACGGCTGGGTGTCGACGATCCAGCCGAACGGATCGCCGGCGATCAGCCAGCAGACGAAGATCCACAGCACGATCGCCGCGGCGGTCGGGGCGAGCAGCGTGATCAGCAGCCCCTCGCTCTCGTCGTCGTCCGCCTTGCGGACCGCGAGCACGACGGCGACCACGATCGCCAGCAGGATCGCCCAGAGGATGAAGCCGAAGCGGCCGATCGAGAGCAGGGCCAGGCAGAGCCCGACGCCGGCCACGAACCGCGGCTGGTCCTCGATCACCCAGGTGAAGACGAAGTAGACCGTGGCGGCCAGCGCGGCCACGTAGATCATGTCCGGCATCCCGGAGCTGGCGTAGAACAGCCAGAGCGGGTTGACGGCGATCAGCACCGTGGCGAGCACGCGACGCCAGAGGGTGAACCCGCAGCGCGCGAGGGTGCGGTGGATCAGGACGAGCGCGAGCGCGCCCCAGAACCCCGAGGCGACCGGCAACGCGATCAGCGAGCTGGCCAGCGGCTTGACGATCGCGAACGGCATCAGGCCGAGGGTCTGCAGCGGCGGAGCGCTGAAGCCGATCGCGGCGAGCTTGGCGGGGTCGTTGTGCCAGACGTAGAAGGCGCGACCCATCAGGTCGAGGGCGTCGGCCGGCACGACGTGCTGATCGATCACCGCGCGGTAGCCGACGGCGGCGAACAGCAGCCAGCCGATCAGGAAGACGAACAGCGCCTCGAAGCGGATCAGCCCGACCGGGGCGTCGATGTCATCGGGCCGGCGCTTCGGGCCGGGGACGTTGATCTCCTCCTCGGGGACGAGGATCCGCGCGACGGGGCGTCGAACGTCCGTGAGGCCGGTGTGCGGGCTCATGAGCGGGGCCTTCCGGCGGCGGTCGTCTCGAGCACGTCGGTCGTCGTGGTCGGGGCGGGGTTGACCGGGCGCGGGGCCGGGGCCGCGTGCGGCGCGTCCAGCCCGTGCTCGGTCTTCTCCCAGTAGAAGGGATTGGTGATCAGCTGCCAGAAGCCCTTCCAGGCGGCGATCGACATGAAGCCCCAGTAGAGCGGCGAGAACAGCGCCTGGCGGACCAGCGAGAAGTACCCGCGGTGGATCGTTCCGGCGATGTTGGCGTAGACGAAGACGAAGTTGCCGACCACCAGCTGGAAGACCGCGGCGTAGAAGACGAAGCCGGGGAAGATCTGCCGGATGACGTCCCACTGCGACAGGGTGAACAGCGTCGTCAGACCCCACATCACCGGATTGATCAGGAAGGTCAGCGTCCCGCCGATCACCAGCTGGAAGCTGATGAAGCCCTTGAACCCCATCTGCCGGTAGAGCTTGGCCGGGTTGCGCATGTGGACCAGGTACGTCTGGAAGTAGCCCTTGATCCAGCGCGAGCGCTGACGGATCCAGTTGGGCAGGTCGGAGTTGGCTTCCTCGTACGTGGTCGAGTCGATCACCGCGGTCTCGAGGCCGGCCTTGTACAGGCGGATCCCCAGGTCGGCGTCCTCGGTGACGTTGTAGGGGTCCCAGGCGCCGAGCTCGAGCAGCTCACGGGTCTTGAAGTGGTTCGACGTCCCGCCGAGCGGGATCGGCGCCTTGGCCTGGTCCAGGCCCGGCAGCATCAGGTCGAACCACATCGAGTACTCGGTCGTGAACCAGCGCGTCAGCAGGTTCTGCTCGGAGTTGAAGTAGTTGAGCTTGGCCTGGATGCAGGCGACGTTCTCGGGCGACTTGCGGAAGGCCGCGACGACGCGCTTGAGCTGATCCGGATCCGGACGGTCCTCGGCGTCGTAGATCACCGTGATGTCGCCCGTCGCCTGGATCAGGCCGTAGTTGCAGGCCTTCGGCTTGGTCTGCGGCAGGCTCTGGGGGACGATCACCAGGTGGAAGTGCGCGGGCAGGTTGAGCACGCGGATCGCTTCGATCGTCTCCTCGTCCTCCTCTTCGCAGAGCAGGCGGACGTCGAGCTTGTGACGCGGGTAGTCCAGGCCGTGGACACCGCGGACCAGGGCCGGGACGACCGCGGCCTCGCGGAACAGCGGGACGAGGATCGTGTACTTCGGCAGGGTCGCCTCGTCGAGCGCGTCGACCTCTTCCTGCGTGACGTCGACCCCGGCGTGGGCTCCGAGGCTCTTCAGGACCAGGCGGAGCTTGTAGAGCGAGACGGCCAGGTGGAAGACGCTGAGCACGCCGAAGACGACCGCCAGGGTGACGATCGGCGCGATGAAGAGGAAGACGACGACCAGCAGCGCGAGGATCGCGAAGGTCATCTTCTGGCTGCGGGTGAAGACGACGCTGCCGGAGTCGGCGGGATCGCTCTCGCGCAGCAGGTCGACGGCGGTGTGCGAGTAGGCCTCGCGGTTGATCCGCTGCTGCAGCAGGTCGATCTCGCTGGCGGGGGCCAGCAGCACCGACGGGTGCTTCGACGTGACCGTCTGCAGGCGCTCGCGGTCGGAGGGCCGCAGGATGTCGCGGCTCGCCACGAACAATGTGTCGCCGCGGACGGCGATCGGCACGATCCGCAGCTCGCGCTGCATGTGCTCGGGAACCTCGGCCAGCGACTCGGGCGTCGGCTCGACGGCCCCGAGGTCGATCACGGGCAGCTCGTGCAGCTCGGACAACGCCTGGATCAGCGTCGCCTCGTCGATCAGGTCCGCGTGGAGCAGGATGTTGCCGAGCAGCCCGCCGGTGGCTTCCTGGGCACGCAATCCGGCGTCGACCTGCTCCGGCGTGACGACGCCGTACGAGATCAGGATGTCCCCGAGCTCGGATGCCTGGTAGGCGGCGGGCTCGTCGACCAGCTCCGCGAAGCGCCGGTCGATGGCGTGGCGCAGGGCGTCGTCGGCGGAGACCGCGAGTCGGACCGGGAGGCCGCCGAGGCGGTGCGAGAGCGTGCGCTCCAGGTTGC
The DNA here is from genome assembly GCA_041648495.1 of Patulibacter sp. GTDB lineage: Bacteria > Actinomycetota > Thermoleophilia > Solirubrobacterales > Solirubrobacteraceae > Patulibacter. Next base: position 14,945 of record JBAZOW010000052.1, read on the forward strand.
GGACCGACGGGTCGAGCACCGCCACCGTGACGGCACCGTCCCGCAGGCCGAGAGGCAGGGCGCCGAGCTCGCGGCAGCTCGTCTCGTCCAGCAG
>JBAZOW010000053.1:0-14958 GCA_041648495.1 Patulibacter sp.
GCCCGCGCCCGCGCGCCGCCTGGTCCGCGAGCGGCGCGTGCGGCGCGCCACCCGCGACTGACGACGACCGTGCGTCGGATCCTGCTCCGCCCGTGGGCGTTGACCGCGCTGATCGGGCTCGTCTACCTGCTGGTCGCGCCGCCGACCACCGACCTGGCCGCGCAGGCGCACCGCACCGCGCTGGCCGAGCGCGGGGTCTGGATCGTCGACTTCTCGTGGTTCGGCGGCCATCACCTGCCGAGCTACAGCGTGCTCTCGCCGCTGCTCGGCGACTGGCTCGGCACGCTGACCGTCGGCCTGCTCTCGGCGGTGCTCGGGGCGTGGGCGTTCGAGCGGCTGGTGGTGCGGGCGTGGGGGGCGAGCCGCGGAACCGCCGCGGCGGCCTGGTGGTTCGCGGGCGGGATCGGCGCGCTGCTGTTCACCGGCCGGATCACCTTCATGCTCGGGTTCGCGGTCGGGCTGGTCACGCTCCTGGCGCTGCCCCGACCGTCGACGCCGCGGATCCCGGACGGGTCGGCGCCGGACGCCGTGAGGACCGACGCCCCCGTCGAGGACCGTCCGACGGGACCGCGACACCGCGCGGCCGCTGCGGTGCTCGTCGCCCTCGGGGCGGTGCTGACCGCGCTGGCCAGCCCGGTCGCGGCGCTGTTCCTGGCGCTGGTCGGCCTGGCGATCGCGGCGGGCCGGGTCGACCGGGACCTGCGCTGGATCGCGCTGCTGCTGGCCGGGGTCGCGTTCGCGGCGGCCGGCGCGCTCGCCCTCGCCTTCCCCGGCGGCGGCTCGGAGCCGTTCGTCCCGTCGGCGCTGTTCCCGGCGATCGTCGTGCTGCTGGTCGTGCTCGCGGTGCTGCCGAGCGAGCAGCGCGGGCTGCGGGTCGGCGTGGCGCTCTACCTGGCCGGGATCGTGCTCTCCGGACTGCTGGCGACCCCGATGGGCGGCAACGCGACCCGGTTGGCCGCGCTCGTCGGCGGTCCGCTGCTGATCGCCGTGCTCTGGGGTCGGCGTCCGCTCGTCGTCGCCGTGCTCGTCCTGCCGTTCCTCTACTGGCAGCTCTACCCGCCCGTCCGCGACGCGACCCAGGCGTGGAGCGACGACAGCGCCCACGCCGCCTACTGGCAGCCCGCCGACCGCACGCTGCGGACCCTGGTCGCCGCCGGTCCGGGTCGGGTCGACGTGCCGCCGACCGCGCGCCGCGGCGAGGCGCGCTGGATCTCGCCCGAGGTCCCGCTCGTCCGCGGCTGGATCCGCCAGCTCGACCGGCACCGGAACGCGCTGTTCTACGGCGACGGCGACCACGAGGCCGCACCGATCAGCGCCGCCGACTACCGCGGCTGGCTCGACGACAACGCGGTCCGCTGGGTCGCGCTGCCCGACGCCCCGCCGGACTACGCGTCGCGCCGGGTCGTCGCGCTGCTGCGCGCCGGAGTCGTACCCGGCCTGACCCGCGTCTGGAGCGACGAGCACTGGACGGTCTGGCGGGTCGACGACGCTCGTCCGCTGGTCGTGGCGGAGGACGAGCAGGCCGGTTCGGCCGTCCGCGTGACCGCCGTCGGCGCCGATCGTCTGAGCTTCGACGGGGCGGTGGACGGCGTCCCGCTGCGCGTCCGCCTACGCTGGAGCCCGTACCTGCGGATCACGGCCGGCGAGGCCTGCCTGAGCGAGGACGAGGACGGCTGGACACGCGTCGTCCCGCGTGCGCCCGGTACAGTATCCGTTGGTTCTGGCCTGCCAGGACCCTGGCACCGTTCGCCCCCCGTCGCCTGCGCTCCCTGATCGGGAGCACCGGGCGAGCAGTTCGTTCGCGCCCCCGCGTATGCCCGTAGCCCTGACCCGCCCCCGCCGATTCCTCCCCAACGGGATCATCGACGCGCTGGTCCAGCTGCTGGTGGTAGTGATCGCGTACAAGCTCTACCAGAACACCCGCGGCATGGTCGATCACCAGATCGGGGCGAGCGTCGCGTTCGCCAACGCCGACTGGATCGTCTCGGTCGAGCGCACGCTGCACCTGGACATGGAGCGGGGGATCCAGCGGTTCGCCGACAGCGTTCCGGGGCTGATGGACGCGTCCAGCCTGATGTACCTGAACGCCCAGTTCTCGGTCACGTTCGGCGCCATGATCTACATCTACATCGCGCACAACCACGCGTTCGGCTTCGTCCGCAACATGTTCATCATCGCCTGGTCACTGGCGCTCGTCGGCTACATCGCGATGCCGACCGCGCCGCCGCGGTTGGTCCCCGGCCTGGACATCTTCGACGCGATCGCGCGGATGACCAACGTCGACCCGACCAACCACAGCACCAGCGAGCTCTACAACCCGTACGCCGCGGTTCCGTCGATGCACGTCGGGTTCTCGTTGATGGTCGGAATCCCGCTGTCGCGGCTCTGCAAGCACCGCCCGGTCAGGATCTTCTGGGCGACCTACCCGGCGATCGTGCTGTTCGTCGTGATGGCGACCGGCAACCACTTCTTCCTCGACGGCGTCTTCGGGGCCCTCGCGGTCGCGATCGCGGCGTTCGGCGCGTACCAGCTCGGACGGCTCCGGCCCGACGCCTGGACGTTCCGCAGCCGCGCGCCGGTCACGCCATAGGTCGTCCGTGATGCGTCGCGTCGTGCCGCCGGGTCAGAGCTCTGGTTCCCCGCGCGCGACGCTCGCGTCCGGCGCCCGCTCGCCGATTCCTGCCTGCTCGCGCATGCAGCAATCCGTGCTGCATCCGGCAACGCCCGGTGCAGCCGCGAGGACGACGGGGCGGCGCGGCCAAATCACGTCGCGATGCCCGTGACCGACGACGAGATCCATGAGAAGTACCTCGAGCGCGCGATCCGCGAGATCAACGCGCTCAACCACGACGTGCAGGAGCTCGCGTCGGAGGACGGCATAGCCGTCATCGGGTCGGGGCACCCCCAGGCCGACGTGCTGCTGCTCAAGCACCACGCCACGCGTGCCGAGCAGGAGGAGGGCGTCGCGTTCTACGGCCGCTCCGGCCAGGCGCTGATGAAGAGCTTCGCCCGGCTCGGGATCGATCCGACCACGGTCTACGGCACGCTCGGCGTGAAGCTGCCGCTGGACGAGCTCGACGCGAGCACCGAGCAGGCGTCGATCCGGCTGCTCGGCGAGGAGATCGCGATCGTCCAGCCGCGGCTGATCGTCGTGATGGGCGACGACGCAGTCGAGGCGCTCAACCGTGCCGAGGTCCCGCTCTCCGCCACGGTGACCGCCGACCCCGGCCTGCACCAGCGGTTCACCCCGGCCGCCACCGTGATCGTCACCCCGACGATCGACGACGCGCTCGACGACCAGGCCGCCAAGCAGGCGTTCTGGCTGGCGTTCCGCGAGGTCGGCGCCTGGCACGACGCGCTGCCGCCGTACTAGGCGGCAGGCGGGCGAGGGCGATTCGTGCGCTCCGGTCGTCCGGAGCGCACCCGGTCGCGATCGGGCTACTCCCCCGGCATCTCCAGCACGATCTTGCCGAGCTTGCCGCCGGCCGCGAACCGCTCGTAGGCCGCGGCGGCGTCCTCGATCGGGAAGCTCGCGGCCACCGGGACGGTGATCAGGCCGCGCTCGACGAGCGGCAGCAGCTCGCGCTCGACCGCCCGGGTCGCCGCGGCCTTCTCCTCCAGCGGACGCGCCCGCAACGTCGAGCCCATCAGGGCCCCGCGCTTGCCCATCAGGGCGAGCAGGTTGACCTCGGCCTTGAACCCCGCGCCGACGCCGATCACCACGATCCGACCGCCCGTGGCCAACCGCTTCAGGTTGGTCCGCATGTTCGGCGCGCCGACCAGCTCGAGGATCACGTCGAACGGCTCGCCCGCGTCGTCGTTCTCCAGGTCCTCGGGGCCGATGACGTCGTGGGCGCCGAGCGCCGCGACCGCTTCGCGCAGCTCGGGGTTGCGCACGCTGGCCGTGACGTGGGCGCCGATCGCCCGACCGATCTGGACCGCGGCCGTCCCGACCCCGCCCGCCGCCCCGTGGACGAGCAGCCGCTCACCGGGCCGGAGCCCGGCCTGACCGACGATCGCGTCGTGGGCGGTGATCGTCACCTCGCTGAACCCTCCCGCCTGGGTCCAGGTCAGGGCGTTCGCCACCGGCGAGATCTGACGTTCGTGCACCGCGATCAGCTCCGCCTGGCCCCCACCGCCGACGATCCCGGTGACGCGATCGCCGAGCGCGAAGCGGGTCGCACCGGGTCCGCTGGCGATCACCTCGCCGGCCAGCTCCAGGCCGGGGATGTCCTGCGGGCTGCCGGCCGGAGCGGGATATCCGCCCTTGGCCTGCAGCAGGTCGGCCCCGTTCAGACCCGCCGCCTGGACCCGGATCAGCACCTCTCCGGAACCCGCTTCCGGGTCCGGGTGGGTGTCGAGAACGACCTCTCCGTCACGGAACGTCACAGCGCGCATTCCCAGACCGTAGCTCCCCGACGCCGGGCGTCGCGCTTCACACATGCATATCGAACGTTGTAAGTCGTATACTCTCGCGGCTCGATGCCCAAACGCGACCCCGATCCCTACGACCACCTACAGCTGGAGTTGGCCGTGCTGGCCCGCCGGGCCGAACGCGCCCGGGTCGCCGCTCTGGACTTCGCGCGGTCCCCGCTCGACCGCTCGGGGTACCTGCTGCTGGTGCTGCTGGAGACGGAGGGCGAGCAGACGATGAGCCAGCTCGCCTCCGCGTTCGACCTGGACGCGTCGACCGTGACCCGGCAGATCGCCCCGCTCGAGCGTCGCGGCTTCGTGGTGCGCTCGCGCAGCGACGAGGACCGCCGCGCCACGCTCGTCTCGATCACCCCGGAGGGGCAGCGCGAGCGGCAGACCGTCCGCGAGGCGCGGGTCGCCTACATGCGCACCCAGCTCTCGGACTGGGACGAGGCGAAGGTCGGGCAGCTCGCCGAGCTGCTCGAGGACCTCAACGGCACGCTGACCGTCGGTCGCGCGGCCGAGGGCCGGCCCGCGCAGGACCCGGTCCCCAGCGCGAGCTGAGCGGGCCCCCGCCCTACTTGGCGGCCTTGGCCAACGGCCCCTTCTCCGGGGTCGGAGCATCGGGGTTGCGATCCAGCACCGCGACGCACTCGACGTGCGGCGTCTGCGGGAACAGGTCGACCGGGCGGACCTTGCGCAGCGTGTAGCCGGCCTCGACCAGGCGCGCGGCGTCCGGCGCCAGCGTCGTCGGGTTGCACGAGACGTAGACGACGCGCTTCGGCGCCGCCTCGATGATCCGGCGGCAGACCCGCGGCCCCAGGCCGGCGCGCGGCGGGTCGACGATCAGCACGTCGGGCCGGCCGACCTCCTCGATCGCGTCGGGCAGGCCGGTCCGGGCGTCGGACGCCAGGAACCGCGCCGACCGGATGTCGTTGTTCAGCGCGTTCGTCGCCGCGTCGGCGACCGACTCCTCGACGATCTCGACGCCGATCAGCTCGCCGGCGCGCGACGCCATCGTCAGCCCGAGCGACCCCGATCCGCAGTACAGGTCGAACAGCCGCTCCCAGCCCTGCAGGTCCGCGTACTCGGCGGCCAGCTCGTAGAGCCGCTCGGCCATCACCGTGTTCGTCTGGAAGAACCCCTCGGGGCTGATCCGCAGACGCAGGCCGCAGATCTCCTCGTGGATGTAGGCGTCGCCGCCCACGAGCTCGGTGTCGCCGCCGTAGGTCGTCTCGCCGACAGTCTGGATCTGGGTCCAGAGCAGGCCGGTGAGCGTGCCCTCCCCCAGCTCCTCGTCGAGACGCTGGCCGAGCCCCATCACGTCGAACTCGCCCGGGCTGGTGACGATCCGGACCTGCAGATCGCCGGTGCGGGTGCCCTCGCGAATCACCAGGTTGCGCAGGAAGCCCTGCTGGTACTTGCGGTCGTAGGGCTCGAGACCCTCCTCGAGGCACCAGCGGTAGACGACGTTGCGGGCCTGGTTGCCCAGCTCCGACGCCAGCAGGCAGTCCTCGATGTGCTCGATCTTCTGCCACGAGCCGGCGGCGTGGAAGCCGCAGACCAGCCGGGAGTTGCCGTCCGCGTCGGGCTCGGTGCCGAACGAGTACTCCAGCTTGTTGCGGTAGCGCCACTGGCTCTCGGAGGGGATGATCGGCTCGATCACGGTCTCCTTGTGGCCGCCGATCCGCCGCATCGCGTCCTCGACCTGCTCGGCCTTGATCTCGAGCTGGCGCTCGTAGGGGAGGACCTGCCACGGCGCGCCGGGGTGATCGGCGACCGCCGGGATCCGCTCGGGCGACGGCTCGAGCAGCTCGACGATCACGGCCTCGCCGTAGTCCTTCTTGCGCTTGGTGATGCTCGCGCGCACGCGGTCGCCGGGGATCCCCCCGCGCACGAAGACGACCCAGCCGCCGTCGGTCCGGGACACGCCGTTGCCGCCGTGGGCGAGCGAATCGACGCGCAGCTCGACCTCCTCGCCGCGGTGCGGACGCGGCGGGCGGGCCCGCTTGGGCGTGGCCTCGGACGCGGCCTGCGCCTCGTCCTTCGTGGTCACGGGCGTGTCGATCGTCGGCGCGTCGCCCTGGGGCGTCGCGGGTGCGGACGGAGCCGCGAGATCGTCTGCGGTGGTGCCGCCGGACGCGGTCGACCCCAGGCCGGTTTCGGGGTCGGAGGGCACAGCGGATTCAGCCATCCTCCAAGTGTGTCGGATCGGCGGATTCGAAGGGGCCGTCCCCGCGGCTCGACGAGTTGCGACGGGTGATTCCCCCGCTGTATCGGGACGCGGGACACCGATCGCGGCCAATCCCGATCGCCGGGGTTGGCATTCTGCGACGAGTGCGCTATCGTCCCCGGCGGTTGCCCGAGTAAGGGTAACCAAACTCCCAGCACGATGAGCAGCAAAGCACCTGTCATCCCCGCCGTTCAGGCCGCCATGAATCCGTTTCGAGATCAGTGGTTGTCTGGGGTGGTCGATGACCGAGCAGGGTGCCGCACGAGGCCCGAGAGTCAGGCTGGTTGCCTGACTGAGGGTTCGGGTGGTGATCCTGCGACGTGTCATCGGCCGTCCCAGGCGACCGATCATCTTGAGACGGGTTCAGTAACCGCCGCCCCGCAAGGGTCGGGGGACCGTCGGTCGGCGGGGATGGTGCTCGCTGCTCGCACACGCAACTCCCCCCGGAGGTCGGCCTCTTAGGAGGCCGTCCTCCAGAACACGACGTTCCCCGAAGGTTGTGAGGGTCTTCGGGGAGCGAGGGAACCGCCGACGCACTCGCGGATTGAGGGATCCGCGAGCGTGATGCCCGGGCCATTCGTGGCCTGGGCATCACGAGCGGCCGGTGGCAGAACGACGAAGGTCCGCGCACGGCACCACGGACGCCGGGCGGCGGGCCGTTCGTGCGTCCTGGCCGTTGCGGGCGCTCGCCGCCGCCGGCCCCCCGTCTCGACCTCTGGCAGGCGGAGCGTCAGCCGGCGAACGGCCCGGCGCGCAGGACCCACTCGAGCAGCGCCTTCTGGGCGTGCCGGCGGTTCTCGGCCTGGTCCCAGATCCGCTCGCGGTCGCCGTAGAGCACCTCGGCGGTGATCTCCTCGCCCGGGTGGGCGGGCAGGCAGTGCAGCGCGATCGCGCCCGGCGCGGCGGCGTCGAGCAGGTCGTCGGTCAACCCGTAGTCCTGCAGCGCCGCGCGACGCTCGTCGCTGTCGGTGTCGCCCATCGAGACCCAGACGTCGGCGTAGAGCGCGTCCGCGCCGGCCACGCCGGTCGTCGGATCGGACGCCAGGATCGCGGGGGTGCTGCCGGGCTCCAGCTGGTAGCCGTCGGGGGCGACGACGGTGACCTTCAGCCCGGCGATCGCGCCGACCAGGGCCAGCGAGCGGGCGACGTTGTTGCCGTCACCGACGTAGGCCAGGTGCAGGTCGTCGAGCCCGCCGTCGGCGCCGAGCCGCTCGGGGAACGCCTCCTGCAGCGTCAGCAGGTCGGCCACCGCCTGGCACGGGTGATGGCCGTCGGTCAGCAGGTTGACGACGGGGATCGTGCCCTCGGCGGCCAGTTCCTCGAGCAGCGCGTCGGCGTTGGTCCGGATCCCGATCGCGTGGACGTGGCGCGAGAGCACCAGCGCGGTGTCCTTGACCGACTCACCGCGCGAGAGCTGCATCTCGTCGGGACGCAGCAACAGCGGGTGGGCACCGAGCTCGCTGACGCCGACCTCCATCGAGATCCGGGTGCGGGTCGACGGCTTCTGGAAGATCAGCCCGACCGAGCGTCCCGCCAGGCTCTGCGCGCCCGGGTCGGACGCGGCGTCGTAGGTCCCGGCGCGGCGAGCCACGTCGGCGGCCTTGAGCTCGTGCGCGCGGCGGAGCACCGCGAGCAGGTCGTCCCGCGTCAACTCGGTCCCGGTCAGCAGATGGCGCGTGGTCACGGGGGAGACGCTAGCCCACGGGTCCGACGAGCGCGGCGTGGGAGGATCGGGGCACGATGCGCGTCCTCGTCTGGAACCTCTTCCACGGCCGCGCCCAGCCGCCGGCCGGGCGGCCGCTGCTGCAGGAGTTCGCCGACGCACTCGCCGGCTGGGAGTGGGACGTCGCACTGCTGCAGGAGGTCCCGCCGTGGTGGCCGCCGCTGCTCGGCAGCCACTGCCGGGCCGACTGCCGCACCGCATTGACGTCACGCAACCAGCTGCTGCCGCTGCGCCGAGCGATCGCGTCCCGGGCGCCCGACCGGCTGAAGAGCAACGGCGGGGGCGCCAACGCGATCCTCGTGCGCGCGCCGCTGACGATCACCGCCCACGGTCGGCGCCGGTTGCGGATCCGACCCGAGCGGCGGGTGATGCACGCGGTCCGGCTGGCCGATCCGCACGGCGGCCCGTTCGACGGTGCCTGGATCGGCAACGTCCACACGCAGCTCGGCCACTGGAACGACGCGGCCGGAATGGCCGCCCCGCTCGCCGATCTGGAGCGGTCGACGACGCAGCTGGAGGCGTGGGCGGACGACGCGGCCCGGGGCATGACGACACCGGAACGCGGCACCGGCCGGGGCGCGGGCACCCCGAAGCGCGGACTCGGCGGCATCGGTGGAGCCGACCGATCGCCGATCGTCCTCGGCGGCGACTTCAACCTGCCGCGGGAAGCGGTGGCAGCCAACCTGGCGGACGACTGGGCACGGATCGCGACGAGTGGCCCGGATCACGTCGCCGGTCGCGGGGTCGTCGCCGCGTCGCCCTCCGTGCGACCCGAACGTGGAACGCTCTCCGACCATGCGCCGTTGCTGGTCGCGCTGACCGCGCGACGCTGAGCGCCGGCTAGCGTCCGCGCAGGATCCCGAAGCCCTGGATCGCCCGCAGCGCACGGTCGCCGACCGTGCCCGACTGCGGCAGCGCGCCGAGCTGGACCGCGGCCGCGTAGCGGTCGGCGAACAGGCGCACGCGGAAGATCCGGTGGGCGGTGGCGTCGAGCTCGCAGACCAGCATTCCGTGCTGGTTGAGGAACCGGTCGGTCGCCGGCAGCGTGCCGAGCGCTCCGCTGTGGTTGCCGAACAGCCGCAGCGGCAGCGCGACGATCCGGTCGCCGTCGTGCAGGCAGGGCCCGGTCGCCTCGATCCGGGCGTCGGGGAACGCGGCCCACAGCTTCGCGACGTGGTCGGTGACCGACTCGACGCCGCGGTACGGCGTCGCCGAGAACGGATCCTCGTAGTGGACGTCGTGGGTCACGAGCGCCGCGATCGCCTGGCGGTCGCGACCGGAGACCGCCCGGGTCACCCGGTCGATCAGCGCCTGCCCGTCGATCCCGGAGCTCACAGGCATCAGAGCTCGGCGACGCCTTCGGTCGGCGTCGACGGCAGGGCGTGCGTGCGCCGCGGGATCCGTCCGGCGGTGCGGGCCAGCCGTCCGGCCTGGACGCCGAAGCGGATCGCCTGGGCCATCCGCAGCGGATCCTCGGCCCGGCTGACCGCGGTCGCGCAGAGCACCGCGTCGCAGCCGAGCTCCATCGCCAGCGCCGCCTCGGACGCCGTGCCGATCCCGGCGTCGAGGATCACCGGCACCCCGGCGCGTTCGACGATCAACTCGATGTTGTGGGGGTTGCGGATCCCCAGCCCCGACCCGATCGGCGACCCGAGCGGCATCACCGCGGCGCAGCCGATGTCCTCCAGCCGGCGCGCGAGGATCGGGTCGTCGTTGGTGTAGGGCAGGACGACGAAGTCGTCGGCGACCAGGCGCTCCGCGGCGTCGAGCAGCTCGACGGCATCGGGCAGCAGGGTGCGGTCGTCGCCGATCACCTCGAGCTTGATCCAGTTGGTCTGGAACGCCTCGCGGGCGAGCTGGGCGGTCAGCACCGCGTCGCGGGCCGTGAAGCAGCCGGCGGTGTTCGGCAGCAGGTCGACGCCGGTCCGCTGCAGGGCGTCGACCAGCGAGCCCTGGATGTCGGTGCCGCCCGACCCGGCGCGGCGCAGCGCGAGCGTGACCAGCTCGGTGCCCGACGCCGCGACGGCGTCCTCGAGCGTCTGCAGGCGCGTGAAGCCGCCGGTCCCGAGCAGCAGCCGGGACGAGAACGACTTGTCGCCGATCCGCAGCAGGTCGGTGGTCGGCCCGGCACCGGGGGTTGCGGTTGCGTCACCCATCTCCTGCACTCTAGAACGTGCCGCCAACCGGCCCGGCCACCGTGAGCAGCGGGGCCGGCCCCGCTGCTCCGGCCGGGCCGATGTCGCCAGTCTCCCGCCCGACCGACCTCGCGACGCCGGTCGGGCGTCCTCAGACCAGGCCCAGCCGCTCGGGCAGCGTGGCGACCGGCGGCGCCAGGAACCGCAGCCCCGCCGCGACGGCGCCGTCGCGGTCGACCGGCTCGTCGCCGAGGTGCGCGATCGCCTCCCGCGGCAGGTCCAGCAACGCGACGGCCGGGTCGAAGATCCGCGGATCGGGCTTGGCGACGCCGATCGCCCCCGACGCCACCGTCCCGCGCAGGAAGCGGCCGATCCCCAGCCGCTCCAGGTGTCCCGGCAGGCCGGAGTCCCAGTTCGAGACGCAGACCATCGGCACGTCGGCCGCGTGCAGCCGCTCCAGCGCGTCGAGCACCCCGGCGAGCGGGACGAACTCGAGCGCCGCGAGGAAGCCGTCGACGAACGCATCGTCGACCGGAACCACCTCGATGCCTGTCGCGGCGGTTCCGGCGGCGTCCGGGTGGGCGGCGGCGCGGGGGCGGCGGTCCTCGGCGGGCTCCAACCCCAGCCCGTGGGCCAGCACCCCGGCCGCCCGCACCTGCAGCGCTCGCAGCGCGTCGGGATCGCGCGCCTCCAGGTGGTGCGCCTTGTAGAAGCCGATCTCGCGGCGCAGCGCGACGGCGATCAGCGCTTCGGGACGCGGCGTCCCGCGGTCGGCCAGCAGCCGCCCGATCGCCGGAACCGGATCGCGCATCGTGACGAGGCAGCCCATCGCGTCGAGCGTCAGGCCGCGGATCGGCGGAGCGCCGCGCGGGGGCGCGGAGGACGTCACCGGCATCCGGCGATCTTCGCGCACGTCGCCGTCGGCCACCGCGTCCGCCACGCACGCTGTCACCCGTCGGCGGTCACCCGAACGTCGACGCGCCACCCGCCCCGCCACGAGGAACCGACCGGCGCCCGCAGGTGGGCCGGATAGCCTGCACCCATGAGCGACGACCTCCCCGTGCTCGGCTACCGCCTGCGGCAGCTCGACGAGCAGGTGCTCCGCCACCCCGCCGACCGGGCCGCGACCGCCGCGCTGAAGGCGATCCCCGGCCTGGACACCGTGATCCGCAAGCTGATCGAGCTCGGCTACGAGCGGGCGCTGCGGCAGAACCTGCTGGCGTCGTCGGTCCGCCTGGGACCGCAGCAGCTGCCCGACGTCTGGCACCGCCACCGGATGGCCTACACCGTGCTCGACCTCGATCCGGTGCCCGAGCTGTACCTGACCGCGTACCCGGTGTCCAACGCCGCGGTCGTCGGCAGCACCAACCCGCTGGTGCTCGTCTACTCCCAGCTGATCGACACGCTCGACGCCGACCAGCAGCGGGTCGTCTTCGCGCACGAGGCCGCGCACATCATGTGCGACCACGTGCTCTACGGGACCGCCCTGCAGATCCTGCTGGAGTCGGGCGGATCGATGCTGACCAAGACCCTGCCGACGGCGCTGCCGCTGATGGCGGTGCGCTCGGCGCTGCTCGAGTGGTCACGCGCCGCCGAGCTGACCTGCGACCGGATCGCCGCGCTGGTGGTCCGCGACCCGATGCTGGTCTGCCGGACGCTGATGGGGATCGCGGCGGGGACGGCCAGCACCAAGCTCGACCTCAACGCCTTCCTCGCGCAGGCCGCCGACTACGACACCCAGGGCCGCGGGATCACCGGCCGACTCAACCGGCTGTCGCTCGAGCTCGGCGCCACCCATCCGCTCGGCGTGCAGCGCGCCCACGAGCTGATGAACTGGGTCGCCGGCGGGGACTACGAGCGGATCCGCGACGGCGAGCATCCGCGCCGGGGCGCCGAGGACCCGAGCGTCAAGGCCGAAGCGCAGGCGGCCGCGGCCTACTACCGGGACCGCTTCCAGGGCGCGGTCAAGGACGCGGCCGGGCAGGCCGAGTCGACGATCAAGGGCGCCGCGGGCCAGGCGGAGACCGCCGCCAAGACGGTGTCGGACTGGTTGCAAAAGACGCTCGGCGACGACAAGCCCGACAAGCAGTAGTCCGCGCGCCCCTCCGGACGGTCGGGCGCGGCGAACGGGCGCGGCGATCAGGGGCGCGAACGGCGAAGTCCGCGCGCCGCGCGGGCCGGCTCAGCCGCCCTGGATCGCGGTCAGCACCTCGACCCGCTCGCCCGGTCGCAGCGTCCGGCGCGGCCACTCGCCGCGGACGACGACCTCGCCGTCGATCGCCACCGCCACGCCACGTCCGTCCGCCGCGGTCTCCATCGCGGCCAGCAGGTCGGACACCGTGCGGCCGACCAGCTCTCGTGGCTCGCCGTTGACGATCACGGTCTCGGTCAGGTCGCTCATCGGGCGTGGTCCTCCTCGCGCGGGTGCGCGGCGCCGGCCTCGTCGGTCGCCGGTGCCGCAGGGTCGTCGACGTCGAGCGTGACAGACGCGAACCGCCGCGGGTCGACCACCGCCAGCGGATCGATCGCGCCGTAGCGCTCGGGCAGCGTGCGCCGACCGAGCAGCGCGTCGACGAGCAGCGCCCCGGTGATCGACGCGAAGAGCACCCCGTTGCGGTGCTGACCCGTCGCCCACCAGAGCCCGTCGACGTCGTGCGCCGGGCCGACGGCCGGCAGGCCGTCCGGGCTGGTCGGGCGCCAGCCGACGAGCGTCTCGACCAGCTCCAGGTCGAGCACGCCGGGGACCAGCTCGGAGCCGTCGCGCAGCAGGTCGTGGACCGCCCACGCCGTGACCGTGCGGTCGAAGCCGCGCTCCTCGGTCGTCGCCCCGAGCACGTAGCGACCGTCGTCCCGCGGGACCAGGTAGCCGGGACCGAACCGCAGGACCCGCTCGACCATTCCCGGTCCGGACGGGTCGCGCAGCATCAGCAGCTGCCCCTTGACCGGCCGCACCGGCACGCGCGTGTGGTCCGGCACGCCGGCCATCCGTGCCGACTCGGCACCCCCGGCGATCACCACCGCTCCGGCGCGGACGACGGTGCCGTCCGCCCGCTCCACCCCGACCGCGCGGCCGCCCTCGACCAGCAGACCACGGACCTCGCAGTCGGATTCGATCGTGCCGCCGGCCGCGGCCACCGCGTCGGCCAGCGCCGCGGTCACCGTCCGCGGATCGACCGCGGCGTCGTCGGGGATCTCCAGCGCCAGCCGCAGCGTCGGGGCCAGCGCCGGTTCGCGCTTGCGGGCGGCGCTCGGCATCAGCCGCTCGACGGCCAGGCCGAAGCGGTCGCAGATCGCGCGGAAGCGGTCGAGCGCCTCGGCCTCGTCGCGGTCGCGCGCGACGGCCAGCGTGCCCTGGGTACGGATCGCGATCTCGTGGCCGGTCGCCGCGCGCAGGTCGTCGACGAATCCGGTCCAGCGCTCGCGGGCCAGCTGCCCGAGCATCAGGTGCGCCGGGTCGTCGGGCTCGACCTCGGTGATCGGAGCGAACATCCCGGCGGCGACCCGGCTGGTGCCGTCACCCGGACGGCCGCGGTCGAGCATCCGCACCGTCGCGCCGCGGCGCAGCAGCTCCCACGCGATCGGCAGTCCCGCCAGGCCCGCGCCGACGATCACGACGTCGGGGCTCGGGGAAGTCGCGGAAACGGCGGCCACGCTCCGAGGGTACTTCCCCGACGGGGCCGGCCCCCACCCGGACCGCCCGCCGATCACCTTCGGGGCGGTCGTCCGCCGCCCACCCGCGCGGCCGCGCCACCGCTCGACCGACGCCCGGCACCGTCGCGCGGCTGCCAGACTTCCCCGCGATGACCCCCGAGCAGCGTCGCGCCCGGTTCGCCGCCGTCCACCTGTACCTCGTCGGACCCCTGACCGCCCACGGTCGCGGCCTGGTCGAGATCGCCGAGCGGGCGATCGCCGGCGGGGTCGACGCGATCCAGCTGCGCGACAAGACCGCGAGCGACGACGAGCTGGTCGCGGGCCTGCGGGCGCTGCGTCCGCTCTGCACCGCGACCGGCACGCTGCTGATCCTCAACGACCGCCCCGACCTGGCGGTGGCGGGCGACGCCGACGGCGTGCACGTCGGCCAGGACGACGTCGCGGTGGCTGCGGCGCGGGCGATCGTCGGCGAGGACCGGCTGATCGGCCTGTCGACCCACTCGCCGGAGCAGGTCGACGCCGCCGTCGAGGCCGGGGCCGACCACATCGGCGTGGGACCGATCAACGCCACGCCGACCAAGCAGGGCGTCGCGGGCGTCGGGGTCGCGTTGGTCCGCCACGCCGTCACCCGACCGCTGCCGTTCGTCGCGATTGGCGGAATCGACAGTTCCAACGTCGCTGCCCCCCTGAACGCGGGGGCGCCGCGGGTCGCGGTGGTCCGCGCGATCGTCGACGCCGCCGACCCGCAGGCCGCCGCGCGCGAGCTGCGGACCGCGGTCGACGCCCACCGCCACGGCGCGGTC
>JBAZOW010000054.1:0-14934 GCA_041648495.1 Patulibacter sp.
TCGCAGTCGAGGATCGCCAGGTACGTTGCCAATACCGAAGCCGTCGCGTCCTGCCACCCGCCTGCCGCGCGCATCGAATCGACGATGCGTGGAGCCGCGAACGCGATAGCCACGTCGTACGCGTGGACGAGCGCCTCGTCCTTGCTCGCGAACTGCTCGTAGAACGCGGGGCGCGACAGGCCCGCCCGCGTCGCAATCGACGCCACCGTCGCCCCGTCGTACCCACGATCGGCGACCTCCCGAACCGCAGCATCGATCAAGTGCGCTCGCTGTCGGAAGGCGAGGGCCTCGTCAGGCAGCGGTGGTTCCGGCGAGGATCCCGCCTCGTCCCGGTACTCGTTGTTCGGCACGCGGCGCATCCTATAGATAGACGCCGCGTTTCACACCACGAATCTTTCAACAGAGCGCTCGGACATAAGGCCGTCCTAAGCCGTCCCTACGAAGCGCGGAGTCGCTCGACGTCCAGAGTGCCGCGTAAGCGTGGATACTCGGCGTCCACAGGCGTAGGCTGGCCCGCACATGCCAACGTCCTCCCGCACCGGATCGAGCTTCATCGCCGAGACGGAGCGCGAGCGGCTGCTGGCCGCCTTCGGTCGGGCGGTGTACGCCGACGGATTGGAAGGAACCCACCTGGCCGACGTGTCGCGGAACGCAGGATTCGACAGCTCGGTAGCGGCCTCCTACTGGCAGGACGAGACGGCGTGCCTAATCGACGCCGTCGACGTCGCCACATCCCAGGCGTTCAGCCGAGTGGCGCAGGCCTTTCTCAGTACCCGCGGGGACTACGCGGTAGCGGCCCACCACGCGCTCGCCACGCTGCTGTCCGACGTGGCCGCGTGCCCGGAGATGGTGTACTTGACGGTCGTCGAGCTCCCCCGGCTCGGCCCGGTCGGTCACGCGCAGCAGGCGCGGATAGTGGATCTCTTCTGCGAGTTCCTCCTGCCGGGCTTCGCGGCCACGAATCACCCAATCCCCGACCCCGAGATCGTCACCATGAGCCTCGGTGGGGGTGTGTGGGAGACCGTGCGTCGACTCGCGGTCGAACGCCGACTGGCGGCGCTGCCGGCCGAGCTGCCCGCGATCAGCTTCGTCTGCATCAGCACGTTCTTCGGCCCGGAGGAGGCGCTCCGCGTCAGCCGGATGCCGGTGCGCGTCGCGCCCCGACGTCCCGTGGCCCGTTGAACGTCGCCGTGCCCGGGACGGCTGATCCGAGCCGCCTTGGCACACCGCGTCGGGTGGTGGGTCGCCCCACCACCCAACAGCGTCCGACTACTTCTTGGTCGGCTTGACGACCACGTTACGGGTCTGCGAGACCGTCTTCTTGCCCGAGGGCTTGAAGCTGGCCTTGACCCGCAGCCGCACCGTGCGGCCCTGCTGCAGCGCCCGGCGCGACGCCGCGTTCAGGCTGACCCCGACCGAGGCGACCGTCGAGGCCTTGCCCACGGTGCGCGAGCTCCGGCTGACGCCCGAGCCCGAGACCGTCAGCTTGCCGCCGGTCAGACCGCCGACCGTCACCGACAGCCGGTTGCCCTTGCGCGCCGTCTTCACGACGCCGAACCGGCAGCCGACGGCCAGCGTGCTGGTCTGCCGGTACTGCTGGTTGCTCTGCCCGATCAGCAGCGACCCGACCTTCGGGGTCGACGTCGACTTGCAGACGTCGCCGTTGGTCACCTTCAGGATGCCGTTCGCGCCACCGTTGATCTTCAGGTCGAAGTCCTCGATCGGCGCGTCCGGGAGGTTCTCGAACGTGGTCTGCAGCTTGCGGTCGACCACGTTCGAGCTGGCGTTCAGGTTGATCGTCACGCCCTGGCCCGACAGCGGGATGAACAGCTTCGGCAGCGTCGCTACCGTCCGGCCCGTCGCCGTCTTGCGTTCACCGCGCACGAAGTAGACCGGACCGGTCAACGGCACGTCGAGGATCGAGATCGCCTTCGCCGACCCGACGATCGAGTCCGCCGGGCACGCACTGCGGGCCGCGGCCGCCGGCTCGCACAACGCCTTCGCGTTCTGCGGATCCAGCGCCAGGTTCAGCGGCAGGGTGACCTGCGCCTTCTTCTGGTTGGCCTCGCCCTTGCCCGGCTTGAGGTTCGCCGTCAGCTCCGGATGACCACCGTTCTTCAGCTGCTTCGCGTCGCTGCCCAGCGCCAGCGCCAGCTTCGGCGCGTAGCGCAGGCCCGCGCAGTCCCCGACCTGGAACCGCGAGCTGACCGGAGAGGTCTGGCCGGTGACGGCACTCAACGTGCCGCCGATCGCCTGCACGTCGCACGACGTCGGGTTCTGCATGAACCCGGGCTTGTCGATGTCCACCGTCAGCTTCTGCAACCGGACCGGGATGCCCTCCCAGATCGTCGGCAGCGGATCGCTGACCACGGTCACGTGCGCGTCGTTCGGGTCGACGTAGAGCTTCTGGCGGACGACGACCTCACCGAGGTTGAACGGGCCGGCGATCACCGGCACGGTCACCCGCAACGAGAACGGTGCATCGCCGTAGGCGCCTTCCAGCACGACCGGACCGGAGAGCCAGAACGGATCCGGTCCCACGCCGGCCGCCACGCGGGCGGTACCAACGCGGGTCCCGAGGTTGCCCTTCAGGTTGGCCAGCAGCCCCTTGGGCAACGTCAGCGCGACGCCCGTGAGGTCCGCCTGGCCGTCGGCCTTCTGGGCCTGCAGGGTGAACGTCGAGCTCGCCCCGGCCACGGGGTTGCTCACGCCCGCCGAGAACGACGGCGCGAAGCCCTGCGGCGGGCACGGCGTGCCCTTGGCGTCGAATGCCACGTCGAACGCCGTCAGCGCGTTCACGGAGTGCCCGGTCCACGAATCCAACGTCGCCGCGACCGGCTTGCTGCCGCAGCTATCGGGCATCGCCAGAGCGGCCCGCGGACCACCCTTGAACGCCAGCTTGACCGACGAAACCGGGGCCTCCGGATTGTTCTCGAAGATCGCCGTCAGCTGCCCGGTCTTCGGATCCGGGCGGACGGTGCCCTTCAGCTTGACCCGCATGCTGGACCCGTACGCCTCGACGAACAGCCGGTACGTGTTGCCCGGCAACGGCTGGCCGATGTAGACCGTCCCCGCGACGTGGGAATCCTTCAGCACCGGGACCTCGAACTCCGCGGTCCCGACGCGCGAAGCCGCCGGACAGCTCGAGCGCTCGCTGCTGCCCTGCCCGAACGCATCGTCCGTGCACGCCTCGAGCCCGTGGGCGACCGCCGGATTGAGCGACACGCCCTCCGGCAGGACCGCGGTCACGTTCTTGATCGGCGGGGTCGCCAACTCGTCGGGGTCGGTGTTCTGGAACAGATCGATCCCGAACTCGAACGACGACGGGCGGCTCGTGAACGGCGCGTCGGCGCCCGTCCGGATCGTCGGCTCGAACTCCAGCAGCTCGCAGCCGGTCTGGGCCGGCGTCGTCGCCGAGTAGGACTCCCAGGTCCCTTGGTTCTGGTAGCTCTGGACCTCAACCGAGGTCACGGCCTCCTTGCCGCAGGTCGCCGGGTTGGCCATGAACGGCAACCGCTTGTTCGCCGCCTGCGTCTCCGGCGTCCAGTGATCCCACGGCACCCCCCACAGCGTCAGGTCGGTGCCACCGATGTTGTTGGGCAGTGCATCGACCGTCGCGTCCAGCCCGTAGTCGTCGGGCCGCACGTTGATGCGGATCAGCTCCCGCGGGCGCAGCGGCGTGATGATCCCCAGCAGCGCCGTGTCGCCGCGCCCGGGGGTCAGCACGTGCACCGTCGAGGGCAACGGGAAGAGGAACGGGAACTCCTGCGATCCGACGTTGAGCAGCGCCAGTGCATCGCCGACCTGGGTGTTCTGCGGGCAGCCCACGGTCGAGTAGAAGTCGGGCAGCGAGCACTCGTCGAAGTTGGCGATCGAGCCCAACAGGCCCACCGGCAGGTGGAAGCGCAGCGTCCGGACCGGGTCGTTGATCAGGTCCGTCAGCACGAAGTTGGTGCGCACGTCACCGTAGGCACCGGCCTGCGTCGTCGACGCCGTCGCCTCGAAGGTCGACAGCAGCTCGGCCTGCGCCGAGGTCGCCGCGGCGCCCCCGAACACGATCGTCGCGGCCGCGACGAGCCCCGCGCGGATCGCGCGCCGTCGTCCGGTCTTCCTCGCCGTGCGCGTCACGCCCGTGGCTCCTTGCGTGTTGATGGCCGTTCCGGCCGTATCGACCGACATCTACCGGCCACCCTTCTTGGTCGTGGCCGACTTCTTGACCTTCGGCTGCTTGAACGTCACCGAGACGGTCTTGGACGCCGTGCGACCGTCGCTGGTCCGGTAGGCGATGCGCACACGGACCTTCAGCGTCCGCTGCTTCTTCAGCGCGCCCCGGCCCTTCGTCGTCAAGCTGACCTTCAGCTTGTACGTCCCCGCCTTGGACGCCGACTTCGCGGCCTTGCGCAGAGACGACCCCGAGACCGAGATCCGTCCCGCGGTCGGTACCCGCACCTTCAACGTCGCGGCCGAGCCGGTCACCGCCTTCAGCTTGCCGACGGAGACCGACGGCCGGACCGGGTCCGGCGAGACCAGCAGGTTGCCGGTCCCGGCGAAGCCGACCGAGCCGATGCTGGGCAGCACCACGGGGTCGCCGACCGGCCCCTGGCAGGCGTCGCCCGCACAGATCTGCGGATCGGCGTCCGGGGCCGGCTTGGTGGGCGGCGCGCCGCCGCCGAGGGTCGCCATGTAGATGTCCTCGGCGTCCGGATCCGTATCGCTGGCGAGGACGCCTTCGGCCGTGCCGAAGAACACCTGCGTGCCGTCGGGCGAGCTGTCGATGTAGCCCGCGTGGTGATGCGCGCGGCCCGGCGGCGACACCAGGCGCAGGCCCTCGCCGGCCGTCCACGCGTACACGTCGTCGTAGCCACCGTCGGTGTCCTCGGCCGTCAGCGACTGCGCCGTGGTGAAGAACACCCGCGAACCGTCGTCGGAGGCCGCCCGGGCGCCCTTGATGGGGTCCATCTCGAACAGTCCGCCGGCCAGGTTGATCGGCATGATGGTGGACCGCGCGGGGGGCGAGTCCGGCGCATCCGCGTCGGGCTGGGCGACCGCCACCAGCCCGCCGTCGCGGCTCCACGAGAAGACCCGCGACAGGCCGTCGTCCGGGGTGCCGGCCAGCGGTGCCTTGGACATGAAGACGGCGCCGTTCGCGGTGGAGCGAATCCCCCGGAGGCTCAGGTCCTGCTGCAGGACGGTGAGGATCCCGCCGCTCTCGTAGTCGGGGACGTAGTTGGTGACGTCCGGCTCGACGAGCGGGCCGGCGACGAACCGCGTGCGGCCCTCCGCGAGGTCGCGCTCGTAGAGCTTCGCTCCCTCCTCCGGAGCGTCCGGCGTGAGCCGCTCGGCCGTGACGAAGAGCGTCCGGTTGCCGTCCTCCGACGACATCGCCCACGTCGGCCTGTACCCCTGCCAGTTGGGGTTGGACCCGTTGCCGGTCGGCGAGCCGTCCACCGGCTCCCCCTGCGAGATCCGGACCGGCGCGGCCGTTCCCTCCCGCAGATACACGTCGGCCTCCCCGTCGGTGTCGCCGGGTTCCAGCGACTCGGGCGTGGTGAAGAAGATCCGCTGGTGATCCGCCGTCGCCCAGTTGTACGCGGCGTCGGCCGAGGCATCCGCGTCGCCGCTGCCGTTGGCGTCGCTGATCAGGACGGTCTGCTCGCTGCCGGGGGTCAGGGTCCGCCGGAACAGGTCCACGCCCTCCGCATCGTTCCCGTCCGGGCCCGTCCCCGCCTCATCGTTGTCTCCGGGGATCCTGTCCTTCGAGGCGAAGATCACCGAGGAGCCGTCCGCGGACAGGGCGTTCTCGGCCCCCATCGCGAACTGGTACGACTCCGCGCTACCGAGCGCAGTGGCGGTCATCGGAGCACCGTCATTGTCGAGCGACGCCGGGACGGCATCCTGCCCGTGGCTGCTGACAGACACCGGGCCGGTGCCGTTGAAGGAGGCCACGGTATCGAGATCGTCGCTCGCCGAGAAGGCCTGAGAGCCGCCGCCGCGGCTCATGTTCACGGACACGCCGAGGGGATCGCTTCGGTAGAAGCCACCCCCGCCGTCGGGATCGACGGACAAGAAGCTCCCTTGCATGATCGCGCTCGACCCGTCGGCGGACATCTCCTTGAGCTTCAACGGGATCAGATTCCCGTTGCGCGAATCGACGGGGCCGATCGACCACGGAGCGCCGTACCGCGGCAAGCCGTAGTAGTAGCCGATGTTCCGCCCGTCGGCCGGCTGGCCGTCGAGCGGGAGGGCCACCGTCCCCGCGATGGCCGTCTGCAGGTCGTCGGACACGCCGACCCCGAAGACCGGAATGCTCGTGCTGTCGGCCGGCGAGATCTGCTCGTAGCCCCACTTCTGGGTCTCAGCCGACGCCGCCGACGCCCCGAGGCCCAGCGCCGCGGTCGCGGCGACGGCCGTCAGCGCCGCCCGGCGAACTCTGCCCCTCCGTGGTGGTTCGACGGTCCTGGCCGCCTGCCCCACGTCCCCTGACGCGAACGTCGCGCCCCAGCGGGGGGCGGACAGCCCCCAAGTCGTTCTTGCGAACACGCTTCTCCTCCACAGATGCACTCACAACACGCCCGAACGTCTTTCGAGCTCGGGGTCGGCCGCGGACACGCAGCCGCAGCCAGCCGTGGACGACTGTAAACGACATCCCGAAACAATGTCAACTTTACATGTCACGCTTCTTTCACCCGAAGCGGATATACGTTTCGACACAGGCCGACCGGACCGTCCCGCAGCGGCACGGGAGCTCGACATCCACCGCAACACCGTCCTGCAGCGGGTCCGCCGGGGCGAGGTGCCACGGGGCCGGCCCATTACGAAACGCGCGGCGGAACTCCACGCCGCGCTGTTGCTCGCGGCCGGGCTCGGTCCGGCGGCCCTCCGGGCCTGAACCCAGAGCCAGGTGCGATCCGCACACCACCCTGCCCCGGATGAAGACGACCCGCAACCGGATCGGCGGCGAGCGCTGGGTCTCGCCGCTGATGCTCTACCAGAACTACCACCTGGTCCATCACCTGCACCCGACGGTGCCGTTCTACCGCTACATCCAGGTCTGGCGCCGCAACGAGGCCGCCTACCTCGACAAGGACCCCGCGCTCTCGACGCTTCGCGGACGCGAGATCACGCCCGACGAGTACCGCCGGATGCGCGACCTCGTGGAGGACCACCACTAAGAGCCTGAGCCCGGCGCGGTCCGGCCGACGAACGACGTCTGGTGCGCCCGGCCTTCGGCTCGTGTGACACAGTCGTGTACGTGGTCCAGGGTGGAGAGCACCGCACAGCGACACCATCGACGTCGGCGCGTCTACGCCTACGGGTGACCGCCGTAGTGGCGGCGGTGGTGGCCATCGCGGGCGGCGCCGCCCTGCTTGGGGCGTTCGGCGGTCGGGACGATGCCGCCGCGGCGGCGGCGCCGATCGTGGGCCACGTGTTCCGCTCGGTGTCCGTCGAGCAGGACGGCCGCCCGATGCCGCTGTTCGACGGCACGACGGTCTGGTTCTCGATCGAGCGCCAGGAGTTCCGGATGCACTCCGGCTGCAACGGGATGAGCGGTCCGCTGCGGGTGAGCGCGGACCGGATTCGGGTCCCCGAGATCTTCCAGACCTCGATGGGCTGCGGACGCGAGCGGGAACGACGCGACGAGCTTCTCGTCTCGTTCCTCTTCGGCGACCCGGAATGGCAACTGCTCGATGACCGGCTCGTGCTCACCCAGGGCCGCACGACGATCACGCTGGAGCGCGACGACCTTCCGCCGCCGCTGCCCCGCACGAACCCGGGCCGACCGCAAGACCTGATCGACGCCTCGATCGGCTCGGGCGAGTACCAAGCCTGGCCGCAGGACCTCGGAGACTCGTGGAGCGGACCGTTCGTCAAGGTCGACGTGGCGGTGCGGGACGGCCGCACCTTCCTGACGATGCAGACACGGTGCCGGTCTCTCGAAGCGCCGCTGAAGATCCGCCGCGCCACCCTCGCCGTCGGAGCTCCGCGCACGAAAACGGGGCCGTGCCGCCCGTCCGGGATGGACGACCTCCGCTCGATCCGCCCGTTCTTCGGCGGCACGGTGCAGTGGCATCTCGACCGAGGCCGACTGACGCTCCAGCGCGACCGCTCGACCCTGACGCTCCGGGCGCGGTGAAGCGAGCACCCGTCTCCGTCATCATCCGCGCGGCGGGGGTGGCGGACTGGTCTTCGCGTACGACTCGAACCGCCAGCGAAGGGGTGCGGCGGCGCGGATCTGCACGACCTCGTCGATCTCGTAGTCGACGAGCCGCTCGGCACGGGGAAAGGTCCGGATCCGTTCGGCGTCCCAGACGACGCGTGCGCGACCGGTGAGTTGGAGCAGGTCGCCGGTCTCGAAGTCGACGATCAGCAGGCCGGCGGCAGGGTCGAGCTCGAGATTGCCGAAGGTGTTGAACATCGAGTTGCCGCGGTAGTCGGGCCACGTGAGATGCCGTTCGTCGTGGACGACGACGAAACCGGGGTTGCCCCCGCGGTGGTTGGCGTCGGCACCGTAGTCGGGTGCGCGCGTGGCGACGAAGAACGTGTCGGTCCGCTCGATCAGGTCGCGCTGCTCCGTGGACAGCTCGCTCGAACGCTCGGCGGGGGCGTCGGCGGGCGGGCGGCCATCGCCGATCCTCTGCGGGGTGCGGACGGAGATGTACTTGGGGCAGTTGGCGTAGACCTGCTGCGTGGCCAGCTCGAGGCCTCCGGGGATCGGGCGGCTCCGTGCGTTGATGCGCATACGTCGCCGTGTCGGCGGGTCGATGGCCAGCGCGCCGACGGCCACCTCGCCGGCGAGCACGTGCGCGAGCGGGTCGGCCGCAAGCGGAAGCGCGTGGACGTGCAGCGTCGTCTCGTCGCGCGGGTCGAGGAAGCCGGGCGGGCCGTGCAGAGCACCGGCCCACATGCGGCCGTCGGCGTCCGCCGCCCCGATGACGAGCCACGGGCGGTCGCGCAGGAACTCCTGCGCGACCGCCGGGATCTCGGGGGTCAGCAGTCCGACGGCGACGTCGGCCCTAGCGGTGACGCCGGCGCGCACCTGGACGGCGCGCTCTCCCGGGTGCCAGGTCATCGGCCTAGAAGAAGCCGCAGGTCGGCGCGTTGCCACTGGGGACGTCCTGGTGGTCGTCGGCGCCCTGCGGCGCGTAGATCTCCAGGCGAATCCCGTCGGGGTCCTCGAAGAAGATCCCGCCCGAGGACATGCCCTCGCCGTGCGGGACGATCCCGTCGTGGAACAGACGGGCGCCGGCATCGCGCAGCCGCGCCTCGGCCGCCTGGACCTCGTCGATCGAGTCGACCTGGAAGGAGAGGTGGTGCAGACCGGGTTGGTCGGCCGGGAACCGTCCGCCGCTCTGCTGCCAGAGCGTCAGCACCAGCCGCGTCTGGTCCCCGAGGAACGCGAACGCCTTGCCGTCCTCGTCGCTGCGGCTCTTCACATCCCACCCGAAGACGCGGGTGTAGAAGTCGACCGAGCGGCCGAGCTCGGACACGTTGAGGCCGACGTGGCCGGTCTGGTAGTCGCTCGCGACAGGTGGGGTGCTCATAGCGTCTCCGGGTCTCATGAGCGGCTCGTACCGCCCAGGATGCGTTGCCGTCAAACGGAAGCATACCGGTTAGAACCACTATGGAGATTTTATCCGGTTAGGCAGAGGTCGAGACGTAGTGTCGACGGGCCTTCTCTCGGTTGCCGCACCCGGCCATCGAGCACCAGCGGCGCTTGCCGGGACGCGAGACATCGAGAAACCACAGAACGCAGTCCGGATTCGCGCACGGCCGGATCCGCTCGGACTGCTCCTGTTGCAGCCTCACCAGCTCCACCGCGGCCAACCACGGCACCCGCCACGTCGCGGCGACGTCGACCTCGCGCTCCACTCCGCCCCGGCCCAGGCGCGTACGCTCCGCGCCCCGCGCCAACACGGCGTCGAGCCGGGCGCGCACCGCTGGATCCGCGGGTTCCACGAGGAACGCGCGCATCGCCTCCCGCGCCTCGATCAGCGCGGCGCGCACCCGTCCGTTCGCCGGCACGTCGAGGTCATGCGCGTCGAGCCACAGCGGCAGGCCGCCCTCCTCGCTCAACAGGTCGCGCCGCTCCCCGTGCTCGCCCCACACCGTGTTCACGAGATCGAGCGACAACGGCTCGCTCGTCAAAGGACGGGGATCACCAGTGGTGCTCATCAGTTGCTGCGCAGAGTAGCCTGCCGCCGACGAGGCCGGCGTCCGTGCGCTGCCGCCCGCACCACGGAACGAGCTCAGCCCCCGACCACCGTCTGACTCTCGTCCTGCACGAGCGCCGACGCGAGCAGCTCGTAGGAGCGCATCCGCGCGGGCAGGTCGGCGACGTTCATCGCGACCATCACCTCGTCCGCATTGGCGTGCTCCGCGAAGGCGGCCACCTGCGCACCCACCTGGTCGCCGTCGCCGACGGCGGAGAAGTGGAGCATCCGCATGGCGTGGCGGCCGACCGGGGAGCGCAGGATCGCCTCGGTCTCGGCACGATCACTGCCGTCGACCGACCGGTTGCTGAGCGCGCGGGCCATCTTCTCCAGCGCCGTCGCGTGGAGGATCTTCGCCTCGTCCTCGGTGTCGGCCGCGAACACGTTCATGCTGGCGATCATGTACGGCGCCTCCAGCTGCTCCGACGGCTGGAACTCGTCGTGGTAGACGTGCGAGGCGTTCAGCAGCTCGTCGGGCGCGAAGTGCGACGCGAATGCGTACGGCAGGCCGAGCTGCGCGGCCAGGCGCGCCCCGAACAGCGACGAGCCGAGGATGTAGAGCGGCACCTCGGTGCCCTCGCCCGGGATCGCCCGGACGGTCTGCCCCGGCTGCTTCGGGCCCAACAGGCGCTGCAGCTCGACGACGTCCTGCGGGAACCGGTCCGACGCCTCGGGCGCGCGGCGCATCGCGCGGACCGTGTCGAAGTCCGTCCCGGGCGCGCGGCCGAGGCCCAGGTCGACGCGCCCCGGGTAGAGCGTCTCGAGGGTGCCGTACTGCTCGGCGATGATCAGCGGCGAGTGGTTGGGCAGCATCACGCCGCCCGAGCCGACGCGGATCCGCTCGGTGTTGGCGGCGATGAAGCCCGCGAGCACCGCCGGCGTCGAGGACACGATGCTCGGCATGTTGTGGTGCTCCGAGAACCAGTAGCGCCCGTAGCCCCAATCCTCGGCGCGCTTGGCGAGCTCACCGCTGCCCAGCAGCGCGTCCCGCGGCGAGACGCCCCCGCCCGCCGTAGCCAGATCCAGTACCGACAACCGCACAGCCATCACGACCTCCTTACCGGCCCGGGCCCCCGGGCACGCGTTCCCGAGCGACTCCCGGGACGCCTCTAGGACGGTACTTCGGGCCGACCGCGGGGCCCGTGGGCCGGGGGATTCCGGTCGCCGCGCAGCCGGGCCACGCCGCGGCGTGTCGGGTTGCGTCGAGCTGTTCGGCAGAACCCGACACGTTCGCCGCCACGGGCTCCCAGTCAGCCACCCACCCGGTAGCGGACATGCACGACCCCGTTGGGGAACCGGCGCTGGTCGAGCAGCTCGAGGTTCGTGCGGACGCCGTCCGGCAGGGCGCGCTTGCCGCCACCGACCACGACCGGGCAGAGGAACAAATGGCACTCGTCGACCAGGCCCGCGGCCAGCGCCTGACCGGCCAGCTCCGCGCCGCCGATCGCGATGTCGGTCTCCGAGGACCGCTTGAGCCGCCGCACGGCGTCGGGGTCGAACTCGGGCTCGATCCGCGTCCGCGCGCTGGACGTCGACTGCAACGTCCGGGAGTAGACGACCTTCTCGGCCGCTCGCCAGATCTCGGCGTAGTCCGCGAACACGGGCGGCTCGTCGCTGCCCGCGGTCTCCCAGAAGACCATCGTCTCGTACATCCGGCGCCCGTAGAGGTAGGTACCGATCGACCGCTCCAGGTCGTTGACGAACGCGTGCAGCTGCTCGTCCGGCATCGCCCAGTCGAACGTGCCCTGGGCGTCCTCGACGTACCCGTCGAGCGAGGCGATCGCCGCATAGATCAACGTGGCCACGGTCGTCAGCCCGCCCGCCGAAACCCGCGATCCGGCTTCGGGTCGAGCGGACTCTGCGGCAGGTCCGACGGCGGGTCGTCGAGGTTGTAGTCCGACGGTGCGATGTCGTTGGGCGCGTCGGGGTGGAAGAGCGCCGCGAGCAACTGGGCCTGGCCGCGACCGACGCCGAGCTCACCCATGCCGCCGTTGTACATCCGGATGCCCGCGGACTCGCAGTGCGCGTAGAGCCGGCTGAGCTCCGGCAGGTGCCCGACGCGACACGGCTTGACGTTGACGATCCGCGGCTCGATGGCCGTCTCGGCGATCGACTCCACGCTGGTGATCGGCGCGTCGTAGGAGACGCGATCGGCGAACGGCGCGAGCATCTCGAGCACCGCCGGGTGGTCGAACGGGTCCTCGAAGACGGCCTCCGTGAACGTCGCCAGCGTGCGTTCGTACATCGCCAGCAGCGCCGCCTCGCCCTCCCCCTCGACCTCCATGCCGTACTGGCCCTTGAAGTCGATCGTCGCGACGCCCTCGACCGCCGCGACGCGGTCCATGATCTCCTGCGTCCACGCCGGCGCGACGTCGAGCTTGAAGCCGACCGTCGGATGCGCTGCTCGGCGCCGCTCCACCTTGTCGATCTGCGGCGGATCGCCGAGCCCGAAGGACGTCACGAACGTGAGCGGCCGGGGCGTGCGGCCGAGCACCTCGGGCAGGCTCGTCGCCGACTGCCGCAGCGCCAGGTCGAGCGCCGCGGACTCGAACGTCCAGCGCCGCCAGTTGCGCGCCAGCTCGAACTCGGGCGGCTCGGGCCACATCTCGATCGTGTCGAGATGGGCCAGGAACTCCGCGAGGGTCTCCCACGCGCCGATCAGCGGATAGTCGCTCGCGCGCAGGCTGTCCTGGGCCTCCGGCATACCGACCTGCTCGCCGATACCTTCCTCACCCCGACCCCGCAGCCGCAGCTGCGTCGTCGAGAAGTCCTCCGTCGGGTTCGGTCCGATCGCGGTGGGTCCGCTTGGCCGGAGCGTCTCGAACGAGGACGACTCGATCGTGATCGGCAGATCCTTGACAGCGGTCCAGAGGTCGGTCATCACGGCTCGTAGGTCTCGGGGTCGATGGCAAGGTCGACCCTACGCCGTCGCGGAGAGGACGTCGACCCGATGTAGGCTCGCCTCGATGCGCCTGATCCTGAACGTCCTGTGGTTCGTGCTGTCCGGGTTCTGGATGGCGTTGGGCTACGTCCTGGCCGGTTTGCTCATGATCATTCCGATCATCACGATCCCGTTCTCGATCGCGTCGTTCCGCATAGCGCTGTTCTGCGTCTGGCCGTTCGGCCGCACGGTGATCGTTCGCCCTGACGGCAACGGCGCCATGGCCGGGGTCGGCAACGTGATCTGGCTGATCTTCGCCGGATGGTGGCTCGCGCTCGGGCACCTGATCACGGGCGTGCTGCTCTGCCTGACCGTGATCGGCATCCCGTTCGGGGTGCAGAACTTCAAGCTGATCTCGGTCTCGCTGCTGCCGCTCGGCAAAGAGGTCGTGACCTACTCCGAGGCTCGGGCCCGCTCCGGCGAGCAGCTCGCGTCTTTCTAACGGCACCGCTCGTGACGTCTCTCGACGAGTGGTGGGCGGGCGGGCGGCGCCGGGACGACGGCGTCTTCACGCGCGCCGACGGGGACCCGGATGCGCCCGCCGTCACGTGGCTGCACGGGTTCCCGACGTCGTCGTGGGACTGGGCGCCGCTGCTGGCGGCGCTCGGTCCGGGGCGGCGGGACGTGACACTCGACTTCCTCGGCTTCGGGGCGTCGGCCAAGCCGCGCGGGCACGACTACCGGCTGGTCGAGCAGGCCGATCTGGTCGAGGCGGTCTGGCGCGCCCACGGCGTCCGCGAGACCGCGCTCGTCGCGCACGACTACGGCGTCTCGGCCGCGCAGGAGCTGCTCGCGCGGCGTCGCGACGGAACGTTGTCGGTGACCCTGACCGCGGTCACGTTCATGAACGGCGGGCTCTTCCCGCACCTGCACCGCCCGATCCGGATCCAGAAGCTGATGGCGGGCCCGCTCGGCCCCGCGCTGGCGAGACTGACGTCCGAGCGCCGGTTCAGCGCCGCGCTGCGCGAGGTGATGGCGGTCGATCCCGGCGATGCCGAGCTGCACGAGCACTGGCGGGCGTTCAGCCGCGACCACGGCAACCGCAACGTCCACCGCCTGCTCGGCTACATCGCCGAGCGCCGCATCCACGAGGACCGCTGGGTCGGCGCACTGGTCGAGGACGACCTACCGAAGCGGTTCGTCTGGGGCCCCGAGGACCCGGTCTCCGGCACCCACGTGCTCCCGACGATCCGCGAGCGGATGCCCGACGCGACCGTGCACGTCCTCGACGGCATCGGCCACTACCCGCAGCTGGAGGCGACCGATCGGGTGGCGGCGGTGTTGGGCAAGGACGGCTAGGTCTTCCGTTGCCGAACTTGACGCCTCCGTCTTGGAGAAGATGGCCCGTGGAGGGCGGCGAATGCGGCGGTGTTCGACGCGGCCCTCGGGATGAGACCAGAAGACGTCCCGCACCTGGCCGCGGCTCTCATCGCCGGCCTGGCGTGCACATTCGTGTCGCGAATCGCTGAGAGCTCTCCGTGGGGCGTGCTCTGCGAAAGCGATTGAACGACTGGCGATCTCGGTAGGCACCGAATATCTCAGTAATGAGATACTCTCGAC
The DNA here is from genome assembly GCA_041648495.1 of Patulibacter sp. Taxonomy (GTDB): domain Bacteria; phylum Actinomycetota; class Thermoleophilia; order Solirubrobacterales; family Solirubrobacteraceae; genus Patulibacter. The sequence continues at coordinate 14,713 of JBAZOW010000054.1, forward strand.
CTTCCGGTGTGCAGGCAGCACGATGCTCTGGGAGATGGACCGATGGACGCGCAGCGCGACTTCCTCGACGAACTGATCGACGACTCGACCACTGTTGATCCGACGTTCCCGAACCTGCTCGCGGCGGCTGAGCGGCGACGCGCCCTGGTCAGGGAACTGGTGGCGAAGCGGCGCGAGCGGGGCCTGACGCAGGTGGCAGTGGCGCAGGCGATGGCCACGTCG
>JBAZOW010000055.1:0-14926 GCA_041648495.1 Patulibacter sp.
GCCCGCGCGTTCTGCGTCGTGACCACGTGGAGCCCGGGATAGACGAGCGCGATCGTCCACGGAGCGTCGCCGGGCGCCAGGTCCGGGGACGGGACGTACCGCAGCACGTCGGGGTCGTCACCGCTCCGCGCCGCGTCGAGCACGGTCGGCGCCGCCCCGTCGGGTCCGTGACCGAGCCTTGGACGGCGGTCTTGCGGGCCCCAGACGGTGCCGCTCACGCGGCGCAGCACGAACGCCTCCACGGTCCGCGTCCCGTCCGGCGCGGTGCGGTTCACGACTGTGAGCTCGAACTCGGTGACCGCCTGCGTCTCGAGGTCGACGTCGACGCGGAGGTCGTCGGTCGCGACCGGGCCCCAGCCGGCAGCCATTCGCTCGGCGAGCGACCCGACGGCCGTGAGGGCGGAGAGCGCGCGGGCGACGGGATCGAGGGCGGGCGGATCGTCCGCGGCCGGGACGGGCGGCGGATTCAGGACCGCGGAGTCCCCGGGGTCGGTCGCGCTCGGGTCGGCGGGGTCCGGATCGACGTTCGGCTTCGGGACGAGCAGGTCGAGGTCGGCGTCGATCGCCGGCTGGTTGGTCACCAGGTCGGCGAGCGCCGCCAGCAGGTCCGTGCCGGCCGCGCGGACGGACGGCCGCGCGCCGTCCTCCGCGGCAGCAGACGTCGACGTCGGGTCGGCGGCCCGCACGTTCCAGCCGACCCGGATGCCCAGCTCGTCCTGGTCCGCGGCGGGCGCGGCGAAGGTCGTGACGGCGGTCCAGGTCGCGAGCTCGGCGACGGTGGGGTCGGTGTCCGCGGACGCGCTCGGCTCGGCGGCGACGACGGCCCGCGGCGGCTCGGGGAGCGCGCGCAGCGCGACGGGGACCTCGACCGGCAGCCTCAACGGGCCGAGGGCGAGCACCCGGGGGCCGGAGGTCGCCGCCGCGTCGCCGGTGACCGCGACGTCGAGCGCGAGCGACAAAAGCCGTCGGCGCTCGGGATCCGTCGCTCCGACGACCATGTCGAGCGTGCGCGATGCGGCGTCCGGCCCGACCGGCGTCGCCCCGACGACGTCGTCCGTCCCGGGCCGGCTGTGCAGCCCGCCGGTCGCGACGGCGGTCGTCGGCAGCTGGATCACCGCAACCGCCTCCCGACGGGCGCCCAGGCCGCTGCGCAACGCTTGCTCGAAGGCGGCGGACGCGGCACCCCGGTCCGTCGTGTCCGTGTCCTGCGCCAGGATCGGCACCGCCGTCGCGGAGATCGCCGCGGCCAGCGTCGCGCGGGCGTTCTCCAGCCGGGCAAGCGGGCGGGCGGACCCCTCGAGCGTGCGCGCCACGGTCACCCGCTCGGGGGCGAGCGCCCGGTCGATCAGGTCGAGTGCGGCCGTCGCCCAGGCCTCGACGTCCACGGCCGTGAACGTCAGCTCGGCACCGCCCGCCGGAAGCGGTTCGGCCGCGCCCGGGTCGTACCGACGGACCGTGATCTTCGCCTCGGATAGGCATCGGCTCAGGGGTGGCAGACCGAGGCACGCGGCTCGGTCGGCGTGCAGCGTGGCGGAGCGGATCACCCCGGCCGGGGGTTCGGGCTCGACGAAGCCGTTGCGTGGTTGGTCGGCGCCCATGCGTACATCCTACGTCCGCCCTGCCGCAGGACCCCGGACGCCTCCGGTCGGCTTCCGATCAGTCGTTCCACCACCCGTGGAGGAGCTCCCCGTCGCCGGGGGTCCGCGGGCCGACGGCCAGCACGTCGATCCCCTCGTCGCCGGCCTCGAACGCACGGACCGACGCGGGGCCGATCCGGACGACGTCGAGCGCCCGCAGCGGGACGATCTCGTCGTCGATCCGTACCCGGCCGCTGCCCGACAGGACCAGGTACAGCTCCTCGGCTTCGGCGTGGCGGTGGCCGAACGGGGCCCGTACTCCCGCGGGCAGGCGGTGATGCGCCAGACCGGTGCGCTCAAGCCCGAGGTCGCCGCCGGGGAAGCGGGCCTCCATGCCCTCGACGCCGAACGCCGAGGCCACGTCATCGCTGTCGAGCAGGTTGCGGAGGGTGAAGCCCTCGCGGGCAGGCGGCAGGACGCCGACGCCCGGCGCCAGGTCGAGATCCGTTACGCGCGGGGCGACGTCGGGCGCCAGCAATCCCATGATCGTCGGGAACCGCGGGTCCTGGTCGGCGCCGGCCGCCGCGGCGTCGCGCAGCTCGGCCGTGCGCCAGCGCTCGACCACCGCGACCACGTCGGGGCGGCCCTCGACCCGTCCGACCGCGTACTGGTCGCAGCCGGGCACGCCCTGCATCCCGGCCGCGACCAGGGTCAGCTCGGCGGCCAGCTCGTCCCCCTTCCCGGGCTGGGCGGTGAACTCGACGTGGCGTCCGACGGTCGTCATGCTCACAGCGTGACGACCAGCCGGCCGCCTGTCTTGGAGAAATCCGCCAGCGACCGGCACCCGGTCGCCGCGGACGAGGCCCGACCCGTGGACCGGAGGTCAGGCGGCGCCGACGACGGCCTTCCCGATCCCACGACCAGCACCCGCGGGATCCTCGGCACGGGACCCCGGGTCCTGCCGTTCACGCTGGAGCGGATCGCGCCATCCGAGGCCATCGCGAGTCGGGTCGAGCGCTACTGGACGACCCGCTGGGACCTGCCCGCGGGGCACGAGCACGTCCAGGAGATCCTGCCGCACCCGTGCGTCAACCTGGTCGCCTACGGCGGGATCGTCCGGGTCCACGGGATCCCGCTGCGGCGCGATGCCCGCCGGCTGGTCGGTTGCGGAGCCGCGGTCGGGACGAAGTTCCGGCCCGGAGCGTTCGCGGCGTTCTGCCGGCTGCCGGCGCCCGCGCTGCGCGGGGCGGTGCTGACCCTCGTCGAGGCGTTCGGCCCGGACGGGGCTGGGCTCGAAGCCGAGATGCTCGCCGCGACCGGCGACGGCTCCCCGGACGCGAACGGGACCGCGCAGGTGATCGCCGCGGTCGAGCGATTCATCGCCCCGCGGGTACCGGATCACGACCCGGCGTTCGCGCTGGTCCAGGACGTGACCCGCGACATGCTGCGGCGCGGGCCCGAGATCCGGGTCGCGACGATCGCCCGCGATCACGGGGTCTCGGAGCGCACGCTGCAGCGGGTCTTCCGCGAGCAGGTCGGGGTCGGACCGAAGTGGGTGCTGCGGCGCTACCGCCTGCACACCGCGGCCGAGCGGATCGGCGCCGAGGGTGCGAGCGACCTGGCCGGCCTGGCCCACGAGCTGGGCTACGCCGACCAGGCGCACTTCGCCAACGACTTCCGCGACGCGGTCGGCCAACGACCGACCGCGTACGCCACGGCGTGCGGGCACGGCTGAGCGGCGACTTTTCAGCCAGCCGTCTGCCGCTTCTGTTCATTTCAGGCTGCCGTTTCTGCGCATTTCGATTTGCCGTTTCTGTCCATTTGACGACGGAGCCGAGCCGGGGAGCTTCCTACTGACCGGCTCGGCCCTGGCCGCACAACTGCTCGGCGTCCAAGCTCCGACCCTGCTGGCCGGCGAGAGCCCCGGGCCAGCCGTTCCGCGCGACGGAACGCTGCTCGGTGCGTTGTTCGAGAGCCTCGCCACGCTCTCCGTTCGCACCTACGCCGCGAACGCGGAAGCCCGGGTGGGACATCTCAGGACGCAGCGGGGACGACGGGAGGTCGACCTGATCGTCGAGCGGGCGGACGGGCGCGTGCTCGCGATCGAGGTCAAGCTCGCGCGCACCGTGTCCTCGGACGATCTCCGGCACCTGCACTGGCTGCAGGACGAGCTGGGCGATCAGGTCCTGGACCGCGTCGTCGTCACCACCGGTCCCGACGCCTACCGACGCGACGACGGCATCGCCGTAGTGCCGCTCGCGCTGCTCGGGCCCTGAAGCCCCGCCCGACTCGCAGGTCGCCGCTGCAGCGCGGTCGCGGCCGAGCGCGGACGCCCGGCCGCGACCAGGAATCGATCAGCCGATGACCAGGCGACCCACGCCGTCCGGCGGCGCGGGGACCGACTCCAGCGCGAACATCACGCTGCCGACCGCGGGGCTGCTTGCCGCAGCGCAGACGCCGAACCCGTCCAACGCGTAGACGGGCGGGAAGCCGGCCGACACGACCGAGGTCGTCGTCGTCAGCTTCCAAACCCGTGCGGGAGCCAGGCTGTCCAGCGACGGGCCCGTCGCGTAGCGGTGGACGATCCGCGCGGCCCCGCCGGCGAACAGCGCCATGAAGCTCGCGTTGCTCGCGTCCGAGCTCATGTACGCCGGCCCGGCACAGGCGGCGTCGTAGAAGAACGGGGAGAAGGGGACACCGACGGAGCCGAACGATCCGCCGAACAGATGCCCGGACTCCAGGTACGAGTAGATCCCGCCGTCGGCGGCCAGCACCTGCACGAGCGGGTACGGAGGGGACCCGATCGAAAGATCGATCCCTCCGACGTAGCGGCCGAGGCGGTTGCCGGCCGCGTCGCGGACGAGGACCCCCTCCCCGTTGGCCCCGGGCGCGCCAGGGAGCCCCGGCAAGCCGTTGGCACCATTCGCGCCGTTGGTGCCGGTCCCGTTCTTGCCGTCGCGGCCCGCGACGTTCCAGGTCATCCTGGTCGAGCCCTTGGGGCACTTCCGCTTGGCCTTCTTGCCGAGCAGCACCTTGGTGGCACCGGTGCGGTTGTCGACGCAGGCGGTGACCGTCTTCGCCGTCGTCGACGAGTTCTTCCTGGTCGACTTCTTCTTCGTCTTCTTCTTGGCGGCCTGCTGCTGGCCGGCAGGGGCCTTGGCGGTTGGTGCCTGGGCGGTGGCCGGGGCCGCGGCCACCAGCGAGAGACCCAGGGCCACGGAGACGGCCGACGCCGTCAGGGCGGAGCGGAGCTCGAACACGAGGAGTCCTTTGGTTGGGAACAGGGTGCAGACCGGTGGTCTGCTCTCAACCAATGATGTACACCGTCCGCCGGTGCGTTTCAAGCGCCAGGGCCTTGAAGCCCCCGCCTCCGGGCGGCTCACGGGTCGCCGCAGCAGCGCGGCGTGCGGCCGAGCGCGTGCGCCCGGCCGCGATCCACAGGGTGGGATCAGCCGATGACGAGGCGACCCACACCGTCGGGCGGGGCCTGGACGGCCTCCAGGGCGACCATCACGTCGCCCGGGTCGGGCTCGTCGCCCGAGGAAACGGGAGCGCAGACGCCGCTCGAGTCCAGCTGGTACGCGGCCGGCGAGACCGCCGGCACGATCGTGGTCGTGGTGGTGAACTTCCACACCCGCGCCGGGCCCAGGTTGGTGAACGACGAGCCCGTCGAGTAGCGGTACACGATCCGCGCCGTTCCCCCGGCGAATGCCGACAGCAGGTCGGCGCTTCCGGGCGAGGAGCTGAGGTACGCCGGACCCGCACACGAGGGGTCGTAGAACAGGGGCGACATCGAGCCTCCACCCAGCAGCCCGGACGGCAACAGCTGGCCGGACTCGAAGTACGTGTAGAGGCCGCCGTCGGCACCGAAGACCTGGACGATCGGCACCGGCGACCCGAGGGAGAGCGCCCCGGCGAAGGTGCCGATGCGGTTACCCGCCGCATCGCGAACCGCGAGCGCTCCGCCGTTGGCACCGGGCAGCCCGTTGGCGCCGTTCGCACCGTTGGCGCCGTTCTTGCCGTCCGCACCCTTCGGCCCGGTGACGTTCCACGTCATCTTGGTGCTGCCCTTGGGGCACTTGCGCTTGGCCTTCTTGCCGAGCAGCACCTTGGTGGTGCCGGTCCGGTTGTTCACGCAGGCGGTGACGGTCTTGGGGGCCGCCGCCTTCTTGGTCTTCTTCTTGGCGGCCTTGGCGGCGGTCTTGGTGGCTGGGACCTGATCGGCGGCGACGGCCGGGGCCACGGCCACGAGCGACAGGCCCAGGGCGACCGTGACGGCCGACGCGGCCATCGAGGAGCGGAACTGGAACACGAGGGATCCTTCGGGTAGGGAACGGGTGCGGATCGGCGATCTGCCCCAACCGCAGATATGTACACCGTCTAAACGCGCTTTTCAAGGGACCTAGATGCCCAGGTGCCGTCCCCCGAGCGAGATGACGATCGCCACCGGCCCCAACCGCGAGCCTGACGTCGACCTTCCGGTACCTACTGGCGCACGACCGCCGCGCCCCGGAATACGCTCGGTCGATGCACGCGTCTTGCGCCCACCAACCAGTCCGACCACGAGCCGCTCGGCTCTCGGCCCTGCTGCTCATCGTCGCCGGTGCGGCGTTGAGCGCGGTCGCGGCGCCCTCGGCCTCGGCGATGACCCCGCCCGCGCCGGAGCCGCAGCCCAGCCCGCGGATCAGCGTGGAGCGGCGGGGGTACGCCGATGGCACGCAGCCCCGCTTCGACGCCCGCCTGGCCCCGCTGGGCACCACGGCCGAGGTCAGCTGGCGGATCTGCGCCCCGAACTGCGGCGGGCCCGTCGCGACGGGTCGGGACTTCCAACCCGTGTCGCTGCCGATCGGCGCCACCGTCCAGGCGACGGCCGTCATCGACGGTCAGTACGTCGGCGCCCAGAGCGAGACGTGGTGGGGCCCGCCGACGCCGACGGCCCCTCCCGGGATCGCGGGCGAGCTGCGGATCGGCCGCGTCGTCGCCCCCGCTCCCGGCCGGTGGGTCGGCGGGTGGCAGGACGACGGCAGCTACTTCACCTACCGCCTGTGCCGCACGGCCGCCGGGGACGACTGCCGAGCGTTCCACCCCGCCAGCGGCAGCAACGACCGGGTAACGGTCGACCCGACGTGGGCCGGCTGGTACCTCGGGACGGTCGAGCACCGCTACGGCTGGGGGTCCGCCTTCGCGGCGATCGCCCACTCCGGGCCCAGCTGGGGCGTGCTGCCGGGTCCGGAGCCCCTGTCGTTCGCCGTGCCGCCCAGCGTCGCCGGACCGCTCGTCGGCCCGATCCCCGCGATCCGACCCGCGACCCTGCCGCGCGTCACCGGGACGCTCGCCGCCGGCCGGACCGTTCGCGCGCGCAGCGGCCACTGGCCCGACGTCCCGGCCGGCGGTGGGGTCCGCAGCGGACTTCGCGCGTGTCCGACGCGAAAGGACAGCGACCGCTGCGTCGCGATCACCGACTTCGCCCGGACCGCCGACACCCCAGTGATCGCGGGTCGACCCGACCGCCCGACGCTGGATCAGCCGGCGAAGCTCGATCCACGCTACGTCGGCTGGTACGTCGGGGCCGTCGACCTGTACATCCCCGACCTCGCGAGGTCGCGGATGGGCCTGCGCGTCGAGACGCCGAGCGATCTGAGGACGTTCGCGATCCCCGCTCCGAGCCCGGTCGTGATCCACGGTCCACTGAGTCGCAAGCCGATCCGTCTCGGATTCACCCCGCGCGCGACGATCCGCACGCGCTCCGCGGTGGACGCCCAGCGCCGCACCACCCTGGCCACCGTCCGCTGCTCCGGCCGCTGCGTCGCCCGTGCGACCGTCAGCTCGGGCGGCCGGACGACGCGGGTCCGGCTCGTCGTCCGCGGCGGCAAGCGGCTGACCGTTCCGGCGCGCGCGACCCGCGGCGCGCAGGCCCGGGTGACGATCCGCTTCGACCACCACCCGCGAATCGTGCGGAAGACGGTCCGCCTGACCTGAGTGATGGCGTCCGCGAGCGCTACCGCGAGGTCGCGTGGCAGTCGTTCGTCGACTGGGCACAGAAGCGGAGCTAGGCCCCGCGTAGAGTGCGGTCCATGCCCGAAAAGACGTTCTCGTGGGACGAGCTGTCGTCCGTTCAGCGGTCCGCGGTGACCGGTGCCGGCGCGCTCCAGATCGGGTTGCTGGTCGCCGCGCTGCGCGATCTGCGGCGGCGGCCGGCGGACCGGATCCGCGGCCGCAAGCCGCTGTGGGTCCTGGCCTCGTTCGTCAACGTCGTCGGCCCGCTCTCGTACTTCGCGTTCGGCCGCCGGCGCTGACGGACGCGGTCCGCGGATGCCCGCCCCGCTCACCCGCGAGGAGCTCGAGACGCAGGTCCGCGCCGCGCACCGGCGGCTGAGCGCCGAGCTCGCCGACGTCGAACGGGCCGGCGAGAGCACCCTGCCGTGCGCCGACGACTGGACCGTCAAGGACGTCGTCGCCGTGCGGGTGGCGTGGGCCGAGATGACCCGCCGCTGGATCGAGGCGGGACTCCGCGGCGAGCACCCGCCAACCCCGGCCGCGGGCTACAGCTGGCGCGACACGCCCCGGCTGAACGCCGCGATCGTCGCGCGCGAGCGTGAGACCCCGCTGGCCGCGCTTCGCGATCGGCTCGACGCGGCCGTCGACGACTGCCTCGACCTGGCCGCCCGGCTCGACGGTCCCGACCTGCTGGAGGTCCACCGGTACACGTGGACGCGAAGCTGGCCGATCGTCCGCTGGATCCACGCCAACACGACCGCGCAGCAGACCAGCGCGCTACGCCTGATCCGCCGCGCCCGCCGGACCGCTCAGGACCCCAGCACCGGATAGCTGCCCCGGCTGAAGACCATCGGGTGCTCGCTGCGCGCGACGCCGAGGTCGATCACCTGGCCGACGACGAGGCTGTGATCGCCCAGCTCGATCTCGCGGTCCAGCTCGCAGTCGATCCAGGCCACGACGCCCGGCAGGATCGCCCCGCCGCTGTGGGGGGCGGAATCGAACCGGAGCCCGTCGAACTTGTCGCCGCCGCGACGGGCGAAGCGCGCGGCCAGCTCGTCCTGACCCTGGGCGAGGACGTTGACGCAGAACCGCCCCGACGCCCGGATCGGCGGCCAGCTGGTCGACGTGCCCGCCGGGTAGAAGCCGACGAGCTGCGGATCGAGCGAGATCGACGTGAACGAGCCGACGGCCATTCCCGCCTGTCCTCCGTCGGCCGTAGCGCCGGTCACGATCACGACGCTGGTCGGCACGTGCGAGAGGACGTGGCGGAACCGCTCCGGGTCGCCGTGGGGAACGAACTGCGAATCAGGCCTCATGACCATCCCTGGCGTCGTTGTCGGGGGGAGCGCGGGCCGCCGCCGGCCCGCCCTTCAGTGCCGTTGCACAAGCTCGTCGCGGTCGCACCGGGCGACGCCGGGAACCCGCTGCTTGAGTGCGGGCAGCCCCCGGAGCCCCGGGCTCCGATCCGCCCGACCGCGAAGGACCCGATGTACATCGAGATCGACCTGACGACCGTCCCGCCGACCACCACGCTGCGCGAGCCCGACGACTTCACGAGGTTCAAGGTGGTCGTCACGCCGGCCGCCGACGCGTTCGTCACCCCCGACGCGCTGCGCGCGCTGCCGGGCGCCCGGCCCGACGATCCCGCGTGGGAGGAGCAGCTCTCCGGGATGCTCGGATACGCGGCCAGCAAGGGCTGGATCCGCGACGAGGACGGAGCGATCCAGGCCCACGTCGAGACGGCCGGGTGAGCGAACGCCGCGTGTGACGGCCCGCCCCCGGCCCCGCGACGGTGAGCCGCCGCGCGCGTGGTTCGGGGCGCCGTCACGCGCGGCCGTTCGCGGTCGCCTGGTGGATCAGCCGTCGGGCGATCGCCCAGCGATGGGTCTCCGACGGCCCGTCGTAGATCCGGAACGGCCGGATGCTCGACAGCAGCCAGCCGAGGTCGGTGTCCTCGGAGACGCCCATCCCTCCGTGCATCTGGACCACGCGGTCGACGACCCGGCCGACCGCCTCGGAGACGAAGACCTTGGCGATCGCCGACTCCTGCCGGGCCTTGCCGCCCGCGCCGAGGATCTCCGCCGTGCTGCGGACCAGCGCACGGCTCGCCTGCAGGTCGATCTCGTTGTCGGCCAGCATCGCCTGGACCATCCCGAGCTCGCCGAGCCGCGCCCCGAACGCCTCGCGCTCGGCGACGTGGGCGATCGCCCGCTCGTGCGCCGCCTGCGCCGCGCCCATCCAGCGCATGCAGTGGGTCAGCCGCGCCGGGGCGAGCCGGACCTGGGCGTAGCGGAAGCCCTCGCCCGGACGGCCGAGCACCGCGTCGTCGGAGACCTCGACCCCGTGGTAGTAGACCTCGCAGTGACCGCCGACGCCCGAGAAGTCGGTCGTGCGGACCGCCCGGCGGATCTCGACGTTCGGGTTGGGCAGGTCGACGAGGAACATCGTCGCCTCGGTGGTCCGGCCCTCCCCGCCGGTGCGCGCCATGCAGATCGCGAAGTCCGCGCCCTCCGCACCGGTGGTGAACCACTTGTGGCCCTCGATCCGCCAGCCGCCGGAGACCCGGGTCGCCGTCGTGCGCAGCATCGACGGGTCCGACCCGGCGCCCGGCGCGGGCTCGGTCATCGAGAAGCACGAGCGTGCCGTCCCCTCGGCCAGCGGCGCCAGGTAGCGCTGCCGCTGCTCCGGCGTGGCGATCACGTCGAGCATGTGGATGTTGCCCTCGTCCGGCGCCGCGCAGTTCAGTGCCTGCGGACCGAGCAGGCTCCGCCCGGCTGCCTCGAGCACCGGCACCTGGTCGACGATGCCGAGTCCCAGTCCGCCGAACTCGATCGGCGCGGTCGGCGCGAAGACCCCGGCCGCGCGGGCCCGGTCCTGCAGCTCCCGGCGGACCTCGGGTCGGACCCCGTGCTCGTCGAAGCCGTCGGCGTGCCGCGGCGCCGCCTCCTGCTCGACGAAGCGGCGGACCTGGACGGCGATCTCGTCCGCCTCCGCGAGCGCGCTGGACGAAACCGAACCGGTGGGTGGGGTCGACATGCCCCGAACGTACGGACCTCCCGCGGCGTTCTTGGACCCGCCGACGGCCCGTTTGTGCGATCGCACCAACGACGCCCACCGCCGCGGCGGTCAGCGGTGGCGTGCCTCGTCGTCGAGCATCGCGATCGCCAGGTGCGTGGCCAGTTGGGCGGCCGGGTCGGCCGTGACGTCCACGCCGATCACGTCGCGCAGGCTCGACAGCCGGTAGCGGATCGTGTTGGCGTGCACGCCAAGCAGCTCCGCGGCGTCGCGGGTGTTCCCGGCCGCGGCGAAGTACGCGCGCAGCGTCTCCAGCAACGTCACGTTGCGCTCGTCGGGCTCGAGCAGCGGACCGAGCGTGTCGTAGGCGAACCGCCGGACGTCGGCGCGCTGCTCCGGCGACAGGAAGAGCCGCCCGACGCCGAGATCCTCGGCCACGCCCGTCCACTCGTCCAGGCGTCCGTCGGCCTGGGCCGCGCGGACCCGGTCGATCACGTGGCCGGCGTCGACGAACGCCTGGGGGTACTCGTCGGGGCGCCGGCAGGTGCCGGAGACCGCGGCCAGCACCCGGCGGTCCGGGCGGTGGAGCGCGGCCCGCAGCCGCTCGACCGCCCGGTGGGTCTGCGCGTACGCCGCCGCGCGATTCGTCCCGGTGGGCAGCGCCATGATGCAGGCGACGGTGTCGTCGCCGATCGCGGTCATCCCGACCGAGAGCGCCGCGAGCTTCGCGGCGGCCGCGTGGACCTCGACCAGGGACAGCGGCTCGCGGTCGGCCGCGTGGACGCGGAGCAGGACGACCGCGCCCGGCGCCTCGAGGTCGATCTCGAGGATCGACGACCGGCGCCGGGTCGACGCCTCGTCCTCGGTACCGCGCAACAGGTCCCGGACCAGGATCTCGCGGCCCAGCCGGTTGGCCTCCGCGGACCGCTGCTGGGCGTGGAGCTCGAAGGCGATGATCATCGCCGACCGCCGCGAGGCCGCCACGTCGAGCGGCGTGAAGCGACTGCGGGTCTCGGCCAGCACCACGTAGCCGAGGTCCTCGGTGCCCGCCGTCACGCGCGTCACGAGCGCCCGCTGGGCGACGCCCGCCCGCGGGAAGGGTCCGACCATCGTGGGCCGGCGCGGCTTGAGGTCCTTGAGCGCCTTCGCGACTTCCGGGATCCGCCGCTGCTCCGGCTCGAGGATCCGCACCGCCGGGGTGTCCTGGGCGACGCCCGCCGCGAACCCGACCTGCTGCATCTGGGCGCCGTGGATCGCGCACGCCTTCTCGGTCAGCTGACTGATCGCCCGGGCGATCTCCTGCAGATCGGCCGTCTCGAGCGCGAGCGCGGTCAGGCGCTCGTCGATGATCGTGCTGCGACGGGCCATCTCCTGCTGGCGCTCGAGGGTCGCGGTGCGCTCGTGCTGCTCGCTGGCGCGGATCGCCTGCGAGATCCCCATCCCCGCGAGGTCCGCGAAGCTGGCGGCCAGCTCCATCTCGGCCGCCGAGAACTCCCGCGCGGTCTGCGAGTCGTCGAGGAACAGCAGGCCGATCACCTCGTGGCCGCTGACCATCGGCACCCCCAGGATGTGCTTGACGTCCCACGCGGCCATCGTCGCGTGGACCGGGCGGGGGTCGGTCTGGGCGTTGAGGATCAGGACCGGCTTGCGCGTCGCGACGATCTCCCGCGTGAAGCCGTCGGCCGGACCGCCGCAGGTCAGCCGCTTGATCGACGGATCCGCGTCCTGGGTCGTCTCGCCGACCTGTCCGCGGAACAGCCCGGAGCGCGCGTCGCGCAGGTAGACGCTGCACCGGTCGATCCCCAGCAGGCGCGTGATGTCGCGGGCGACTAGGTGGAGCACGAAGTCCAGCTCCGCATCGGCGGCGATCGCCTCGAAGATGCCGTGGAAGCTCTGGACCACCTCGCGGAGGCCGGCGTTGCCGTCGCCGGGAACTTCGAACGAAAGGCTGTGTCTGGACACGAGAGGACTCTAGGACCGAGCGGGGCCGCCCAGGGAGAGTTCTTGGGCAGCTGCATCCTGGTCGCGACCGCAAGGCCGGCGCGGACGCTTGCCGCCGGGGCTTGGGCAATCGCACAAGGGAGCCCCGCGTTCGTCCGCGGGCGTCCCCGCCGCCTCGGAATCATCGGCGCATGAACCCCACGAGGCCCGCCCACGCGCCGAGCTCCTCGACGGCGATACCCGGGATCGACGCTGCGTCACTCGAAGCCTGGTGGGCCCGCAGCATCGCCGACGTCCGTCCCCTGACCTTCGAGCGGATTCCGGGAGGCCGGTCGAACCTGACCTACCGCGTGCACGATCGCCGGGGGACGGTCAGCGTGCTGCGCCGGCCACCCGTCGGCCCGCTGCTGAACTCCGCCCACGACCTCCTGCGGGAGGCCCGGATCGTCCGGGCGCTCGCCGGGAGCAACGTGCCCGTACCGGCGGTGCTCGCGGCCTGCGAGGACGCGAACGTGATCGGCGCGCCGTTCTACGTCATGGAGCACGTCGACGGCGTCGTGCTGCACGACGCCGCGCAGACGGAGCAGGCGTTCTCCGCTCCCGACCGGCGACGGCTCTCCGAGCGGGCGATCGACGTGCTGGCCGGACTGCACTGCATCGATCCCGAGGCCCAGCGATTGGGTGACCTGGGACGGCGCGACGCCTACGTCGCGCGGCAGCTCCGGCGCTGGGACCGACAGTGGCACGAGTCGCGGACGCGGGACGTCCCGGCCGTGGACGAGCTGCACGCCCGGCTGTCGGCCGCGGTGCCGGCGCAGACCCGGACGGCGATCGTCCACGGCGACTACCGTCTCGGCAACCTGATCGTGGGCGAGGACGCCGAGATCCGGGCCGTGCTCGACTGGGAGCTCTGCACGCTCGGCGACCCGCTGGCCGATCTCGGCTACACCCTGGCCTGGTGGGACACCGACGCCGACGCCGCGGGCCGCCCGCTGGGCGCGGTCCCGAGCGCCGCGCCGGAGATGCCGAGCCGCGACGAGCTGCTCGCGCGCTACGCCGCGCGCACCGGGTTCGACGTCTCCCGGATCGACTACTTCCTCGCCTTCGCCTACTGGCGGATCGCCTGCATCATGGAGGGCGTCCGCAGTCGCGACCTGAAGACCAGCCCGGAGACGGCACCGCCGCTCGACCAGGTACCCGCATTGGCCGAGCTCGGCCTGGAGGCCCTCGCGCGATGAGCACCATGGACCAGACGACGCCGGCGACCCTCGACCGCGTGATCCGCGGCGAGGTCGTGTACGGCCACCAGCGCGGTCGGACGCTGGGGTTCCCGACCGCCAACCTGCGGATCCCCGACGACGCGACGCTGCGCTTCGGGGTCTACGCGGGACGCCTCGACGGCATGCCCGCGGCGATCAACGTGGGCCTGCGGCCGACCTTCGGCGCGGCCGACAGCCCGACGCTCGAGGCCCACGTGCTCGACTTCGCGGGGGACCTCTACGGACGCGAGGTGCGCGTCGAGCTGCTCGAGTTCGTCCGCGCCGAGCGGAGCTTCGACGGCATCGACGCGCTCTCGCGGCAGATCGGCGCCGATCGCGAGGAGGTCCGCGAGCGGATCGCCGCGCTCGATCTCACGGCATCGCTCCGAGTCGCCGGGGCCGCCGAGGCGCTGCGACAGGGCGACGCGGTCGTGCTGCTCGGCAGCGACCTCGGCGACGGCTCGTCCCAGCTGATGGTCGCCGCCGACCACGCGGGGGCGGAGGCCGTCAACGCGATGGCCACCGACGCCCGCGGCCTGATCTCGCTGGCGTTGCCCGCGACGCAGTGCGACCGGCTCGGCCTGGCCCTCCAGCAGGGACGCCACCACGACCCGAGCGGCCGGCCGTTCACGCTCTCGATCGAGGCCCGGCAGGGCGTGACGACCGGGATCTCCGCCGAGGACCGGGCGGTCACGATCGCCGCCGCGATCGCGGCCGACGCCACGGCGGCGTCGGTCGTCGTCCCCGGCCACGTCTTTCCGTTGCGGGCCCGCAACGGCGGCACGGTCGAGCGCCTCGGACGACCGGAGGCCGCGATCGACCTGGCGCGGATCGCCGGCTGCTCCCCCGCCGCGGTGCTCTGCACCCTGCTGGACGACGACGGCGAGGTCGCCGACCGTTCCGGGGCGACGGCGTTCGCCCACGCGCGTGGACTGCTGACCGTCACCCCCGCCGACGTCCTGGCGCACCGGCGCCACGCGACGCGCCACCGCGAGACGACGTCCCGTGCCTGATCCCGTGGCGTCGGCGAGCGCCTCCGCCCCGTCCGGTCCTCGCCTGCCCCCTCGAGCCGCAAGGAGCCCCGTGCTGACCACCCGCTTCACCGAGACCTTCGGGGTCGAGCATCCGATCGCCCTC
>JBAZOW010000056.1:0-14892 GCA_041648495.1 Patulibacter sp.
GGCCGTCTTGCTCGTGGGCGCTGCGCTTGAGGACTTTGAACGCTGCCCGAAAACTCGTTGGCTCTTGAGAGTTGTAGATCTGTCGAAACTGCGTGATGGCTGCTCGGGTGTCCTCATCGTCGGGGTGGAGCATCTCCGACGTTGCGGTGCTCCCGTCGAAGAAATAGGACATCGTCTTCGGAATCTGGTCGAAGAACCGCATCTTGCCCAAGCGACGCACATCGTCGACGAACGCCCGCAAGATTTTTACCTCGTCCGCGGAGAACGCCCGGTAGACCTCCGCGGGTCGATCGAGCACCTGAGTGCTTGGCTGGCTGACCGTCCCTAGTTCGATAAAGACCCGGTTCTCCCCCACGCCGCTCGGGATCTCTGTGACTTGACGTGCCGTGTATTCACCTGGTGGTCCGACCAACTTTGCACGTACCGACTTGGTCGTGCCAGCCTCCACGGTGATCCACTCGCTTTCGCCAACTAGCCGGCCAGTGCTGTCGAAGATTTCTGCGCGTGACCGTCGCGCTGAAGCCTCTCCCCGAAGGTCTATGGTGTGGTAGTGCACATTCGGTGCGCTGCTGCTCATGGCTTCACGGTACACCGGTCAGCGGGGACTGCCTACACTGATGTTCGCGAGGCGCGTGTGAAGCTAAAACTAGTGTCTGCTTGAGCGCCGTCTTCTCGTATGAAGGCTCGAAGGAGAGGCGACGCCGCGACGGATCTGACGCTGTGAGGCGAGTAGGGCTGTTCGCAAGTCGAGTCAACGGCTCGTGCTGCCGGCCGCCTCCATCCAGCTTGTTTGGTTCTGTTGATTACGCGCTGGGCGAGGAATGGGCTCGCGAGTCTGCCTTGTACACTCGCTCCGTGAAAAGGAGCGTCTTGACCAAACTGGGCTCCCCCTCCAGGGCTATGCCGATGGCTCTGCTTGCGGTCTCGGGGGGCTTCTTGCACGGAGCTTCACCCGCCCATTCTCAGGCTCTTCGCCCACTGCAGACCATCAGCGGTGTCTGCAGTCCTGATCCGGTCGGAGGGTCGATCGTCGGCGCCCCGTTCGCTCAGAATCACGACGCGGTCTTCGCGGTCGTGACCGGCTCCGCAGGGCTATCTGGGGTCGAAGTGGCAGCCGGAAGTAGCGAGCACGTGACTTGGAACCTGGACAACACCGGGGCCACGCACTCGGGGACCGGGATCTTTCCCTTGCCGGTTCTCGCCTCCAGCGTTCCGTATCTCGTCGCACGGTGTTGGAGGGCACCTCGGCAGGCGGTCTCGGCATCGTTCTTCGACGTACCGACCCCACCGGTGACATACCCGACGCTGCAGCTGGCTGGCGGTTTGGACACGCCGAGCGTGGAGCTTCCGTACGTCGTCCGGTCTCGTGTCAGGTTCGAGACCGACGTGACCGTGACCAGTGGATTTGCCTCGGTCAACGGCGGTGCTTCCTTCACCGGCACCCAGACGTTCGCGGCCGAGCGCTTTGTTCCTCGAAGCAGCGTGAGGGTCCGAGCATCGAGCCCGCAGACCGCTGTTCAGGTGGCGGTTCGCCCGGTTCCTGTGCAGGTGTCCGGCATGGTCATCTCCCGCTCGGTTCGACAGAACGAACCTTCAACGCTGGCCTACAGCGCCGACGGCGAGACGAAAGTCACGATCCACCTCGTCGACGCGTCAGGACAAACCCGCAAGACCTACGGGCCATTTGACTACCCAGGCGACTCAGCATCTCGCGTGCTGGAGGTCGATGGTCGAGACCAGGCCGGTGCCCGTGCCCCGGATGGGAACTACACCTTCGTTCTACGGTCGGAAGACGCATACGGCGGTAGGTCAGAGCGGTCCTTCCCGGCGATCTTTGACTCAACGGGCCCGGCGATCGCCGCTGACTCGGCAAGCACAACCCAGTCCCCTGTTGCGGTTCGCGTGTCTGATTCCAACGGCGTAGCGTCCGTTTCCGCAGGAGTCGAAGGCACGACGCCGGCGACGATCTTCCGGTCGCCCTACGCGTACAAACACCGGCTCGAGACCTTGCTCGTACGCCCTCCAGCGCTCGGAGGGTGGAAGAGCGGGTCGACCTCGATCCTGGTCGATGCGACCGACGCGCACGGAAATCGATCAACCATCCGGCACACCGTTGGTGTCCTTCCGCCAGCGCGCAGCTCTTCCCCGCCAGCTTCTCGACCGGCACCGATGCCAGCACGAGTGTCGCTGAGGACCGCTCGGTCCGGAGGCGTCTGGATCACCGGGAAGGCACGCGCGAACAAGGCGCGAGTCCATGCGTCGCTTCGTTTGTCCGCACGCGACGCGAGGCAGCTGAAGATGCCCCGAGTGCTCGGTACTCGGACCCTAAGAGTCACCAATCGATCGAGTCGAACCTTCGGTGGCTACGTGCGTATCTCCAGGAGGGCCGAGCAGCGCCTGCGTCGGCGGAAGGCCATTTCGGTTCGCGTCGCAGTCGCTGGTGGTGCGTCCCAGCGCTCTTCCATCACGCTACTGCGTTGACCTTCCTCGGTGAAGGGTTCTCTGGTGCAGTAGGCCTCGACCGCACCGGATCCGGAGCGGTCGAGCTACCGCTTAGTTTCGGCGCCCACCCCGACTTACAACACCGACGCCGGCAGCCGGCCAGCTCCTCGCCCGACATCAGCTCTGAAGGAACCGCCATGCTCGCTCATCAAACTGTGAACCCTCGTCCACGCACCGCGTTGTTCCTTGTGCCGCTCCTCGCCGCCATCGCGCTCGCCGGCTGCGGTGGCGGTGACTCGACCAACGCGGTCGCCGAAGAGACCGGGTCAGCCGAGCCGGCGTCGAAGACCGTCGCGCGACAGCGGTCGATCACGAGTGAGGACGTTGTTGCGGCCTTCGCCAACGCGAAGCTCGAAGCCGAATCGCCCACGCGCATCCCCCCGAACGACTTCGGTATCGCCCCGGTTGTCACCGATGACGCGACGCGGTTTCTGATCCCGAGTATGGGTGAGGACAGCGGCGGACGGGCGTTCGTGATCGAAGAGACTGCTGACCTTCGCAAGATGAAAGCCGCATACGATGACCTCGGCAAGGAGAACGGCCTCCTGTTCTCCTGGACGTTCGCCAACGAAGAGGTCGGAGTGCTGGTGCAGATCAACGGCGATCTGCCTGAGCCGAAGGCAAAGCTCTACGAGAATGTAGTGGCGGGACTGTAAGCCGAGGCGACCGTGCTCGCTTCGACTGTCGCCGAGATCGCCCCGACAAAGGCCCGCTGCCAGTGATCGAGGTCATCTCGCAGCTGTTTGCTTTGATCGCTGCGCTACTTGAGGTCGCGTTCGCGCCTCCAAAGCGCTTTACTCAAAACCAGATGGCCGAGGGCGGACAATCATTCGCGTCGGAGATCATAGTGGGCGTCACGAGCGGCGCTTTGGGTGTTGTCACGGCCTCGGCTACCGCCTACTGGCGCACCCGTCGTCAGAACAGAGGTGCCGCCCGTCTGCTTCTCGCAGACTTGCAGGAAGTCCACGGGGCGATCCAGTTCGTCTACGACGAAGGCGACCTCGCGATGAGGCAGGGTGAAAAGAACCCGTATGACCTGCAGTCGCTCTGCAAGATTCACCTGCCGCACTGGGAAGGATCCGCGGAGATCCTTGGGGCCTCGCTCCGAAAGAAACGGTGGATTCAGGTGCTCGACGCCGTCGACGTCGTAGAGAGCAGAGCTCGGGGTGATGAGAGCGTCGACATCGACGACGACTTCGCCCGCTCGAGTCTCGGAAAGGACCTCGTGACGGTCCAGGACGCGATCGAGGCACTGACAAAGATCAGCGCCTGGGATGCCCCGAATGACCAGGTCCGGTGGAGTCGCGAGGTGTACGGGCTGGAGACCCTTCTTTCCGATGAGGAGCTTGAGTTCCGGGAGGCCGGCCGGTTCTGGCCCCGCGCCCGATTCCAGCTGACACGACCCTTCACCTGGCGCCGACGTCGCCGCATCGAGAATGGAGTCGCAGCGGAGATGGAGGCCGAGCGGCACGATCGCGATGAGTCGTGACGCCTCGAGGCCCGATCGCGGCCTCGATTAGGCGAGAACGCTGGTCTCAATTCGCTGAGGGGCGCCATCTCGCCTGCCCCCTCCGGATCGATTGTCTGTCCTTTGCCGACCGTCCAACGCTGCGTGAACCGAGCCACGGCTTGGCTGCTGAGCAGCGTGCTACGCACAAACTCGCGAAGCCCAGGCAAGCAGGTTCGGTCCAACGCTGGCCCAGGCGGCCACGCGACCATCGGATGTCGCTGCAGTTAAACCTGGCGGAAGGCGACGGATCGGTGCTCAGAAATTCAAGCTGCGGCGCTTGCTGACCACGAACCTCGTTGCGATACAACGGACGAGTGACCATCGACGAAGCCGCAGATATGCCTCTCGACTGGGATCGGCTATTCGACGTCGGGCGATTGCCTGGCACCGGCCCGGGCCTCTGGGGAGAGGCGGTTGAACAGCAACTCGTGGCGGTGGTGAAGCTCAACCGTCGCCATCGGCGGCGCCACGCATGGGGCCCGGAACCGAAGCCCGAGGACCCGAACGTGCCGTCGGTCCTTGACCAGCTCCACGTGCACGCCTACTACCTCGTAATGGCCATCAAGCGCGTGCTCAGATTTACGAGTTCGCTCGCCAAGACGACCCAGGATCAACGGCTATACGCGCTGCGCGACGACTACGTTCGGAAGTTTTCGTCCTTCGAGATAATTCGTGACTACTACGAGCATCTGGACGCGTACACCCTCGGCGAGGGCAAGCATCAAAGGGGCGACGCGCCTAAGCTGGCCGCTCCTATTGCTCCGCTGCTCAAGTCCTCGTGGCACACCGATGACGTAATCGTCGATCTCGGCGGTGAGTCGCTGAACCTTACCGCGGCTGGGTGGTTCGCCCAGGAACTTGCCAAGACCGCTGAGAGCATCTACGAGGAGCACATTGACCGTAACCTGCCGAGGGAGGACATTCCGCCACAAGACGGCAGGGCCCGCACCTTCTATCTAGTTCAAGCCCCTACCAGCCAGCTCGGCTCCGACGACGAGGGTTTCATGGTCACCACGACCAAACTGCGGCACGTTGGTACGCGCCTAGCTACGCCGGAAGAGATCGAGCGCTACCGCGAGCGTGGCGAGCTGGACGAGAGCGAGCATTACTCCGCCGAATGACTGACTTGGCAGCGCGCTACGGGCAACGCGGACGGGCGGTACACGGTCGATCTACGAGCACACGCGCAAAGAGAAAAGACCAACTCGCGGCATAGGTTCCGCGCCTGGGCCGTGCTCGGCCTGACGTCCATCAGCGGTCTCGGTTCGTGAGAATCCGCGGTCTCGATTCATTGAGAATCGACACTCAATACCTGGGAGCGTGCGCCGCCGCTCTTGGCATCGGCCGCGTCATTGGCGTAGGCCGGCGAGCACCACGCTTGTCAGTCGCCGGGCAGAATCGGCGTTGACTGCCGAGATCACAGCGACGTTCGCCACCAGCAGGGCGGTCACGTCATCGATACGTGCATCAGAGCGTACGACGCCAGCGTCGATCGCGCCCGCGAGTGCAGCAGCGACATGCTCCATCGCGGTGGCGCACTCCTTGGCGAGCTCGCTGCCGGGTGGTGCCTGCGCGATGCTCTGCGCTAGTGCCGGCGTCAGGATCTGCATCTCGACCAGGCCGTGCAGGTAGCTCGCAAACCGCGCCCCCGCGTCAACGCAGGCCCCTGCGCGCGCGGTGATCGCCTCCACTTGCTCCCGCAACAGGACCGTCATCGCGCCATCGATCAGCCCCTCCCGAGAGCCGAAACGGTTGTAGAGCGTTCCTACGCTCACGCCGGCCCGGGAGGCAATCTCTTCGAGCGGAGCGCCTAGGCCTCGTTCGGCGAACACCTCCTGCGCGGCCGTTCGAAGCCGTTCGGCATTGAGCTGGGCGTCGGCTCGCACCATAAGTTGAGATTACCCTCAGCAACGCTGCTATAAATTGAGGCATGCCTCAAGTTATTGTCGTGTTCGGCGCTGGGCGAGGCCTTGGTGCTGCAGTTGCCCGACGGTTCGGGCGCGAAGGCTTCGATGTCGCACTCGTCGCGCGGCGCCCCGAGCCTCTCACCGCGCTGGCCGACGAGCTGGCTGCCGACGGCGTCACCGCACGCGCGTTTCCCGCCGATCTCTCCAATCGCCGAGCAGCGCAGGGTGTCGTCGAAGGCATCCGCAAGGAGATGGGACGCATCGACACCATCTACTACGGTCCCGTCGGGCCCGAGGTCGGCTTCACCCCCGCGCGGCAGCTCACCTCCACCGAGCTGCGAGCCAACCTGGAGCTGCTGGCGCTTACCCCGGTCGACATCGTCCAGGCCGTGCTTCCGGAGATGATCGACCGAGGCAGCGGGGCGATGTTGTTCGGTCTCGGAGCGTCCGCCGCACACCCCATGCCCGACCTCAGCGGTGCCGGCCCGGCGATGGCCGCCGCCCGCAACTACGTCCACAGCCTGGCCGCCGAACTGTCCGCCCACGGAATCCACGTCGGATCCCTACTGATCTCGGCCATGATCAAAGGCAGTGCCGCGTACGCAACGCTGACCGGCGGCGACGACTCGGCGGCCATCCCCTTCCCCGTCGTAGAACCCGACACGCTCGCCCAGGCGCTCTGGACGATGGCCGCGAACGGCTCGCCCCTCGAGACCCACCTCCCCTCCTAGCCCTCGCGCCGGCCCGCTGCGCCTGCCGAATCGCCAAGGTGTCGATGAGCGGCCCGCCCCACGCTCCAGGCCCTCCATCGCGTCCAGTAGGCGACGTGCGTGGCGTGCAGGTCTGCCGGCCGGGGCCGGCAGACGCGTGCCCCGCGGCTCAGTTGCCGAGCCGGTGGTACGCGCCGTCGGCGAACTGCACCGCCGTCGCCGCCGATCCGTTGCAGGAGCCGAACATGTCGCTGCTGACGTAGCGGCCGTTGGTGCCGACGCCGTTGGCCTTGCGGAACGTCGGCGGACCGAACACGATCTCGCTGCGCGGGAACGGGCCGCAGGTTGCGGAGTAGATCGACGACTGGTCGTAGAGCGAACTGTCCAGCTGGAGGCCGCGCTGCGGGACCCGGATCGTCCCGACGTGGAAGCGCGGCCCGTTCTTCACCTGGAAATAGCTGTCGAACTGGGTGATGGGCCCGTTGAGGGACGCCGAGATCTGCTGCAGCCGGTAGGTCTTGCCCCCGAGCGCGGTGGAGAACGGCACCCGGCACAGCATTGAGTACTCCCCCGGCGTCGGTTCCCACAGCGGATCGCACGACCCGCCGGCGGCCGGGGTCCCCGTCGGCACGCCGATCTTGGTCCGGATCTGCGTGACGAAGAGCCGGCTGCCGTCCGCGTTGACCAGGATCGACGCGTACCAGTCGCCCACGCGTACGCCGCCCGATGCTCCGACCAGGCCGCCGCTGGCGTTCCAGGCCATCGGCTGGGTCGCCCGGACGAACGAGAAATCCTGCCCGATCTGCGCGTACGGGGTTCCTGACGGGTCGAGCCGGAAGAAGCTCCGGGTGGCGGCAGAGGCCGTGGCGGCGCTCGAGACGACGATCAGGCCGAGCGCGACGGCCAGCGCGATGGGACGTTTCATGGGGGCTCCGTTCGGGGACAACGAACCGCCACGAACATACTGGCTTTCCCCTCAATTTTGTGGACGGTGTAGCCAACGACCTGGGTCCGCAGATCGAACCCGATGCCGCCCAACGCCGAGCCCCGCCCACGCGGCCGGCCAACCGCCGTTCAGACGGGCTGCGAACATCAGCCAGATGGAGTCGGTTCCAGCTTCGAGCGCGGTGTACTCGGGCGGATGCCTGTGCGCCGGCGTTCGATACCGGGCATCGAGCGGCCCGATCAACGAGCGGGTCTGTCATTGCTGGCGTTGTCAACGGGTGCTTGGCGCAGCGTTCAACGCCCGCCTGCTGTTTGCAGCGGCTGACCTCCAAGTCGACGGATACCCCCGGTGGCACCAGATCAGCGCATCGCTGGAGGCCGGCTCGTGCGAATCCTGCGGCTCGACGCTCTTGATGCGCCGCACGTCAGCCGCGACGATCTCGGTCCTGGCCGGCTCGTTGGACCGGCCCGACCTCTTCGAGCCGACGATGCACGTTCACACCGCGTCGATGCAAGCTTGGATCCACCTCACCGACGGGCTGCCGCGCCACGCTGGCGCCCCGCCCTGCTGATCGCCGGCAGCACGCCTTCCGCACCGCCGCGAAGGGCCCGACGGGCCGGGGAGGTTTCCCGGGGGCCGTTTCTCAAACCTCCCGAATCATCCGCGCCGGGTTCCCAGCTACCAGCGTCCTCGGCGGGACGTCCTTGGTGACGATGGCGCCGGCCGCGACCACGGCGTCCTCGCCAACGGTGACGCCCTGCAGGACCGTCGCGCCGGCGGCGATCCAGACACCGCGCTCGATGCGGATCGGCGCCAGCGTGATCTGCGAGCGGCGCGTCGCCGGGTCGACCGGATGACCCGAGCTGATCAGGTGCACGTTCGGGCCGATCATCACGTCGTCGCCGATCGTGATGCCGCCGAGGTCCATCGCGGTGCACCCGTGGTTGACGAAGACGTTGCGACCGAACCGCAGGTTGCGCCCGCCGTCGGTGTGGAACGGCGGCAGCACGCGCACCGTCGGGTCGAGCTCGTGGCCGGTCAGCTCGCTCAGCAGCGCACGAACGGCGTCGAGATCACCGGGCGGGAGCGCGTTGATCCGACCCACGATCCCCCACGCCCGCTGGATTTCGGCGTACATCGCGCGGGACTCCGGGGTCTTGGCCTGCACCGCGGTACGACCTCGAGCGGACGCCGGAGTTTCGCGATCGGTCGGGTCAGGCACGGCGGGGAGTCTGCCGACGCGGTCGGATGTCGATCGGGTCCGATCGACTCCCTCCGTCGGCTCACTGCGGATGCGGCGTCTCCCCGCGACCGAGCATCGCGACTAGCCGATCCAGCCGGCGTTGCCTGGTCTCCGGAGTTCGTGCCGTGGTGATCCGGTGCAGCACCGCGTACCGGTTCTGGCTGTTGAGCGTGGCGAACATCGTCCGGGCGGCCTGATCCCGGTCGAGGGCAGCCGTCAGATCGTCCGGGACCTCGATCGTCGCGGACCCCGCGTAGGCTGCGTCCCAGCGTCCGTCGGCTTTGGCGCGTTCGACTTCTTCGACACCCCGAGGCCGCATCCGCCCTTCGTCGACGAGACGGCCGACGTGCTCCACGTTGCGCTTGGACCACATGCTGCGCACGCGGCGGGGCGTGAATCGCCGCAGGTACGTCGCGTCGTCGACGGACTTCGTCTGGCCGTCGATCCAGCCGCTGCACAGCGCCTCGTCGAGCGCCTGCGCGTAGGTCAACGACGTCGGCGTCGTCGTGCCCTTCTTGGCGAGCGTCAGCCACACGCCGTCGGAGTCGTGCTCACGAGCGTCGAGCCATGCGCGCCACGCGCCGACGTCCGCGACGACCAGCACGTCCCTGCGTTCGTCCATCGGGCGATCATAGGTCCGGAACGCCTCCGCGGACCGCCGTGGCGGCGCAGCCAAGCCGCTCGTCACGGATCGAGCGGCGAAACGGATACCGGTGGAATCACCGATGCGGGTCCCCGACCCTCGCTCCTAGGTTGCGTCCATGCGCCTTCGAGTCCCCCTGCGTCCGGTCCTTGCCGTCGGCATCGCGACCGCGATCGTCGGTCTCCCCCTCCCCGCAACCGCGACCGATAGCGGCGCCGCGATCGTCCCCAAGAAGAGCAAGAAGCCGAGCACCACCAAGAAGAAGGCGAAGAAGAAGCGCGCGCGTCAGGGTCGATCGGCGCCGAAGCAGGAGAAGACCACCGGCACCGTCAGCGCGTCGTGGTCGGTCACCCGATCCGGCGAGCTCAGGAACGGCATCGAGAGCGAGACGGTGACGGTGAAGGTCAAGGACGGGAAGGTCACGTTCCCCGACGCGACGGGGTCTACAGCGCAGGGCACCGCCGACGTCACGATCCTCTACGAGGCGAAGTTCAGCACCGACGATCGCTCGTGGCACGCGGGCTGCGACCGCGAGGAGCGTACGTCCACCGCGACGTTCCACGAGACCCACCCGATCTACGTCTACGGGACCACCCGCCGAACGGTCGGCGGCAAGGAGCAGCGGCTCGCCAACGGCTGGGGCGTCGAGGTCGCGTGGCTCGGGATCCGCAAGATGGGGCTGGTGACCACCGGCTATTTCCAGGACTGGGAGACCATCCTGATGCAGAACTGCCTGACCACGCCGATCAGCGAGCCGCTCGGTCACTGGGGTCCGCAGTTCGTCGCGACGCTCGGCGTCACCGGCAGCCTCAACGGCGGCGGCAGGGGCGTGCTGCTGACCCAGGCCCAGAGCGGGTCGGAGCAGACCGGGAAGGCCGACGGGCGGATCAGCTTCTCGGCGTCGGTCGAGAAGCGCTGAGGACTCCCCTCTCTACGTCGAGGGGTGGTCCTGCGCTCAGCTAGTCGCCCGACCGGTCCCGCGTCGCGATCCCCGGATAGTCGACGACCAGGCCGGACGCGTCGTAGGTCAGCGTGCACGCGAAGTCGAAGGTCGAGGACACGTAGGCGAAGCGGATCTCCGTCTCCGTACGGTCGAGCAGGCGGTACTTCTGTTCCAGCCGCAGGACGCTTAGGTCCTCGGCGCGGACGAACGCCGCCGGTACCGACTGCGTCTCGTCGAGCCGAAGGTCGAGGCGGTGGACCGGGAGCGCGTTCGTGACCGCGGACGACTCGAAATCGACGTCGACGCAGCCCGTGAGCTCGGGGCGCAGAGTGCCGTCGACGAACCAGTGATCGTCCTCGGTTCGCCGCAGCTCCGTCCGTTGCTCGCCCCCGGCGGTCGCCGATGTGGCCTCGACCCGCCGCGTCTGCCAATCGCGATCGAGCTCGACGCGGTACCCGACCGACCACGCCACGGCGTCCTCGACCGCGGTGGTGTGGCCACGCAGCAGATGCCCGTCCCCATGCGGGGCGTAGAACAGCACCTCGAACCCCGATCGCACGTCGAGATGACGCCACGAGGCGACGTCGGGGAACGGGGCGAGGTCCACGGCTCGAGCGTATCCGAGACCTACGCCCCCGCCGCTTCGGTCGCCGCACTCCGCCGCAGCCGCCACGCCGCCAGCGAGAACCCGGCCGCCATCAGCCTGCGGTGGACCGGGGCGGCGATGAGCCAGGCTCCGCGGCCCGCCGGGGTATCGAGCTGGACGAACGTCGCGAAGACCGTCTCCTGCTCGTCGATCTGCGCGACCACGCGGGCCTGCAGGCCGACGCGCCAGACCACGACCATGCGGGCGGAGCGGTGATCGTTGATCTCGACGGGGCATCCGAAGACGTGACCCGGGGACGGGTCGGGAGCGAGCTGGGCACCGAACAGCCTCCAGGCCATGCGGGTCAGGCGCATGATCGGTACGGGTGCCTCCTCGAACATCGTGTGCAGCCACCGCTCGGCGGAGTGCGCGCCCGACGTCTGGGTCACGCGGTAGGCGTCGGCGTAGTCGACCCGGGCGAGGTCGACGTCCCGCCGCAGCTGCGGCGGGACCGCGATCCGCCAGGCCGCGCGGGGCCACCGCCGGTGCATCCGGGATCGCGCCGCGCCGCCCGCTGGTCGATCGCCCGGAGCGCTGGGGGTGGTTGGGCGTGAGTCCACGACTGCTCCTCGATCTACGACGTTCGATCGAGGGTACGCCGTAGATCGATATCGAGCAAGGTCATGGCCTGCGGAGCAGTCGTCCTGCTCCGCTGCGGAGCGCGCCCCGCAGCCGCCACCAGCCGCCGTCGTAGATCGCGGTCAGGGTGCGTCGCTGACGGTCGATCTCGGCCACGGCGTCGGCCAGGCGCTGCGCGTGGGCCTCGATCGTGCGCTGCTGCTGCTCGACGGTCGCGTTACGCTCGATGATCGTCGTCTCGCGTTCGCGGATCATCGCGTCGCGGTCCGCGACGTCGGCGTCAAGCTGGACGATCAGCCGCTCGCGTTGCTCGAGCCAGGCTGCGGTCTCCTCGGCGTGTCGCGTCAGGTAGGCGTGGTGCTCGGCCAACGGGGCGTCGAGCAGGCTACGCGTCCGACGCAGCGCCGGTCGCAGCGCCCGCAACGACACCGGATCGCTGATCCTCTCCAACCACTCGGTGTTCTGGCGGACCCGGTCCGGCCACGCCTGGACCCGGCCGGTGGCCTTGAAGTGCAGTACGGAGGGGTCGTCGAGCGCGGCGGGGCGGGCACCGGCGGCGAGCGCGCGCTTCCAGAGGTCCCAGTCCGCCCACCGCTCGATCGTGGCGTTCCAGCCGCCGATCGAGCGGACCAGCTCGGTCCGGACCGAGACGGAGGCCATCACGTTGGTGTTCGCCCGCTCGAAGGCGGACCGGAAGTACGGCACGCTCCAGTCGCGCCCGGCCCACTCCAGGCCGTCGTCGGGGGCGACGACGATCGCCGGCGTGGTGACCAGATCGACGTCGCCCAACCCCCACCGCTCGTCGAGGCGTTCCAGGTGGTCGGGCAGCAGCAGGTCGTCGTCGGCCAGCCAGACGATCGCCTCCCCCGTGGCCCGCTCGAGCGCCACGTTGCGGTGGCCGTAGGCGTACCCGGCGCCCTTCGCCAGCTCGATCACGACGATCCGATCGTCCCCCAAGGCTCGAAGGGCCTCCTCCGTGCCGTCGGTGCAGCCGTCGCACGTGACGATGATCTCCTCCGGAGACCGCGTCTGCCGGAGCGCGCTGCGGACGGCGAGGACGACGGTCTCGCGCCGGTCGTGCGTCGGGATCGCCACCGTGAAGGTCGTCATCGTCGCGAACGCTACTCTGCGCCGATGGGGATCCAGCAGGACGTACAGACGGTCGATCCGAGCACGGGTCAGCAACTTCGTAACCTGCCGCACGGGATGGTCCTCCGGCCGCTCACGACGCACGCCGACGAGCGCGGCACCGTGACGGAGCTGTACGACCCACGCTGGGGCGTCAACGACGACCCGCTCGTGTTCTCCTACCTGTTCACGATCCGCCCCGGAGCCGCGAAGGGTTGGGGCGTCCACCGGCGTCACGAGGACCGCTACGCCTTCCTCTCGGGCACGCTCGAGCTGGTCTTCTACGACGAGCGCGAGGAATCGCCGACGCACGGCCAGGAATCGCGCTTGTTCCTGCACGAGCACGACCGTGCGCTGCTGGTCATCCCGCGCGGGGTGTGGCACGCGGAGCGCAACGTCGGGCAGACCGACGTAGCGGTCGTCAACTTCCCGACGATCCAGTACGACCACACCTCGCCGGACAAGTACCGACTGCCGCTCGACACGGACGAGCTGCCGGTCGCGCTCGGCCCGGAGTGGACGGGCTGGTAGCCGACGGAGGCCCGTCGCTCGTTGCGCCCCGGGTCGGCGAGACGGACGACCTCAGACTCCGGTGGTCACGCCGCCGTCGACCGAGATCGCGGTTCCCGTCACGTACCCCGACCGCTCGTCCAGGAGGAAGTGCACGACCTCGGCGATCTCCTCGGCGCGGCCGTACCGCTTGAGCGCCGTGGTGCCGGCGAACATGTCGCGCGCGGCCGCGGGGTCGTCCGGATTGACCAGGCGCTCGATCCCCTGCATCAGCGGCGTATCGACCGGACCCGGACAGACGCAGTTGACCCGGATCGGCACGTCGGCGTTCTCCAGCGCGATGCTCTTCGTCAGGCCGAGCAGGCCGTGCTTCGAGGCCGTGTAGCCCGCGAGCATCCCGTAGCCCTGCAGGCTCGCCGTCGACCCGAGGTTGACGATCGCTCCGCCCCCGGCAGCGCGCATGATCGGGATCGCCGCGTGCACCGCGTAGAACGTCCCGAGCAGGTTGGTGGCGATCACGCGTTCGAACTCGGCCACGTCGTACTCCTCGAGACGTGCCGACCGACCGTTGATCCCGGCATTGTTGACCAGCTGGTCGAGCCGGCCGTGCCGCTCCGCGACCCCGGAGATCCACGCTGCGACGGCACTGCTGTCGCTGACGTCGACCGGAGTGAACTCGGCTCGACCGCCTGCCGCTTCGATCAGGCGAACGGTCTCCGCTCCCCCGTCCGGCGAGCGCGCCGAGACCGCGACGGTCGCACCTCCGGCGGCGAGTCGGATCGCGATCGCGCGGCCGATCCCTCCGGACGCCCCGGTGACCGCCGCGACGGGCCGCGCATCACCCACGGTTCCGTCCTCCGATGGTCGTCGGTTCCGGGCTGCTCGCTGCGTGCATCGCTCACCTGCTCGTCGAGGTCGGGCACCGTGGTTCGGGGCCGCTCGCGAGCACCGTACGGTCGGCGTCCGCGGCGATCTACGCACGCTTCCGCTAGCGCGGGTCGCTCGCTGCTTGCCGCGGTGCGCACCCCGCCGGCCGAACGACCGCCGTTCGTCCGTCTGCGACGCGGGGCGGTGCGGGCGTCCCGCTACGCTCGACTACGGCGTCTGCACCGGCAGCTTCCCCGCTGAAAGAGGTCCCCCATGACCACCGTCCCCACCCTGCCCCTCAACGACGGCCACGCGATTCCGCAGGTCGGCTACGGCGTGCTGATGATCCCGGACGACGAGACCGCGGCGGTGGTTACGACCGCGATCGAAGCCGGGTACCGCAGCATCGACACCGCGACGATCTACGGCAACGAAGCCGGTGTCGGCGCGGGGATCGCGTCGTCGGGCGTGCCGCGGGAGGAGCTGTTCGTCACGACCAAGCTCTGGAACACCGACCAGGGTGACGCCCGCGCGGCGTTCGAAGCGAGCCTCCAGCGGCTCGGCCTGGACTACGTCGACCTCTACATGATCCACTGGCCGATGCCCGCCCAGGACCAGTACGTGGAGGCCTGGCGGGTGCTGCAGCAGCTGCGCGACGAAGGACTGGTGCGCAGCATCGGCGTGTCGAACTTCGAGGTCCACCACCTGGAGCGGCTTCAGCGCGAGACCGGCGTGGTGCCCGCGGTCAACCAGATCGA